>CAYUUT010000004.1:0-111738 GCA_964448095.1 uncultured Candidatus Saccharibacteria bacterium | reverse complement strand
GAGCAGTCGGCTCATAACCGATTGGTCCCTGGTTCAAGTCCAGGCACCCCCACCAGCCTTGATATTTTGTTCGTCAACTTGTTGGATAACATCGTATAAACCGCTTAATTTAGCGGTTCCAAACCCGTTTATAAAATCATAGCGTAGACCCTCTGGGAAAATGGCCAATTGTAACCGCCGCCGCTCTATTTCGTTCGCTATACGCCACAGCTTTGGAGCGTTCTTAATCATGTTAATACCGAAGTCAATCAGGGTGTCAGAATCAACGGCTTGAGTTTTCATTTCGCTTAGTTTTAGCTCGGTTCTAAGTCTGTCCGATTCGATGCGGCTTGTTTGTTCTCGTTTCTCTTCCGGCGTAAGCTGACCGTCTATAAACATGTCAACTACTCGACCCTTGCGCTCTTCCAGCCTTTCAAGCTCACCTTGCAATTCTTGTATGCGGCGGCGCTGCTCAAGATGAGCCTTCTGCCACTTCTTAACGAAGACTTCACGAAACAGCTTTAGATGCACTTCGGAAGGCGTGATACTCAGCAGCAAGTCCTCAAACTGCGCATGCATGGCTTCCCTGTCAACGCTCACTCGATGACCTACGTTTTTAGCTCGGCAGTTTGGACAGCTGTATATCGGATAATGCTTGCTGCGGCCTTTTGGTGCGCTGCCGGTGAGACTCGCACCGCAAATGTTGCAAATAACGAACCCACCTCGCAAGGGCCAAGCCTTATTGACTCTTTCACCGCTCCGTGGCTTCTTCCGGCCATCTAGCCTATCAAGTATTAACAGATGGTCTTCTAGGGTTATAAGCGGCTCATGTAAGCCCCTAATAGGATAATCTAGCATCTTAGAGTACACCTGACCGGCATAAATCGGGCTGCGCAGCATGTTGCATGTCTGCTGGTAGGATAACCGCTTGCCGAGACGAGACCGGACTCCCATCTTCCAAGCAAGCCCATTCATGTCGTATTGAGTGTACCCGCCCTTGAGATACTCGAGCAACCACTTCGCTATGATTGGTGCATTTTCATCAGGCTCAAGGGTAGGACGTTTTAGGTCGTCTTTGACATTGATATAACCGAGCGGTGCTAAGTGTGGCCAACCGCCCTCTTGGATTCGTCGCAGTACACCAGCGCCGCTGCGCTCGGCTCTCACGTCATTATCGAATTGAGCATACCCGGCCAGAATAGTCTCCATCAGCTGACCAGTGGCCGAATCGTCAATCGGCTCCGTGACTGATATAAGCCTTACGCCGTGTTTTTTAAGGACTGCTGTTATTACATGATGGTCGGCTGACTTTCTTGCAAGTCGGTCCAATTTCCAGACGACAAAACCATCAATTTCCTTATAATTCTTCTTGCAGTAATCTAATGCCGCCAGAAGTTGTGGCCGGTCAGCCGTCTTGGCCGATTCTCCTTCATCAGTAAAGATTGCGGCTATTTGTATGTCATTATCAGCGCAATACTTCAGCGCTGCGTCTTTCTGGCCCTTCAGACTTAAATTGCTCCGAGCCTGCTCGTCAGTAGACACCCGAGTGTAGATTACGACTTTCATTTCTGGCCCTTAGTATTAGCGCTTTTTTGCTTTTTTTCAACACCAGACTTGATTTTAGAATCACTAAAATGAGCTATGACCGTATCCGCTATCGACTCAGTTTGCCTCAATAGATGCATGATTGCATCATCAGATAACCCCTTGGCTGTGGTTCCAAGAATACGGCGAGCGGCTTTAACGGTGATAATCGGTTCTTCTTGCATGGTTTTTGCCATAAAAAATAGCGGCCTGCCGATAATCGTTGGTACTCATATCGGTCACCGCTTCTCCGAGCAATCGCATCTCGGACGATGGTTCCTCTACCGCTGTGTTTGCCCGGCGGGCATCTCATCACACTGCTTCATAGGAACTTGCTAGGGCTTTCACCATGCCTTCTAGCTACATGTCTGCCGGTAGTTTAGTAGAGGCCTTATAGCCGGTCAAGGTGTGATTGTAATATTTTAATGACACTCAATTTAAGGTGTAAATGTGTGAGAAATCAGTATAATACGGCTTGAGCCTAGATAAGGCTAAGACCTAAACGTCCACCAAATACTCATGTAGAATTTGCAACGGCGCATGGTCGAAAACCCGGTAAAGAGCACTGAGCCCGTCGTTCAGGTATCTTTACCGGTCATATTCCGAAAGGATTATGGGTGGCCGAAAGGCTGCCGCCTGGCGGCGGGCTCTGTTTATTGCCGATAACCCTTGTGAAGGAGTTCAAAATGAAGGACGACAAGAAAAAGACCGGACATTCGGGGGGCAAAAGAAAAGGCAAAGAGTGGTTTATTATTGGCTCGATAATATTCTGGGTGCTAATTACTTTAATGGCGCACTGGCCAACAAACTCGAGCTTGTGGCTTCATCTTGCCGGTGCCCTCTTCGTAGGCTACGGCTTTGGCTATGGCCTTGGAGCAAGTTGGGAATCAGAGGGCTTTGGTAGAGTAAGCAGAAGTTTTAAGATAATGCTAATTGTTATTGCAGCTCTGATTACTTTGGCCGCGCTATTCATTGCTGTGCTAGTTCATATACAAGACGAGCGTTTAAACAAACAGGCACAGCAAAATGATGCACAATACAGCTACTGCATAACGCACTCAAAGAATATAGCGACCTGTAACACTGGCTTATGAGCTCACCGAATAATGAAAAGCTAATTCAAAAGGTCGTTTATGGGCTCATTGGCGTTTGCCTAATTGCGGCGCTAGGCTCCGGTATAGATAGAAATGCACCTGGCAGCCAACCGTCAAATCAAAGCACCGTTCCAAGCCAGCAATCTGCTGTTGTTAATGTACCGGCGGGCACTATACCGTCACCGCTGACTCAGCCGCCAGCGAGCACATCTAACGTCCCTGCGGCAGACACAAGTGGCTATGATGCTGGCTATGCCTACGGTGAGCAGTACCAAATCTGCGACCCGAGCTACGATAACGGCAACTCGCAAGATTTTAACGATGGCGTTAATGCCTGGACAGCCGACAATTGTAGTCAATAACTGCATAATTTGAACAGACGATTTAACGGATGTGCTCCAGGGGTAGAAAAGTGCATAGTCGGTCAAAAAAGATAGTTTGATGACCGAACTGTCACTTTTGCCAGGCTATCCAGCCATACAAATAATCGTAAGCGCTATTGACACGTGCTCTGTATCCTTAGGTGGCTATGGTAGAATATACATATGCAGAACGGGAGTTCAAATGATGATTATCCTGGGTCGCTAGCAGATATGCTGGCGAGATTGAGCGGTAATTCAAATCCTCAACCGCCCTCCTCAAACTTATTGAAATTTTTAACCCCAAGGCCGACAACTCCAATAATGCCAGGGTTACCGATTGCGCGATTTATCCCACCGGCAAAAGCGCCTAGTACTAGGGTAACGCTTCGTCACCCGCACACCCTAGCGCCAAGCGATTTTAAAGTCAATTTAAGCCGAGAATTAGCTGCGGAAGTAGCCGAAATCGTCAACCAGCCGTTAGAAGTAATTAACACTAAAACAGTACCAAAAAAAGCTGATATAAGTTTAAGGGGTGGAAAAAAACTAGAAAGCGCTGTCTTGTATATCGACATGCGAGAATCAACTTCTTTAACCGAGGCACATACGGATGAGGTAGCGGCAAAAATGTATAAGGTCTACCTGGAGGGCGTGGTTGCGATTGCAAGGGCCAAGTACGGTCATGTGCGCGGATTTGCCGGGGACAAGATTATGGTGCTTTTTGATAACGAAAATGGCCTGGCTGTTGAGCGTGCCATTGACTGCGCAGTTTGGATGCAAAGTTATATTGAGAAAAAGGTGAGCCCCGTCCTAAAGGCACGGTACAGGCATCCGGTCGCTTGCGGTGTTGGCATTGACTTTGGAACATATGTCGCAGTAAGAGGGGGCCGTAAGGGCAATAACGACATAATATGGGCGGGTAAGGCTGCTAATCGTGCCTCAAAGTTTGCTGATAATGCTAAAGGCGGCGGGATTATCGTGGGCCGAGCCGCATATAATCAATTAAGTGCAGCTGCCAAGAAGAAATTCGCCTTAGTCGGAAGCACAGCAACGGTCTATGTGGCCGTAAAGCCCGGATTCACATCAAGCCACTCAGTGCCTCTTACCGTCAGATATTCCATATGAGCAGTCCCAGCTGGAAAGCGTTGGCTAACAATCAAAGCTGGATAAAGTTCTCTGATACTAAAGCCGGAACACTAATTGCGATAGACGGTGTTTTGGGCGCCGCCATAATCCACATATTGCCGCAGTGGAATAGCGAAGGGAAAGACATTGTCGCTATGTGGATGCTGCTGGCCGCCGCCGTAAGTTTATTTTTAAGCCTATCCTGCGCGATAATTTCACTCACCCCTATCACCAAGCATGGGGCCCCAAAGTCGGTAATTTTTTTTGGCGACATCTATGCACGTTTTCGAGACGACTTAACTGGTTTCAAGAACGAATTCCAAAAACAGGTAAAAGCGGACCCCGACCTATTAGACGATGTACTAAGTCAAGTTTGGGCCACAAGCCGAATAGCCTCCGTGAAGTTTAGGCTAGTAAAATACTCAGTCGAGTCTTTTGGTATAGCTTTGACGCTTGCAGGAATAGCTGCGGTCATCATAAAAATTTGATGGACAGTGGGCTGAAAGGCACGTATTTCAACGCCATTTCCTTAAAAACTCCCGGGTACCCCGGCTTTTAAGTATGGATATTTAACTCCTTACAGCCACTAGATGTAGGGGTTAGATTAGAGTCAATACTACTACATGCATGCTTAGTGGTTTTTGTTATGATAGTTGTGTGCTTCCTTGTGAAGCAGTGAGGTGTCGGGAGAGGATTACATAGATGTATCTTAGCCTGCACCCTTTTCTTTAGAAAATTATTCTAGCGAGCAGGGTCCGGGGTAAACGTACCACTGCTCTTTTACAGCTCGGCAGGGAGTAGCAGTATACCGGCCAGATAGGATTGGTAATGGCAAACAAACCACCAAAACCAGCTCCAGCTCGGAAAGTTCCACGGCGGTCAGATAACGGCCAGTTCACTACGCCGGATTACGCTCGTAGGCATCCGAGAACAACGGAAATCGAAACAATTCGCCCTAAAAAGAAATAGCTCGCAGTTGTAGCTGCGAGCCGTAGCAAGCTGTTAGAGCCGAGCCTAACGCTTATTGAAAGTTTACCACGCCAACCGGGTTCTATAACGCACTGGCAGCCAGGTAACCCCTGCCAAGCTCTGACCCGGAAAACAGGATGTACCAAGTGTCAAGCTGTTGGTGGAGTGGTTCCAAGTTAATAAACTGGAGTCCACCACATTTTTATAGTTAGTCTTTTGGTTCTGAAATGCTGTCGGGCGCTCGTTCTCGTCTATCTTCATCAGGTAGATCGGTTTTACCGCCGCTTCTCATCTCATGAGTAATCTCTAGAGATCCCTGGTGCAACTCTTTGACAAAGCCGGGTCGTTCCCACGGCACTCTGTCTACTTCGGGCTTAACTAGAGCTAGGTGTCGTTCATAAAACCGCTTCGGATAGCCCAGAATGGTTCCGGCAAGCTGCCGGGCACGGCTCTCAAGCCTCTCGTTGCCTTCCGACTCTTGTTCCGGAACCACTAGCTTTAAGTCCGGCCGGCGATTAGGCGATAGCGGTGAATTCATGTTGTTGATAATTATATTTTAAACTGCTTTTGTCAATAAAGCTAACGCTTGTTCGGGTGTTTCAGTTTGCATAAACTGTTCGCGTAATTCTTTAGCCCCATCGAAGCCACTGATATAGACTTTGCAAAATTTGCGCAGTGTTTCGAATTTTCTTCCGCCTTCTTTATAGGTTTGCAGATATAGTTCGACGTGTTTCTTGAGAAGGTCCATCTTCTGCTGCGGCGCGTAGCCCTGCCATGGGCTATTTTCCGCGAATACGAATGGGTCGTCAAAAATCGCGCAGCCAATCATGATGCCGTCCAGCTTATACTTTTCGGCTAGCTCCAGGCCTTGGCTGCGACCCATGACATCACCGTTACCAACAATTTTAGTACCAGGCGAAAGGGAATCGCGCATTTGCGGAATCTGCCCAATTAAATCCCAGTTGGCCGGAACTTTAGAAAGTTGTTTAGCCGTCCGGCCATGAATACTTAACATGTTAAGTATTTTTTGGGAGAGTAAAAATTCAATCCAGCTCATGTCAACTGTTGTAAATCCTACCCGAGTCTTAACAGAGACAGGGAAGTCGTCGCCCACTCCTTCCCTGGTGGCCTGGATAATTTCTAGTGCTAGTTCCCTGTTATTGATAAGTGCGGCGCAAGCACCATTTTTAATAACCGTTTTCACCGGACAACCCATGTTCAAGTCTACCCCGTCGAAACCCATGGTTTTAACCTCGGCCGCGGTTTTTTTGAAGTTGGCTGGCTTTAAGCCCCAAAGCTGGGCAATCACTGGCTTTTCCTTGGGGCTCAGTGCAAGCTTGTGTATTAGCTTTTCGCGGCCCGGGCTTTGCAGCCCATCAACATTTACGAATTCAGTGAAAAATAAATCCGGCTTGGCACAATCGCTAACAATTTGCCGGAAAACTGTGTCCGTAACGTCGTCCATCGGCGCCAACACAAAAAACGGCTTAGGTAAATTGCTGATTGGATTCATGATTTAAGCGGTTTTATTTTTGTGAGGGTCAGTTGCGTCTCCCCAGCCCTTTTCCGTCATGAATTGTTGTACATCCGGGGATAATTCTCCGGATATCGGCCCGGTTCCTAAAGCCTCTGCTCTAGCTTTCAGAGCGTCGCGATGCCGCTGGCGAATCTGCTCGTCAGTCTCGCCAGGCTGAGGCGGCGCTGGCTGCGGAACATCGGGCTCATCATGAACTACTCGCTGGGTGGCTTCTACTATATCGCTCCCGGTAACTTCAATCGCTGAAAATGGAAGCCTGGTAGGAGTCTTTTTGGGAAACACTTTGAGGCCAGCTTCATTCAAAATAATTGAGCGGGCTTGATCATCCGGCACCCCACCAGGACCGGTCAGTGCGTCAAAGCGTGCATTCATTTCCGGAGTCCAGTTACCACCATCTTTTAATTTTTCCTTGCTCATATTCTTCTAATTATACTCTTAAGCCGCGCGTGCTTCCGGCTCTAAGAAATATTTATACCTTGAAAACTCGTCCCTGCACATCGCTTCTGACACCTCCAACTTATGTACTTTAGCGCCCATGTGGCGTCCCACTAATTTTATGTACTTCTGCCAGTTATAGGCTACTTCAGCATGCGTTCTATTACCGCCGTACAGGTTTTTCTTGATTGCTAGATGCAGACCCTGTATAGCTACGGTCCCTAAGTTGAGGTTAATCGTCGATATCTCTGCAACTTCGTGTATCTTATCGTCCGCGAGTGCGCGTTTTGGTTCTAAATTCTTTACTTTGTAATGAGCTATCCAGGAGCTATTAAGATCCCTGTATAAACTTCTCATCGTAACCATGTCCTGCTTAATCTGAGCATCTAGAGCTGAGATACTGGTTATCTTTGTCGATAATGCATGTCCTACCGAGCGACCAACTTTTCTATTAACTTCATCACGGTCAGGATTGCTTTCATTGGCGTTACGGGTTTGGGCTTCTATATGGCGGGCGAAGTCTCTAGGATTGCGAGCAACCGTTTGAAATTCGGAACTCGGAAAAACAACGCCAGTGTTCTCGAGTGACGGCCTACTTGCCGGATTAATTCCTACTCTCACCAATTGTTGAGCGCTGGCATATATTGGGTGGCCGTAAGGAATATAAAGTCCATTTTCTATATCTGAAGGATCCGCATGCTTAAAGTCTGCTGTTTCGGGTTCTGGAAGGATTACTAAATCCTGGCCAGCTAAGGATATTAGCCTGCCGAGGGTTATGCGATCTTCGTCCGAAGCTTCGGAATAATGCCCAGCTTGAACTACTTCCATAATATTCGGAATTTGTAGTTGGTTTTCGGGTGAGGCTAATTTTCTTGGCATATGAATAGATTACTTTACCATAAAAAAATACTTAGTGCAATAATTTAGGATTTAAGGGCGGCTTTGATGCGGTCTTCGGGAGCTAGTTTGGTGTCAATTTTCTTGAGGGCTTCGGCGGCGTCTTGGACTGAGTAGCCAAGTGCTACCAGTCCTTGCAGGGCTTCGTCATTTGGGTTGGTCGAGGCTGTCAAAAAATCCGTAGCGCCCTCGCTGACAGCCAGACCGACTTTGTCCTTTAGGTCTACTACAACACGTTCGGCTACCCGCTTGCCCACACCATTAGCTTGAGAGATAAATTTAGTATCGCCTGCAGCTATTGCCTGGCGCACTTGCGATAAATTCGCAATGCTCATGATGGCCAGCGCCATCTTGGGCCCAACGCCGTTTACACTGAGTAACTGCTCGAATAACACCTTAGCTTGAAGTTTTTTGAAGCCAAATAGGTCGTGGGTGTTTTCGCGAATATGTTCATAAACGTAAAGTTTGGCTTTCTCGCCAGTATTAAGCGCGCCAAAATCCTCAAAACTGACAAACAGCCCGTAGCCAACACCATTACAATCAATTACTACAAGGTCGCCAAGTTTTTCGGATATTTTGCCTTCTAAAACCGCTATCATAGCCCTATTTTACACGAGACGTCATGGCGTGGGTTAAAGCTACAGCCAGCGCATCAGCACAGTCATCTGGTTTTGGCACTTCTTTTAAGCCCAAGATTACTCTGACCATCTCCTGTATCTGCTTCTTTTCGGCCCGGCCATAGCCGGTTAGCGCTTGTTTAATCTGCAGCGGTGTATATTCGGAAATCTCTAGGCTGGCTTGACGGCCACACAGCAAAACTACTCCCCTGGCCTGCGCTACGGTCATGGCCGTGGTCACGTTCTGGGCGAAAAATAATTTCTCGACTGCCATATGAGTTGGCTTAGTCTCGTTAATTATATCCGTTAATTCATCGAAGATTGTTTGCAGACGCACGGCATCGTCTTCCTTTACCGGTGTGCGAATGACTCCGCCATCAACTAGCGTTGATTTACCATTTTTATTGGCTTCAATAACGCCAAAGCCTAGAATCCCCGTCCCCGGATCAATGCCGATTATCCTCATTTAGAATCTTTTAGCGCCGGTTTAATAATCTCAAGCAGCTGCGCGTGAAGCTTTGGACTGGCCGCCAATATTCCGTTAGCATCTTTATCCCAGGCCTTTACCGCATTGCCAAACAAATCTGTAACTTTAGCGCCGGCTTCTTCGGCTATTAAAGAACCGGCTGCAACATCCCACGGGGTTTTGATACTACTGACCACGCCGTCTAAGCTATCCGCGGCCACAATGGCAAGCGCATAGGCAATCGGGAAATCCTTAACATCGATACTTCCCCTTTGGGCATAACTATCAGCGAATTTTGCATGAACCGCTTTATCTTTAAATACGGAGTTCTCGATACCGCCAACAACCCAGGAGGATATGACCAGGCTATCTTTCAAAGAGTTATTGCTGATATCCAATTTCCGGCCGTTTTCGTACGCTCCCTTGTCTTTTATCGCTTGGAGAAGCCTCTTAGGAATCGGGTCGTAGACAACCGCAATCTGGGCGGCTCCATCGCTAACCAAGGCTATACTAAAGGCAAACTGCGGTATGCCTCCGGCAAAATTACCCGTACCGTCGAGCGGATCGACTACCCAGAGCTGCTTGCTGTCGAGATTGATGCTTTCCTCTTCGCCCAGAACACCATGGCCGGGGTATTTTTCCTTTACCCTGGATATCACCATCGAGTTAACTTCAGTATCGGCTAGAGTAACGGGCGTTAAATCGTCTTTTATATTAGTTTGAAGAGAGTCTGTACGGAAGTATTTGAGCATAATTTTGCCAGCGTCTTCTGCCAGCCCCTTGGCGAATTCCAGATATTCTTCCAGCTCAGACATTGACGCCTTCGGCTATATCGAAGTTGGTGTAGGTGTTGGTGACATCGTCTAAATCTTCCAAAGCATCCATTAGGCGGATAATTTTACGGGCGGTTTCCGGGTCGCTTATTTCAACAATATTGTTGGGGTCGTAAGTAAGTTCGGCACCAACAACTTCCAGGCCAGCTTCTTTAAGTTGGTCCCGAACTTTGGCTAAGTCGGCGGGAGCGGTATAAATAACTGTTTCGTCGGTTCCTTTTTCCTCGGCGACATCTTCCGCGCCAGCCTCTATGGCCGCCAGCTCGGCTTCTTCACTGATACCCTTCAGATGGATAATGCCTTTGCGGGTGAATTGGAAGGCCACACTGCCCTGCTCAGCCATGTTGCCGCCGGTTTTACTAAAGGCCAACCGGACTTCTGGTAAGGTGCGATTGCGGTTATCGGTAGCGCATTCTACCAACACGGCTACGCCGCCGGGTCCGTAGCCCTCATATAGAACTTCTTCCATCTGTGCGGCCGATTTATCGGCCGCCCGTTGGATTGACCGCTCAATATTAGCCGAGGGCATGTTGGCAGCTTTAGCTTTTTCTACAGCCAATGCCAATGCCGAGTTCATGTTAGGGTCCGTGCCGCCGCGCGCGGCGATGGCAATCTGGTTGCCCAGTTTAGTAAAGATAGCTCCCCGCTTAGCGTCATTAGCACCCTTTTGGCGCTTGATAGTCGACCATTTACTGTGACCACTCATATCAGATGTATTTTACCATATCTAAGGTGTTCTGTCTCTGTCTAACAGATGAGAGTTCTCTATAAAGCTATTGCTTTTTTATAACGTTTATGGTAATATAATAATGTCTTCGTGAGGTGGAATTAGTCCCTCCGGGACGCACCTCACATCCTATCCCCGTTTCACTATACCGGCTAAGCCGGAGGAGGTCTTCAACAATGAAGGCAAAGGCAATCGTCATCGTTGCGCTCGCGGTCCTTGCCATCCCGGCGTTCGCCAGTGCAGAGACGCCCCAGTTCACGCCCGTGAACTTCGGCGTGGGACCGGTCGAGACATCTGACGCTGGCAACTTCGTCGTCACGTTCGACGTCTACATGACCTCGACGACACAGAGTTCCCAGACGAAGGCCGCGGCGCTCAACATGACGAGCTGCAATGGCGTGCCGTTGCAGCTAGCCCATCGGACTCGGCACCTCTCAAACGGCGAGAGTCTGGTTCAAACCAAGGGCGGCGGCCCATACGACGACGTAACCGGCCTGCGCTGGACACGCCCGTCGGGTACGCCGGCAGCCGGCAATCCAGCCGTGCTGCAGATGAGCTTCATCGGCGTCCAACCGGGCTATTTCTGCCTGATGATCCAGGATGCCAGCGATCCATTCGGCCCTCGCTATGCGAGTGTCGACATCGGCATGAAGTAACGCGCCATCCGGTGCGGAGATGTGAGGAGAGGGCGGCCGAAAGGCCGTCCTTCTTCTTTTTATAAATTTTAGACCTCGGCTTTTATTACTTTTGTTTTGAGTTTCAGATGGCGGCTGGCCGCTAGGACCACTAGCAGCACCAGCCCGTAGGCCATAACCATTATTACTGGGCTAATGGTTAGATGTAAGAATTCTGACGGGATATTGGACAGAATGTGCACTAGATCCAACATGTAAGTCAGTAGTAGGCGCGCGGGCAACGCGAACCAGCCGGCTACCGGTGCGGCTACAGCTCCGGCCGCAGCGGCAAATGCCGAAAGTAGCATGGCTAACGGCACCAGCGGCACTATTAGCAGGTTTGCCAGCAAAGCAACCAATGACAACTGGCCAAATGTCATCATTATCAAAGGCAACGTCATAATCTCGGCCGAAAGTGTTTCTATCAAAACTGAGGTCAATAGCTTGGGCGGTTTGGAAAAAAGCCGGGCGCTGATAATCGGAGCGATTACTAGTACCCCGAAGAATGCTAGGAACGATAGATACCAGCCTTGGTCGCTCCAGATGTAAAACGGGCTATAAAGAGCGCTTACTGCCGCCGTAAAAACAATCAACACCAGCGGTTTAATTTGACGGCCATAAAACCAAGCCCATAGCGTTAGCAACGAAACAATCGCCGCCCGCACAATGGATGCGCTAAAACCGGTTATCAATACAAAACCACCGATCAGTCCCAGCGATAACATCAGCTGCTGGTATTTGGATGGTAGTTTTAGCCGAGCTACAGCTCTGGCCATGATTGTCACGTTGTAGCCAGAGACTGCAACGATGTGAATCAGGCCGACCATGGTCAGCGCGGTAATTATTTCTGCCGGCATGGTTACGCGCTGACCAATCAGCAAGCCCATTGCAAAAGAGGCCAGCGGCTCTGGCAGGGCGTTTTGCATACCGGCAGAGAATCGCCGGCCGATGTCGTTCAGCAAGTTATAGCCGATACCTACGCGTTTTAAGTCGGCATAAGCAATCGTGGCCTGGTTAGCGCCGCGCGTAGGATATAATTGTCCGCTGACCAAAACCCGGTCCCCGCGATAGACCATGTGCTCACCAAAGCCACTAAGCTTGAATGAGCCCGCCAATTGACTATGATAAGGGCTGAGCAGTTCAATGTTATTGCCGGTAAATTGGACCTGTGACCGTGTGCCATAAACCGAATCGCTGGTTGCGGTAGCCTGTATAGTTACCTGCTCCAGCGCCAGGCCCCGAAGCTGATTAACATGTTCCATAAAGATACTGCCGCGCCACAGACCTAGGCTCAGGCCAAGTACACAAACTATCAGCAGACTGGTTATATTCTTTGTTTTTAGTAGTAATAAAAGCGGCGCAGCGGCCAGCCACCATAGTTGTGGCTCAATTTGAACTTTTCGCGACAGGCCCAGTCCGGACAATACAGCTACGCACCCAGCTGCAATTAAAGTGGTCCTCCGGAACCGCCTCATTCATCAATAATCTCAGATTATTCTCAGAAACTTAATTGCTTATGTACAAAAAGGCCGACCACGTGGGTCAGCTTTTTTCGTGGAGGGCCCAGCGGGGCTCGAACCCGCGACACGAGGCTTAAAAGGCCTCTGCTCTACCAACTGAGCTATGGGCCCGCGTTAGCGAGCAGAATAACACCTTACATTATCTGTTTTTTGGCCAAAAAGTCAATCTAGGCCTATTTATGTTTCTTGGCCGGCAGGTTGGTTTTACTAAACCAAATTATGACCAGGCTCAGAGCCGCGCCGGCAATCACAATTGCCGTCTGAATTTTTTGTAAATCACTCCACGCCCAGCTGTTAGCAAAATTCAAACGAGCGGATTCACCCAAAAGCGGTATGGCAACCAGTGCTAATAGAGCCCCGGAGCATATGGCGGTCACGTAATGAAAAGCAGCTTTCAGCTGACCGGAAAATGCTTTTCGATTAAGCAGCAAAGTCAGTACAAATGGCACGAGTAAGATTATTAGGCTGAAAGTGCTGCTGGTCAGCTGAAAGCTGAGGTTTTTTGTTAGATCTTTAATATCGATGTTGGTAAAACTGATTACGACGAAACTGGCGCAAAGGCTCAGAAAGCCCAGCGCGGCATTACATTTCAATAAAAAGACCGCAGCTAGTGGCGCAAAAACTAGAACTGCCAATATTACATCGGGCATATGCTTAATTTTAGCACTTAACGCTTAGAAATTGACGGTGGTGGTAGGACCGACCCCCAGGCTAAGCGCTCGGCCGGAAGCCAGCTCTAAAACATACTGGGCGGTATAAGTCTGGTTTACGAATTTCTGCGGATACGATAATGGCTGGGCTTTGCTTTTGAGGCCGATTACCCGGTGGTTGGTCGTAATCCAAATAATGTCGATTGGAAACTTCATGTCCTTCATCCAGAATTGATAGAACCCAGGCTGATTAAAGACGAACAACATACCTTCGTTTTGTCCAATGCACGGGCGCCCGCTTAAACCTTTAGTTCGGGCCTGTGTTGTATCAGCGACCTCGGCGGTTATTTTCTGCGAACCGATGGTGACAGTTTTATCATTCCGGAAACCGCAAGCTGAAATTATCCTAGAGTGTTGCGCCCGGTCGTGAGCCAGCAACCCCACAACGATTACGATAACTAAAATAAGCACGGAAACTGCTAACCGTAGATTCTTTACAAGGAGTTGCTTGATGGCTTAAGCCCCCACCCGGTCCTTGCGATGCCGCTGCTTGGCATTAACCTCTACATACTCGATCATTTTTTCGGCAATGTTACGCTTGGTGATTTTTTCCGGAGTCATAATACTGCCGGATGAATTAACCTCAAGCACCAACGGCCCGCGCTTGGAGCGCATCATATCCACAGCACAGACTGGCAGTCCCATAGCTTTAGCAGCTTTAATGGCTGTCTTTTCTTCTGCATCGGTAAGCTTGACAGTTTTTCCAACACCACCTTGGTGAGTATTGGAGCGAAAATCATCGTCTAAATTTTGGCGCTGAATACTGGCAACTACCCGACCGCCCACAACTAGCGCCCGGACATCCGTACCGGCTGATTCTTCAACAAACTCCTGGACTAAGAAGTTCACGCTCTCCACGTAGAAAGCCTGCATCACGGCCTTGGCGGCTTTGCGGGTTTCGGCCAGAACAACACCGGCACCATGGGTTCCGCGGGCGACCTTAATAATTACCGGCGCGCCGCCGGCTAGTTCTAAGACCTCCTCAAAATCGGCGGTTTCACGAGCAAAGACAGTCTTAGGTACTTCTACGCCAGCTTTGGCCAGCAGCTGATAAGCTCGTAGCTTATCGCGTGAACGCACAATAGCGATTGAACTAGCAGTTGTATAGACACCCTGCATCTCGAACTGCCGAACCACCGCAGAGCCGTACATGGTATATTTTTGGGCAATGCGCGGGATAATAGCGTCAACATCCGTCAACTTCTTGCCCCTGTAGTAGACCACTGGATTACCTTTTTCTACAGTCATGTAACACTTACCATAATTAACTACCCGCACAGTATGACCGCGCGCTATAGCGACTTCCTTGAGCCGCCTGGTGGTATAGTTTGCCGGCCCACGCGATAAAATTACAATATTCATGCTTTTCTCTCCCACATCTTAAATACTTCGAGTTCCTTTTCCATGCGCGTTTTCTTCTTTGACTCAATCATATTCAAAGGAGTTCCCTTAGAAACATCTACTAGAAATTTGCCCTTTAGTAGCTTGCGACCGATTAGAATTGGATAGGTCTTTTTAGCTCTATCCGACAACGTAAAAGTGGCCACGATAATTTTGCCGGATAGCTTTATCTGAAGTTTGACAACATAACGAAACTCCTTGTGGCCAAAGGAGTTGGCGACCCTTGTTAAAAGATAATGGGGCGCTGGAATTTCAATTTCTTTACCGGTGTAGTGTGGTGATTTTCGGCCGAAAAGTTTGAATTTTAGGATGTTACCGTCTTCGTGAATTCCAGTAGCCCAGAGGCTTGAAAGATCAGCGCCGGAATCAATTTTGGCGTGAACGTTTTTAATACTCAATTCCGGAAATGATACCTTCTCTACGCGGCCGATAATCCGTTTTTCTTCCATAGACTTATTTTAACATCTTTCACTATATTATTCAATAGGCTGGTACTATATAGGCATTATGAAGCTAGCGGCACGAATAAAGCAATATTACTTTGAGAATGTAGGCAAGCTGCCAGAAGATAAGCAATTCCATTATGCTACCAGGATTGCTGCTTGGGATGGAGATGCCCGGGCTTTTGAGCTGCTAAGGCAGTTGAGAAGCTTTGTGGTGCCCGATAGCAGCCAGGATGCGCTTACGGCCATGCTACAGGAAATGATAGCTAAGCCGCAAAGCGGTAGGCGCAACGCCCATGATCTACGGCGGCCTTTTTTTGAAGAATTCCCCCAACTCTACGGGCTACATTCGGCCCTCTTTAGAACTAGGCATCTGATTTCGGTATATGGCGTTGATGCCCGGCCTTCACTGTTTGCTTGTTCTAGTAAGCAGGAGTTGGATGATTTGGCCGATAAACTGCTGAAGAATGCCGAAGCTCTGCGTGTCCTTTCGACTTTTGCCATAAATTTCTTCTACCTATATACCGGCGTAGTATTGGGGCGGCTAGACGATATAGGTCCAAACCGCTTCATCGAAGTCAGCAAGGGCTACGATTTAAGTGACAAGGTCCAACTGCAGCTTCTGATTTATTTGTTCACCCACTGCGTAATCGGCGAAACTAACTTTTATACCGCGGAAATTAAAAATCGTCGGCTGACACCTTATATCGAAATGCTCAGTACGCTGGAAGAAGTTATTGACACAAACTTTGATGACATCAATCTGGACAACAAGCTTGAGTTCCTGGTCTGCTGCCGTTTGTGTGGTACGGAATCAAAGCTGGCTAGCCGTATTTATGCCGAATGCAAAGACTCAATTAGCAATGATGGACATTTTCTAGTCGATCGCCACAACTCAAATCCACAAGCCTCAAAATCAAGCTTTGCCAGTTCGGAGCACCGGAACGTTTTGTTTATTATGAGTTCCAGCGCCTACTCACCGCACAGCACCCTAGTTTAATAGGCCGTTTATCAGTTTTTTGAGCAGCTGCTCTTTCTCTTTCACGAACGCGCCGGACAGGACCTGGGGCTGCGAATTAACTTCAAGGAAGAACATTTCAGAGGTGTTTTTGTCCTGTAGCAAGTCGATGCCGGCCAGAGTCATCTTCAGCTCCTGAGCCAATTTTTTAGAGTCTTCAATAAATTCAGCGGGAATTTCAGAACTCAATTCCGCCCGGCCGCCCTGCGAAGTATTATTCAGATGGCTGCCACTAGCGGCAGTTCTCTTAATAACCAGTGGTTCCTGATTGCCGACAACAAGCACTCGGTAATCACAATCGTTGACGTGGTAGGCTTGGGCAATAAATTGGATGTTCGGATTTTCGTGCAAAATTTTCTTTAGCTCCGGCTCATCGTCGACCAAATAATTACTTTGACCGTGAGAGCCATAAGAATCTTTGAGAATGATTGGATAGTCTAGGTTTTTATTGACGGTCTCAACCAGTAACTTGGGATTCGTAACGCTGTAGGTCTCAATGAACGGTAATTTCAGCCGGTAAAACAGCATCGCCTGAGCCAGCTTAGACGACGGACGATATTGCGAATAATCATTAAAGAAAGACACCTTTTTGTCTTCTAGGTAGTAGCTAACCACATACGCCAAGTTGGTACTGCGACGGATTTTTCCGCGCATTATTACCATGTCATAGTCGGACAGTTCCTTGCCGTCACGACCGTCGGTAATTGAAAATTTGCCCGGACCGATAGCGAAAACCAAATGATCAAACCTGGCTTCAACAAACTCGTATTCCGACATAAAGGCTTTGAAGCCATTGCTGTAATCCGTTTGGAGCCCCCGGTCGGTTGAGATGCCGCCCAAAACTAATACCTTCTTCATTTTGAATCCTTTACACCGCCAGCCATGTCAGCTAGCATTTTAGCCTCATACTTATCCCATTCATAGCCTAGCCAGAGCATTCCAGCCGGGTCGTAGACATCGTCACGCTTCAAGTCCCAGGGGCTTATACGGACAGGTCGGCGGTTAATTTCACAAACCACGTAACGCGCCTCACGGCCTTTGCTTTTGCCATACATCAAGTCGATACCTAAAACGTTCTTACCAGAGCCAGGCAACTCTTGGAACTTATCATGAATAGTATCTACTATAGAATGTACTTCTTCTGGCAGTTCTTCGGGTTCAAATACCCGACCATGACCATCGGCAAGCAGTATCTCCTTTCTGCGACCGCCGATTCTTGAAGCAGCGCCAATGAGCAAAGAGTCGATAGATATTACCCTTAAATTATGAGTGCCTTCTATGCCCAGGCCGGGATCACCCGCGGAAGTGTCGATATACTCCTGAACCAGCATGTCGCCTTCAGCTTTTATAATCGAAAGTTCTGATTTTCGCACCACTCTAACTCCCTTAGCTCCAGCGCCCTCAAGCGGTTTTACGATTACCCGATACCCAGGGATTGCAGCGGCAGCTTCCTCAAGCTCATTATTATCAGCGCTGAAGGTAAGCGGGTGAACTTCAGGAAGTAGTCTGTAAACTTCATCTTTGCGCGAAAGAATCTTGCTAAATTCGGGATGATGAACCAGCGCTGGCGCCATTTCGTCTTCGTATAACGGCTGTGAATCCTTGGGCATCGTCAAATCTCTGACAACGTCAGGCCGCAATCTATCATCCACCGGCACTCCCTTGAGGGTATGTTGTCCTGAAAACTTGTGTTCGGTAGGATTATAACTGGCATGACCGTCCGCAAATAGAGCAGCGGCTCCGTAGTCGCTGAGCTTATTAACCAAATTCATATATCGAGCCTGAAATCTGGGCTCATTTTCGGAACTAATTTTTGACCTCAGAATGCCTACCGAGAGGTCCAGTGGTTCATAACCGTGTGACATAGTATAAATTATACCATATTTAGGAAGTTATGGCAATAATCTATGGCTGTTAGACTTGGTTGTTGAAGGCACAATTATCAATGAGTGCCCGCAGGCTTAGAGTGCCGCCTTTTTCGGGATGGAATTGAGTGGCTAATATTGGGCGGGTTTTGTGTTTGATGGCCTCAATGCCTGTCTTGGACTCGGCCAAAACATCGAAGTGCTCCAGCGAGACTGCGGGAACTCGCCAGATGTGATTTTGATATTGTGTTAAATCGTTCTGATTAAAAATTTCTAGCCCCTTCTGCGTGGTTGATACGGTCTTGAGACCAGAGACGTATTGCTTCATCTGCACCACTTTTGAACCATAGGCGCGGGCAATTATTTCAAAACCCATACAGATACCGAAGATAGGTTTCTTGGTCGATAGAATAAAATTGATTTGGTCCTCATACCACAATTTATTTTTGCTGTATTCGTCGTGAATTTCGCTGCCTTCACCGCCGCCGCCAGAGAGAATTATTAGATCCTTGCCGGCTTCGGCAAATTGCAAGCCGGGCTTGTAGCGCTGGTATTCGACTTGGTGGCCGCTTAAGCATAATTTTAAGGCTTCAAACGTCGCGGTTTCGTTATTGTGTTGGTAATTATTGACTACGAGTATTTTCATATTTAACCTTGGGCTTTATGAACGCGGGTAAAGACCAACCAAAGGATTGCGCCGATGACAATTAACATCACGAGCAACTCAGTTATAACGCCTTTTTGATTTTTGTTTAACATATCTAGCTCTTATTTTAATACTGCTGCCAATAAACACAACCTTTTGACAAAATAGCTTATATTTATTATAATATCATGATGTCATCAGATGGGCAACCTCAAGACATTCCTACTGGCGAACTTAGTCGCCCGAATGAACATGGCTCAACCAAAGCCGGAGGTTCTTGGCACGAGACTGTAGAGACCGCGGTGGAACAATCAGGCGCGACACCTCTGACTATCTTATTTATCGATGTAAACCACTTTAAAGATATAAATGACAGCCTTGGACACGAGATGGGCGACAGGGTAATCGAAGATATAAAAACAATTATTACTGACCAGCTACGGGTCCACACTCCCCGACCCGAGGGAGAAAGAGACATAATAGCGGTAACACGACTCGACGAGTCAAAAGCTGATGAGTATATACCGGGCCACATCGGTGGTGACGAGTACGCTATTCTATGCAAGACCGATGACATAGGCGCACGCATTCTGGTTGAGCGCTTACGCGGCGCTATACAAAACTATACAGAAGATCCGGCTAACTCCAATCTGAAAGAGCTTGATATCAGCCTTGCGATAGGTGTTGCTGTATTGCAGCCGGGTATGACCGCCAGAGAATTGCTTGCGGCGGCGGATCAAGATATGTACGAAGATAAGTTGCGGCAGCTGCCGCCACTGACCGAAGAGCAAGAGAAACTGCTTACAGAGTACTTTCAGAAATTAGAGGAAAATAAGATCCGTATACGCGACCTTGGAAACTATGCCCTGCGTATATCCAGAGGTAGGGACTCCTAGCCGAAGAGCCCGCGTTTGCCGTCGGTTTTGCGCAGCTGCTCCAGCAGCTGTTTTTGTTTGGCGCTGAGTTTTGTGGGCGTGTCTACTACTATTGTTACGATATGGGCTCCGCGGGCACCTGTGCGGTTAAGGTGCGGCACGCCGTGGCCGGAAAGCTTGAAATCGGTGCCGCTTTGGGTGCCGATGGGTACTTTCATTTTCACCGGGCCGTCTACCGTTTGGACTTCGATTTCGGTGCCCAAAGCAGCGTCAATCATACTGACATGCTGGTTAGAAAGAATTAAGTCGCCTTCGCGGGTGAATTTTTTGTGAGGCTTTACCTTAATTAACACGTATAAATCGCCCTTGGGACCGTTAGCCGTGGCTTCGCCGTGTTCGCGCAGGCGGATAGTAGCGCCGTCATCGATACCGGCTGGTACCTTGAGTTTGATTTCCTGGGTCTTGCGCTGAGTTCCCTTGCCGTGACAAACCGTGCAGAGTTTTTGCGGGATTTTGCCGCTGCCGTGGCACTTTGGGCAAGTCATGGCTTGTTGGATATTACCAAAGATAGTTTTAGTCACACGATTGATTTGGCCGGAACCTTTACACTCGTCGCAGGTTTGCATTTCATAACCAGGCTCTACGGTCGTGCCTTTGCAGTGCTCGCAAACATCTTCCAGCGCAAGCTGGAGATCAACTTCGGTGCCAAAAATAGCCTGCTCAAAAGAGATTTCTATCTCTGTTTCAACGTCACGGCCGCGGTTTTGCCGGCGCTGGCTACCGCCAGCGCCGCCGCCAAAGAAACTGCCCAAAATATCGCCCAGACCCAGGTCGCCGAAGTCAAAGTTAACATTCTCGCCCTGGCCAAAGCCGGCAAAACCACTGAATGGGTTACCGTCTGAGGCAGCACTGCTGCCTACACCGGCATGGCCGAATTGGTCATAGCGCTTACGTTTGGCGTCATCTTTTAGGACTTCATAGGCCTCGTTGACTTCTTTGAACTGCTCTTCATTACCACCGCGGTCCGGGTGGTGCTCGATGGCCGCTTTGCGATAAGCTTTTTTCAGCTCGTCAGCGCTGGCGCTTTTGCTAACGCCCAAAACTTCGTAATAATCACGCTTAGCCATTTAGTCTAGGCTTCTCTCTATGCCCCTGGCTAGCTTGATATCTTCAGCGCAAGTGTACGCTACCCAGTGAATACTATTGGACGGTATGCCAAGCTCTTCCAGTCGAGCTTTCAATCGGTCAAACTCCTCACTTTTCAAAAGTCCACTTTCCCTTTCAATAGCCAATCCCACTGTCGAGCGTACCGTCTCATCTTGGACAGCTAACATCAACTGTTGCGGTGTTACGATTTCCTGGTACAAACGCTCGTTCATTTCTTTTCCTTTAGTACTTTACCTTCGATGAATTTTTTGTCTTTGACTACGTAATGGTCTTGGGCGTATTTGATGCCCAGTTTAACTCCCGCAGCTACAGCCACTGCTGGCAGAACCACATAGCGCAGGAAGTTAGCTGGTTTCACACTATTTATCTTTCTTGTCGTCGACGACTTCACCTTCTACAGGTTCATCCTTGCCTTTTTTGTCAGATTTCTTGGAATCGTCTTTAGCGGCTGCGTCTTCGGCTGGTTTTTCTTCGGCCTGAGCGGCTTCGTACATCTTGGCGCCGATGGGCATGATTTTGTCGTTCAGCTCTTTGGCGGCTTTTTCTAATTCGTCCTTATCGGTGGCCTCAAGATGGGTCTTGGCTTCGTCTATGGCTTCCTGGATAGTCTTTACGTCTTCCTCGGAGAGCTTGTCTTTGTAGTCGGTCTTCATCTTTTCGGCTTGGTAGACGGCGCTGTCCAGCTGGTTTTTAACCTCTATGGCTTCGCGCTTTTTCTTGTCTTCTTCGGCGTGGGCTTCGGCTTCTTTGGCCGCCTTTTCCACCTCATCTTTATCGAGATTGCCGCTGCCCTGGATGGTAATGCTCTGTTCTTTGCTAGTACCTTTGTCTTTAGCGGTGACATTCAGGATGCCGTTGGCGTCGATGTTAAAGGTGACTTCGATCTGCGGAACGCCACGCGGCGCTGGCGGAATGCCATCCAGTACAAAGCGGCCCAGGGATTTATTGTCCGCGGACATTTCGCGCTCGCCCTGCAGCACGTGAATTTCTACACTGTTTTGGTTATCGGCAGCCGTGCTGAAAGTTTCGTTCTTGCTGGTCGGAATAGTGGTGTTGCGCTCAATCAACTTGGTAGTAACACCGCCGAGGGTTTCAATGCCCAGGGACAGCGGCGTGACGTCCAGCAGCAGCACGTCTTTGACGTCGCCCTGCAACACACCGCCCTGGATGGCGGCGCCTACGGCTACGACTTCGTCCGGATTCACGCCTTGCAGCGGGTCCTTGCCAAAGATCTGTTTAACTTTTTCCACGACGGCCGGCATACGGGTCATACCGCCTACTAAGACAATTTCGTTAATATCTTTAGCGGTTAGCTTGGCGTCCTTGATTGCCTTTTCGCACGGTCCGGCTGTTTGGTCGATTAGGTCTTGGACCAGCTCGATGAGCTTGGCGCGAGTCAGCTTGTATTCAAAGTGCTTGGGGCCTTCGGCATCGGCTGTCAGAAACGGCAGGTTGATGTCCGCGACTTCTGTGGTGGAGAGTTCTTTCTTAGCTTTTTCGGCTTCTTCCTTGAGGCGCTGCATAGCGGCTTTATCGTCTTTGATGTCGATGCCGGATTCTTTTTTGAACTGTTCGACAAAGTGGTTGACGATGCGCATATCGAAGTCTTCACCGCCCAGGTGAGTGTCGCCGTTAGTGCTAAGCACTTCAAAGACACCGTCGCCTAACTGCAGAACAGAAACATCAAAAGTACCGCCGCCGAGGTCAAATACGGCGATTTTCTCTTCTTTGCCTTTGTCTAAGCCGTAAGCCAGAGCGGCGGCGGTCGGCTCGTTGATGATGCGCTTAACTTCCAAACCGGCAATCTTACCGGCATCTTTGGTTGCCTGGCGCTGGCCGTCATCAAAGTAAGCCGGAACGGTAATCACGGCCTCGGTAACCGGCTCGCCCAGGAAAGCCTCGGCGTCGGCCTTGAGCTTGGACAGAATCATACCGCTGACTTCTTCGGGGCTGTAGCCTTTGCCATCCATCTCTACCTTTACACCGGTGCCGGCTTTGACAATTTTGTAGGGCATCAGCTCCAGATCCTTTTGGACTTCTTTATCATCGAACTTACGCCCAATTAAGCGTTTAACACCAAAAATAGTGTTGGTGGGGTTGGTCACGCGCTGGCGGTTAGCCACCTGGCCGACCAAACGCTCGCCGTTCTTGTTGATAGCCACCACGCTGGGCGTGGTACGGTTGCCCTCAGAGTTGGCGATGATTTCCGGCTTGCCGGACTGCATTGCCGCCATCGCGGAGTTAGTTGTTCCTAAATCTATTCCTATAATTTTTGCCATATTTACTCCTTTAAATTATTAGCTTATTCGCTCGCTCCCAAGGTGGTCGTTTCTTGGGCATCAGTGTTCGGTTCAATAGTTCTTAGCAGCTCAGCTTTTCGAATCAGTAAATCGTCAATTTCTTCATTGATGCCTTTTATGTCAAAGCTCTCTGCGACAAAATCACGCTTATGAATTAGATCGGCGATTTTCGCATTTATTTGCTCGATTTCGATCCTGGAAGGATTGGCAAGATCAGCGTCCAGCGCCCTAAACATTTTTCTTACATCGTCCTCGGAAGGCTCGGGTAAAGCTTCGGCCATTATTTTTTCTCCATCTTTACTTTGACTAGGGCGTGGCGGATGATTTCGTCACCCAGCTTGTATCCCGGTTGAAGTTCCTCGCAAACAACTTCAACTCCAGGGCCATCACCCTCCACGCTGATTGCTTCGTGCAGTTTGGGGTCAAACGGCTCACCAATGGTTTTGATGCGTTCAATCCCAAGCTTTGCAAAACACTGTTCAAACTGTTTGGCAACGCCTTGTATTCCTTTGACGTAGTCATGGCCAGCCAGATCTTTGGGCACCTGCTTAAGCGCGCGCTCCAGGTTATCTAATGCGGGCAAAAACTCACGCATTATCATGACCTTGTAGAAATCGCCCATCCGGCTGCGGTCTTCGTCGGCCCGGCGCTTGACGTTTACGGCGTCGGCGCGCTCGCGTTGCAAAGCTTCGGTTAGCTCAGCGATTTTTTGCTCAAGTTCAGCGACGGTTGGCTTTTTAGACATGCAGCGTTTCCTCCAGCGTCTTACCAGCCCGGCCGACCAGGCCCATTACATCCCGATAACTCTGCCTGGTCGGCCCGAGCACGCCAATGTAACTACTATCGCTAAACGGACTGCGGAAACGGCTGATTATTAAGGATGCTCCGGCGCTGCGGCCAATAGGATTTTCACCACCGATGTACACGCTAAGGGGTTTGTTAGGAGCAGCCTCCGCCAGCCAAGGCTGTAAATTGTCGAGCAAACTAGCAATTTTTTGAACCTGGCCCGGATGCATAAACTCCGGCTGGCCAAACAAATTGGATAGCCCGCTCATATAAAGCTCATTGCCGATGGTGGCAAGGCCTAGATTGTGGGTCAACTCCACAAGTGTATCCACGGTGCTGCGGATGGTAAGTTCCGGTTGACCGCCGGACTGGACACGAGCGGTCAAAGCCCGGCTCGCATTCGGTTTTTCTTCAATTTCGGTTAAATTATTAACGTAAAAACGATAGCCCTTGTCCGTTGGGACACGGCCGGCGCTAGTGTGTGGCTGCTGGATGAAGCCTTGGCGCTCCAGCTCAGCCATCTCAGAGCGAACAGTGGCGCTGGAAACATCAAAAAGTTTAGTCAGCAGGCTGCTGCCAACGGGACTGGCAACCTCGGCGTATTGCTCGATGATAGCCTGTAGGATTTTAGCTTGTCTTTCAGTCATATTCAGCACTCACATAGCTTTATTGCTAAGTACCTATATTATAGCAGAGATTAGCACTCTCATGTCAAGAGTGCTAACCGGTTTTAGAAAGGATTAGCGAGTTTATTCTGTAGCTGCTCTATAAGTTGATTTAAGACTTCCAGAGCTCTACCCTGATGAGGGTTAGCACCGCCCTGAGCTATCGAATCAATGATGCCGGCTGACTGCTCAATATTTTCGGTGATTATAAAATGGTAGTAGCTTTGCTTGAGGCCGTCCTGAAAAATCTTGAGCGCGGTCTCTAACCGGCGTTTTTGCTCCTCGGGCGGCATAAATCCGCGGCCAGTTAGCCGCCTTTGCCATTCATCAAAACTTGGCGGCAATAGCATAATCGCGACAGTATCGGGCTTGGCTTTAAGAATATTGTGAATGCCTTCTACGTCAACATCTGTGATAGCGATTTTTTGTTCGTTTTTGGCTTTTTCTAATTCTCGAATGCTGATGCCTGAAACTTGCTGCTGATGAAGAAGTTCGGCCTCCAAAAAGTCACCGGACCTGAGGTCGGCCAGCATTTCAGCTTCATCCCGGAACCAGTACTGCTTGCCGTTTTGTTCGAGTACCCCATCATTAACGCGCGGTGGCCTGGTAGTGTCGGAAACGATGAAATAATATTTACCGGTGCTAAGTTGATGCCCAATTATTGTATTGCGGCCACCGGAGGTCGGGCCAATAAGTAGGACTAGTTTTAGGTCTTTAAGGATTCGATAGGCACGCTCCGAGATTGCATAGTTATCTATAACATCCTTGAATTCTTGATAGTGTTTTAGGCTGAATTGGCTCATTGGCTAAACGCTATCGATGCTGCTCAGCAGCGCCTTTACGCTTTCTTTGGCGAGCCCTTCCCGCTGCCTGTCGCTTTGGCCTTCCATAAGTTCCTTAACTTGCTGAACTGCCTTTGATAAATCATCGTTCAGTATAAGGTGTAACTCTTGGTCGTTGAGGGCAAATTCCAATGAGCGGCGGGCTTCTGCCAGGCGCATCGACGATAAATCATCGTTAACCGGATGGTTTTTCATACGCCGCAGCCACTCGTCATATGACGGTGGCACGATAAATGCGCTGATGGTTTTAGAGAAACCCAAACGGCGGAAGATTGGTATAACATCGGCAACTATCGCCATTACGCCGGTACCGTAGACTGGATAGCTACTCGATTTAGTGGCATAAAAATCGCCGCTGGGGCTGACCGCGGTTTGAACGAATCGCCTAGCCTTTATCTCTTCAATGATTTGATCGTAGTCGGACCGGAAATAATAATCCATGCCACTTTTTTCGCCTACGCGCGGGGCACGAGTGACATCGCTGGGAATATACGGCAGACCAAGCTGATTGATAATCGTAGTTTTGCCCGCACCTGAAGGGCCGATAATCATTAGTAGTTCGACGTTGCCAATATGACTTAGAACATCAGGCGCCGGCTGATAATTCATTATTAATCCTGGGAAAACTTTTAAAAATTCTTCGCGGGTCATTTTTAATCTCTCTTTAACATTACGGCAAAAGCTTCGGCTGGTATATCTACTTTACCAAATCGTTTCATCCGCTCTTTGCCTCTCTTCTGTTTAGCCAAAACTTTTTTCTTGCGGCTGACGTCACCACCGTATAAACCGGTGGTGACGTCCTTGCGGTAAGCGCTGATGTCTTCGCGCGCTATGAACTTGCCGCCAATACCAGCCTGGACACTGACTTTAAAGTTTTGGCGCGGAATGACCTCTTTTAGTTTTGTCACGGCAGACCGACCAAGACGCTCGGCTTCGGTGCGGTGAGTCATAATGCCCAGCGCGTCTATGCGGTCACCGGCGACGTAAAAATCAACCCGCACCAGGTCTTCGGCTCGATAATCGGCCAATTCGTAATTGAAAGAGCCATAGCCGCTGGTCAAGCTTTTGAGCTGGTCGTAAAAATCGGTCAAAAGGTTGGCCAGCGGCGCTTCAAAATCAATTACCGCCAGGGCGTCCATGTAGCCGATATGTTTCTGGTGACCTCGGGTGCCCACAATCAGCTGCAGCACTGCGCCAATGTACTCGCTAGGGCAGACTATTTCGCCCTT
Organism: uncultured Candidatus Saccharibacteria bacterium; assembly: GCA_964448095.1. Taxonomy (GTDB): domain Bacteria; phylum Patescibacteriota; class Saccharimonadia; order Saccharimonadales; family UBA10212; genus CAYUUT01. The sequence continues at coordinate 84,975 of CAYUUT010000004.1, read as the reverse complement.
GACCCACGGTTCACTAATTTCCGCCACTTCACTAATGTCTGGTAGCTCGGCAGCCGATTTTATGTCTAACTTTTCACCGTTAGTAAGCTCAACCTTATAGTCGGTAGAGGGGTTGGTTATGATCAGCTCCAGATCATATTCGCGTTCCAGGCGCTCGCGCACGATGTCCATATGCAGCAAGCCCAGAAAACCTATGCGGAAACCAAATCCTAGTACGGGCGAATTTTCCGGGCTGAATTGCAATGCCGAATCGCTCAAAGATAAACGCTCAACCGCGTCTTTGAGCAATTGATAATCCTCATTGCTTTCCGGGAAAAAACCGGCGTAAACAAAAGGCGTGATGTTGCGATAACCAGGTAACGGTTCCGCGGAGGAACCGGTTGCCAAGGTGACGGTATCACCGACCCGCGCCTCGCGAGTTGTTTTGAGGTTAGTGACGATGTAGCCGATTTCACCGGCTCTAAGATTACTTGCTGGGGACATTTCCGGATTCAACGAGCCGACTTCCAGAGCAATCCCCTGGGCATCAGTAGCTAGCATTTTAATCTGATCGTTTTTATTAATGTGGCCGTCCACCACCCGCAGATAAAGAATCACCCCGCGGTAATCATCATAGTAGCTGTCAAAAATCAGTGCTCGCGTAGACGCGTCCAGCGTACCGGCCGGCGACGGGATGTCTTTAACAACCCGCTCCAGCAGCTCATCCACACCTTGTCCGGTCTTGGCGCTGACCAGCAGGATGTCTTCATTGGCGCAGCCCAAAAGTTTCATCACTTCAGCGCTAACAGTTTCTACGTCCGCCGCTGGCAAATCGATCTTGTTCAGCACCGGAATTATTTTTAAATCGGCCGCCATAGCCAGATAAACGTTGGCTAGAGTTTGGGCTTGGATGCCCTGACTAGCGTCGACTACCAGAATCGCGCCCTCGACAGCCTCCAGCGAACGACTGACTTCGTAGCTAAAGTCCACGTGCCCCGGGGTATCAATTAGATTCAGTTCGTAGTCTTTATATTTCATGCGCACTGGAGCCAGTTTGATGGTAATTCCCCGCTCCCGCTCTAAGTCCATCTTATCCAGCAACTGGGCCTTCATATCGCGCTTTTGCACCGTGCCAGTCAATTCCAGCAGGCGGTCTGCCAAAGTAGATTTGCCGTGGTCAATATGCGCTATTATGCAAAAATTTCGGATTTTATCCTGATTCATTGACCTCTAGTATAACAGAGGTGGGTAAGAAGTAGCTATTGGATGCGGATTGGTTTTAGAACGACTTGTTTGAGTTTAGCTATCACCGGCTCGACCTCCTCTAGGCCAAACAGAGAAGAGACTAAGATATGCACGGCAAGCGTTGGGACTACGATGAACAGGAGTTTAGAGCCCAACACTATAAAGCCGCGGTCGGTTGCCTCTAGCGGAATAAAGTTAACAAATATATAAGTAGTGATTACGGTAAAGCCAGTTACCGACATAATGCGGACTACACCATCCCAGAAACTGGCTGTGAATAGATGAGGATCACGCCAAACCATGATTATAAACAAGATAAAGACCTCCACGGTGGCCACGATACTCTCGGCAATCGCCAAACCAATTATGCCGTAGCCGCCATGGCTTATCGGGCGGGCCAAGGTAAAGGCCAGAAAGATGTTCAAGGCAATAGTAAATAGCGAGACAAACAGCGGTGTACGGGTATCTTTGTGCGAGTAGAAATAGCGCGAAATCAAGGCATAAAGCGTGCGAAAGATGATCGCCCCGACCAACAGCCCCAACACTGCGGCGATTTCCGGCGCAATATTTTTGTAAATTAGGCGAGCCAAATAACCACGCGTGAAGAACGTGATAACGGCGATGGGCATGATTATCCAGATGGTCGCCCGAAAGACGCGTAAAAATTCGCGCCGAAAGAGATCTGGGCGCCCCTGAGCTAAACGGTCATTAAGTCGCGGAAAGGCCGCCGTGGCAATCGCCGTACCCACTAATAGAATTGGCGCCAAGTGTAGAGTGTAAGCGTTCTCATAAAAAGTGATGTTTCCCTGGCCCAGAGCGCTGGCCCGGTTAGTTTCCACAATGCTATTTATGGAGTCAATCCCCTGGTCTATAGAGCGTGGCGGCAGGTTGCGCAGAATTCGGCGAAAGTCGGCATTTTTAAAATCAATTATGCTTGAGTAATTGAAACGCATACCAATCAGACCAAACAACACAACCAAAAGCTGAACAATAGCTCCCGCCAGCGCGCCAATCCCCAGGCCAACCAGGCCGATATTATTCTTAAAAACATAAACGCTGGCAATAATACAGCCGTTATAAATAATTGGCGCCAGGGCATAGAAGAAAAATCGACCAAAGGTCTGCTGCAAGCTGGTCAAGATACCGGATATCGTAAACAGTAAGGGGTTAAAAGCTACTAAACGCATGATAATAACAGCATCGTGCATCTGTGATGGGCTTAGATTATGGCCTACAACAATAGTTAGCAACGGCCTGGTAAAAATTAGTATTAGTAGCCCAACAGCGGCCATTATAATTCCCAGTAAGTTAAGTAAGCCCGAGGTTAGGCGCCAGACAGCCCGGCGATCACCCTGATGTAGCTTATCGGCCAAAAATGGCATAAATGCTACACCTAAAGCACCGGCGGCAATTGTGTAGAAAAAGAAGTCGGGGATTTTAAAAGCCGCGAAATAGGCATCGGTGGTTATGTGTCCGGGTGCGTTAAAGTTACCGTTTACCACCTGAGTGCGCATAAAGCCCAGCAATTGACCAATTAGAGAGGCGCCAACCAGCAGAGCCGCGGCATTCGTCAAAGATATGCGCTGGTTGGCGCGGTTCAGCCATTTGTTCATCTGGAAATAGTATAAAGCTTAGGGCTTTCAGCTTAAAGGATAAAAATACTTAACTTGTTAAGTAATTTCTGTTGTTAAGCGAGCCCTGAGCTTTTCGCAAACTTGCGAAAAGCTCAGGGCGAGTGGTGTTACTCCCAGCGGAAAACGCGGAAAGCAATAATGTAGATGATAACCATCCAGACAGCCATTATCAAAAGCTGTGAACCGATGTCCGCCAGGCTCTTGCCCTCAGTTATCAACTGCCGCGCGCCATCCACCACCGGGCTCATTGGCAGGTAATTGGTTATGCCCTGCAGCCATTCCGGCATCAGGAAGCGTGGGAAGAAAACACCAGACAGGAACATCATCGGGAAGACGATGATATTACCCAGCGGTGCTGCCTGGCGCTCATTTCGAGCCCAGCCGCCCACCGCCAGGCCGATGCCCAGAATCATCACGATGCTAAACACCAGAAAAATCGCTATCTCCAAATAATTGCCAACAACATGCAGATGAAACACAGTCATAGCCGCCACGAACATTACCGCGATAGCTACCAAGCCGGTAATTGCTTGGCTAATCATGGTTGATAAGAAGTACTGCCAAACACGAATCGGTGTAGTGTGGAAACGTCGCAAGATTCCCTGCTTTTTGAGCTCCGGGAAGACGTTTATCGGCCCGAAGATACCGGCGCCTAAAATAGAGAAGCCCAATAGACCAGAAAATGTATAGTCAAAGGCCGTTAAACTCTTCTGCTTGGTTTGGACACCGGCTACCGAGAACGGTTCGTGGACATTGACGAATTTAGAGTTGAGGCTCTTAAACTCCTGCTGCAGGACGGATACCAGGGCCATACCGGCCTGATCGTTATTGGGACTGTAATAAACCTGTGCCTGCCCTTGGGGATGGCCGTCTTTGGGTTGACCAAAATCAGCTGGTAGAACTATAGTGCCGTCAATCTGACTCTTGTTCATTTTATCCTTAGCTTGAGCCATGGTCGTAATCGTATCGTCAACTTTGAAGAGTTTGCTAGATTCAGTTTCTTTGATGAACTGTTGAGAAAAACTACTGTGGGAATTATTGATCAGTGCCACATGGAACGATACACCGTTATTGCCACCTTTACTGATACTGCCAAAAACAAACAGGAAAATTAATGGGAACAGAATGCCAAAGAATAGCGCCAGACGGTCGCGGAAAAAGCGCCGGGTGTTCAGCTTGGCAAAGATGTAAACGGTGAATAATTTGCGGCGCCAACCGGTCAGCGGTTTGCGATTCTTTACTCTTACTGGGGTAGTCTTATCGCTAGCTGAACGGTTGCGCAGACGCATACCAATCCGCAGAACTACCACCACTATAATTGCGGTCCAAACCCATTTCATCAGCTTCTCAACCCCTTCCCAGTCAGCGCCAAAAAGACGTCTTCCAGATTGGCCTGCTCTACGTGCTGCTCTTTCTTAAAGCCCTTAGCTAGCAAATTCTTGACTAGCTTTTGCGGTGTATCTAAAGCCTTAATCTCACCGTTATCCATGATTGCCACTCGGTGGCAAAGCGATTCGGCTTCTTCCATGTAGTGAGTAGTCAAAATCACGGTGATACCCCGTTTTTGAACCTGTTTCACCAGATTCCAAAGGTTAATGCGGGCCTGCGGATCCAAGCCGGTTGTCGGCTCATCCATAAATAATACTTTGGGGCTATGTACTAAAGCCGCAGCGATAGACAAGCGTTGTTTCTGGCCGCCGGATAGATTCTCGACGTAGCTGTCGGCCTTCTCTGACAGGCTGACCTCGTCCAGGAACTTGCGGGCATCGACTCGCTCACCATAAGCAGCGCCAAATAATTCGATTAACTCCGTCAGGCGGGTTTTGTCCTGGAAGGCCGGGCTTTGCGGTTGCACGCCAATGATGGTTCGGATTTTATAGGGATTAGAGGCCACATCTATACCATCGATGGCGGCGCTGCCGCCGTCGATCTCACGCACTGCTTCAATCATTTCCAAAGTTGTGGTCTTGCCGGCGCCATTCGGACCCAAAATGCCAAAGATCTCGCCCTTTTCAACTTCAAAACTTATACCATTAACGGCTTTTTTGCCGCCGTATGACTTTTGTAGGTTTTCTACTTTAATAATTGGCTGAGGCACAATTACTATTCTAACAAAGGCCTAGGCAGTATAGGAAACACCCGCCCATTGGGCGGGTGTTTCGTCGGTTTTGAAAACCGTTAAGCTTTGCGCTTGAGGGTCAGGAACCCGTTGCGTGGGTTTTCGTTTACAGTACGGTCATCCGGCAGTTCGGTGCCGGTGTCTTTGCGCTCATCCTTAGAAAAATAGTAGATAGTCTGAGCCTTGCCACCGCGAAGGGTGACCTTCTTGGAGTTTAAATAATATGTAACACCTTTGCTGTTGGTATGCTTGTAAGCCATCGCTTATGTCCCTCTCTCCGTTAGTAAGTTAATGGTACCACTAACATACTCTGTCGGGTTTTCCCTTGTCAACCCTTTGGCAAACTTTCGGCTCTAGCCAATTAGCTAAAACACTTTAGAAACACCTTAGGCCAGCAGTTGGGGCCACTGGTCGTCTTTGGCGTATTTCGTACAACGAAGGCAAAAATCTGCTCTTAGGGGGTTGCGCAGTAAAACGCTTATGCGTTACTATAGGTCGTATCAGAAAGTAAGACTAAAGGGGTACGAGGTTTACATATATGGAATTTATGTCTCGAAATAATAAAGATGGCGCAGCTGCGGCTGGTGGCCACTCAAAAAAGACCAACTGGGCGGCTAAGATAATACGCGTTGAGGTGTTTATCGTGGTTGTTGGCTGCGCTTTGCTGCTGGCATCACTTTCAATTTTCTTGGCGCTTAGCGGTAACCTCAATAATGAAGACAAGCTCGTCACTTCCGACAAATACCAAGCTGTTTTCCTTAATGGTGGTTCAACCAGCGGATCGGTTACTTACAGCACCTACTTCGGCCACATTACGGCTCTAAACAGCAAATACATGGTTCTGGACAATGTCTACTACTTGACCACTTCCAGCACCAACTCGTCCAGCCCTCAGCTGATTAAGCTAGGCTGTCAGCAGTTGCACTCTCCTTACGACCGAATGGTCATCAACCACGACCAGATCGCCTTCTGGGAGAACCTGCAAGACAACGGTAAGGTTGTTCAGGCTATCAAACAGTTCGTCAAACAAAATCCAAACGGTCCTAACTGCTCGCAGACGACTAATCAAACTCAGTCTCCTGCCAGCACCGGTACTGGCGCTAGCGGCCAATAACAGCAGTACGAACTCGGGTCTCCTATTTACCGCCGTGGATCACGGCGGTAAATTATATAACTGGCGCCGAACAGCAAGAATAATCCGCTACTAAATACTAGACTCCAGCCGGCAAAATCTGGCGACCAGCTAGGACTAACAAAATCGAATTCATAAAGTGCGGGCGATATCGCTGGAACATTGGCGCCACCATGGCTCAATATGTAGCTTTGGACGCAGCTAATCCGTCCACTGCCGGATATAGAAACGTTGGCTGGAATCTGCTGCTGGCAATAGTCTTCGGCAGCCGTATAAAGACCGGTATTATCGGCCTGAGCCTGCGCAGCAGTCTCTAAACGCGCGTAGGTATATTTCAACTGGATGGGCGGGTAAATACTGTCGCCGCCACTAGAGAGATTGGTGTTCATATGAGAATAAACATAGTTGCGGAGCTTATTCAGCGCTACGTTAACGTCCCCGTTATTCTTGTCGACCACATAAAGTTCGCCCCTAAGCTTTATCATTGTCTGATTGTTGTGCCGCAGAGCAACAACCGATACTGACGCACTGATGACAAATAGCACCAAAAACACCCAGTAAACCAGATGGCTATACTTTTTCCATGTAGTCCAAAGCTTATGCATTATCAGTTTTATGTTGCCATGATAGACAGCTTTAAGCAATTGCCAGAGGAACATCTAAATAGTTAAACTGGGAGCATGTATATTTTCTTTTCAGGAATTGGCGGAGCCGGCATAGGGCCGCTCGCACTGATAGCCAAGCAGGCTGGCTTTGACGTTTCTGGCTCCGATCTCGTCGACAGTAGTTATATTGAATATCTGCGATCAAAAGGTATTAGCGACATTACTATCGGTCAAACAACCGAACAAATAGCCAAAATCCACGCCGCTAAACCAATTGACTGGTTTGTCTACAGCTCAGCTTTGCCCAGAACCGACCCTAACCATGCCGAACTGGAGTTTTGCCGCCAGAATGGCATCAAGACCAGCAAGCGCGATGAGTTCCTTAACCAGCTCATAGAAGATAAAAGTCTGAAACTAATTGCCATCGCGGGCACGCACGGTAAAACCACCACCACAGCCATGGCGGTGTGGCTATTCAAGCAACTAGGGCTGCCGGTGAGTTACTCGGTCGGAGCTAAACTTAGTTTTGGCGAAATGGGTAATTTTGATACCGAGAGTAAGTACTTCATTTACGAGGCCGACGAATACGATCATAATTTCCTGGCTTTCCGGCCTTATTTGTCCTTAATAAGTGGTCTGGATTGGGACCATCCAGATATTTATCCCACCCTGCAGGAATACAATGATGCATTTAAGCAGTTTCTCGGCCAGAGCCGCCAGACTTTTCTGTGGCAGGAAGATAAGGATAAGTTAGGCCTGGAGAGTTCTGAGGCGCTAAAGTCTTTGGGCCAAAATGACCCCCAGATAGACCACGAGCTGAAGCTTGTAGGTCACGTCAACCGTTTGGATGCCTGGTTGGTAGCCAATGCTCTGCAAGAAGTTATTGGCAGACCTTTGCCAGAGTTAATCCAAACGCTTAATTCTTTCCCTGGTCTGTCTCGGCGCTTTGAACAAATCGCGCCTAATCTTTACAGCGATTATGCCCATACACCACCTAAAATCCGCGGTGCACTGCAGCTGGCCAATGAAGTTGCCGGAGACAATGTAGTGGTGGTTTATGAGGGCCTGCATAACACTCGCCAGCACTTTATTAAGGACGAATTAGCGACTTTATTCGATAAGGTGAAAATGCTCTATATAGTACCTAGCTATTTAGCTAGAGAAAATAAAGATTTGGAACTTTTAACACCTACAAAATTACTTAACATGTTAAGTAATTCTACAAAGGCCCACGCACAGCCTTTTGAGTTAACCCTTGAGCTTAAAAATGCAATTAAATCGCATCTGGATAGTGGTGATTTGGTACTGGCTTTTAGCGCCGGTGGCAGCGGTTCCCTGGACGAGTGGCTACGGAAGGAATTTCTCTTATGAAATTAATCCAATTAAATACTTGGAATGGACGCTTAGAACGAGCAATTACCGACTTTTTTAAGCAGGAACAAGCCGACATAATTTGCACGCAAGAAGGGATTAGTTTAGATCGAAGCTCTGGCCTGTTTCTCAATTTAGAATTGATGCAAGCCGCTGCCGGGTTGTCCTACAAAGCTTTCGGCCCAGCATTTTCGTTCAAATATATGTCCAGCGTAGCTCACTATGGCAACGCCATACTTAGCCGTTGGCCAATCCAAAATTCTGAAGTGGTTTTTATCAGCATGCAGTATGAGCCAGATTATAATCACCATAAGCAGCAGATAGCCAACATGCGCAATTTTGTGCACGCAGTCATCAAAGTCGATGGAAAAACTTTAAACGTTCTGACCCACCACGGTTACTGGATTGCCGAGCATAAAAATGGTAATTCGGAAACGCTGCGGCAGATGGAACAACTGGGTGATTACATAGATGATCTTAGGGGTCCAATAATTTTAACTGGTGATTTTAACCTGGCGCCGCATAGCCAGTCCATAGGACTGATCAGCCAGCGTCTGCGTAATTTATCAGTCGAGCATCATCTAAAGACCACCAGAACAGCTCTGACAACCAAGAGCGAGGTTTGTGATTATATTTTTGTCAATCACGCTATCGAGGTTAAAAAGTTCTACGCCTCTGACGAAGTAGTCTCTGACCACAAGGCTTTGATTTTAGACTTCGAAGTTTAATTAGCCGAGCTGTAGGCGTAATAGGCGGCCGCGGAGAGCGCCAACCCGACAATTATTGCCATGGTGATCGCCAAAATTGGCCTGCTGGAGGACTTTTGGACTTTTTTAGGTTTATCTTCAGCTTTAACGTCTTTGTTAACGTCCTTTAGAACTTTGTCTATATCTTCGGCCTGGGGCTGAGCCTGGGCTGATTGAGCTTGGGTCTGCGCTGACATTTGAGCCACAGGTGGTTGGCTGGTCGGCGGTTGCTCGCCTGGAGCTTGATGCACCGGTATGTTAGCCAGGTTTTCCGGATTGCCCAGCGAGTTAGTAGGTGGTGGCGCCACATCGTGAATCGGTTGGACTGGTGGAGCTTGTGGTTGTTGTGGGTTACTTGAGTTCATAAGCGCTATTATCTGCTTTAATAATAGCGTGACTTTCGATTCAAAACTACGCCAGGCCGAAAAATATCTGACTGCCCATGATAAAAAACTGGCACCGGTTATAAAAAACAGCGGCCCGTGCCGCATAAAACCGCACCCGGACCACTACGGTGAGCTGGTTAGCAGCATTGTTGGCCAGCAGCTCAGCACTAAGGCCGGAGGTACTATTTGGCGGCGAGTTTTAGATTTATTCGGCGGCAAAATGCCTACCCCTCAGCAATTAATCAATATGGACGCCGATAAAATCCGGGCTTGCGGCGTAAGCTATCCCAAAATCGGCTACATGAAGGACCTGGCAGCGCACATTCTGGACAAGCGGCTGGACCTGGAGCACATATCAACTATGCCCAACGAACAGCTGACAGAGCAGCTAACGGCTGTTAAGGGCATTGGTGAGTGGAGCGCCCATATGTTCATGATGTTCGGCTTGGGCCGCTTGGATATCTTGCCGGTTGGCGATCTGGGTATCCGTAAGTCTATCCAAAACATGTACAGCCTCAAGGAATTGCCATCTCCAGAGCAAATTATCACTATCGCCAACAAGAATAGCTGGCACCCGTACGAATCCGTAGCCAGCTGGTATTTATGGCAAAGCCTGGACAACAATCCGCAAAAACTAACCCGCCATTCCGAATAAAAAATTTAGCTCGTTAAGTATTTATTTTTATCTGTTATCGCCGCTGCCTGTTAGTCTCCCGCGTTGATTTCGCCTGGCCAATTTGGCGATATTTTCTTGAGCGATAGTGTCTAGATTGTAGCCCAGAAAATCGGCAAAAGTTGCAACATACCAGAGTACGTCGCCCAGCTCGGCCGCCAGGTCTTTTTTATCCAATTTGGCCAAATCCCCACCTTGGTCGCGATACCACTTCTTGACTTTGTCGGCTATCTCTCCGCTTTCGCCGACTAGACCCAGGACTCTTTGTTCAAGTTCACTGCCCTCGTCAATCGCTGTGGTCATGGCTTTCTTCTGATAATCATTAAACGTCATAAATCCTCCTTGACTTTAACTGCTCCCTCTCTTACTACCTCCAGCTTACCATTTACCGCCCGTACCAGAGTTGACGGTTTATGCTCCGACAAATCGCCGGCGTCTACGTAAAAATCCAGCTGTTCCCCAAAATAAGTTTCGGCGTCTTTAATTGAACTAGCGATTGCGTCTCCCTGGGTATTGGCACTAGTGCTCACTAACGGTCCGGTTTTTAGCATAAAATCTCGCAGGTCATTATTATCAGGTAAACGTACCGCTAAGCTCTGAGTTCCTCTATGCAGATAGGCCGGCGCTCCCGGCGCTTCACAAACTAGAGTTAGACCTCCAGGCCAATATTGCTCAGCTAGGCTTGCCTGGTCTCTTTTAATGCCTAGTTCATCCAGCTGCGAAATTGTAGCGATTAAAACAATTAGGGGTTTCTCGGAATCACGTTTCTTCAAGGCATAGATTCGCTCAACGGCTTGCTCGTCTAAGGCCCGGCAAGACAAGCCATAAATCGTATCGCTGGGCATAAAACCAACGCCGCCGTTTTGCAGCAGCTCAATTACGTGCTCATCGAGCCGGTCTGTCCGGTAACGCATGTCTTATAAATTTACACTATTAGTAAGCAAAGCTGCTAGTTAGGTAATTGCCGATTTTTATCGGTGTGCCACCCTTAGAGTTCATGATATCCAGTTCGCTGTTATCCTTGTTCACAAGCAGGTATTGATCGCCGAACCAGCCATAGGCACTGTAATCGCTTAGCGAGGCTATGGTCGTGGGGCTATTGCCGCTTTGGTCGCCAATCAGCAATGTCTGCTTGCCATCGCGGGCTTCGCTCCAAAAAGTTTGCTGGCGCGACGGCGAAAAGAAGTAACTGTTTTGGCCTTGGTAGAACTGGTCATTACTTATGCTGATAGTTTTGAGGCTACCGCCGGCACTGTATTGAGAATAAGTGTCCGCTCCTGTGTCCGCAGCATGCTGCCAGATGTAAATCGTATCCGGGCTATGTTGTGAGAAGTAAACATTGTTGGCCACATTGTAGTTGGCCAGAACCTGGTGGTTCTGGCCATTCACGCCAACTGTTTGCAGACTATTTTGCTTGGCAGTAAAGTCACCACTACCTTGCCAGATTTTTCCATAGATTACGCTGTTGGCCGTAACCATGACTTCCGCATAATATTCATTTGAGTTGGTCGCGGCATCACTACCAACCACCTGATCCAAAGTAGTAGTGGTTCCGGTCGCTGCGTTGTAGGCTTTGATTTTGCTGGCTCCCTGTTGCCAGGTTGGCAGGTCCTGACGCTGGTCGGTGTAAATTAGGCTATCGCCAGCCCAGTCGTACATCTGGAAGATAGCATCGCCGTTGTCTATCGGGAATAGCTTGTCGTCTATCGCAGACAGCACGTAAAGTTGCGGTGTGGTATCGCTGGCGCTGCGCTTAGCTACCAGCGCCACGTATTTACCATCGGCCGATTCCAGCAAAGAAGTATTCGCGGCCTGCTCGGTGCCAGTGCCAGCTATGGCAACCTGGGAGCCGCTACCGTCTAGGTTAGCTTTCATAACATCCAAGCTACCGGAGCTGTTACTAAGATAGTAGATTTTTCCAGCAGGAGTTAGCTGGAAATTATTTTCCTTAATGCTGGTGTTGCTTACCTCTACAGTATCTGTGGCATCATTGTAACCGTCTAGGCTTAGCGTGGCCTTTTGGCTGCTGGCGCTCGCCGGCAGCACTAATAGGACGTTGCCTTGGTTGTCAGTTTTAGCTGTGGTATCAGCCACTTCAATATCGACATTAGCTAGTGGCTTTTTGGTGATTAGATTGGTAACCGTGATTTTAACTTGGCGACCAGTGGCTACGAGCGATACGGTTGGGGCGGATTTTTTGCTAAGTATCGGCACTGTCAGCTCTGTTGTCTTGGCTTGATAATATTTTTTGCTTACCCTAACACTATGGTTGCCAGCTTTGACTTTGGTGAGTGTCGCCCGGCCAGAGCCGTTAGTAGTGGCGCTGCTGCCATCAATGCTGACCAACGCGCCGCTAACCGGCGTTTGGGCGGTAGAATCGGTGACTTCAACCGAAAAATCCTTTTTGATAAACAAACCGGCGATGTTGTAGCGCGCCCAAGGCACAGCTGCCAGAACTGCAAAGACGATAATAATCGTTAGGGGTACGGACCATTTTTTGTGGCTACCATACCAAGTTTTAAATTGGCGCAGGCGCCGCCATCGGATTTTTGTTTGTCCCGGCCGCGGCGCTTGCGCGTTGCTGCTGACCGGTTTTATAGCATCGCTTGAAGCTGCTGGTTTATCTTGCATAGTACAAACATAAACTATAAGCTCTGCCCCAGTTTTTGCCAATCAACTTAGGTGATAGAGAACGATTCGAGTATTGCCAATATCGGAGCTGAGAAGCTTGAGTCACTCCAACTGCTGGCGTTGATTGTCGTGGCTTTACCGCTTTTATCACTAAAGGTCAGGCTAATTATCGGGCTAACAGGTATTAAGTCGGCTTGGGGGATGGCCTGGCCTACGGTGTAGCCATTATCAGCGCTGATGTAGATGGCGTCCAACCCATCGGGCTTTGTAGTGCTGGCATAAGTCAGAAAACTCACATAAGTATTAGCTCGCTGGGTTTGGGTCGGATGAGTATAGGCGATTTTTTGCGAGGCAATTACAGCCGTGGCATTGCCGGCCGTAAAGCCGGGCAAAGTTTGAGCGCTAGTGCGGATGGTCATGGTAATTTTGCCGTTAACGTTTTGGCCGGTAGTATCTCTTAGCTGCGTAGTCGGCGAAGTAGCCGTCATGACACCACCGCCGGTATCAACAATTGTCCAATTGGATGGGTAACTAAAAGTTAAGTATAGATTGGGCGAGGTGTAACTTTTAGTGGGATTACTAATTTTGGCGGGTGCGGTCTGGGTGGCTACAGCCGGTTGGGGTTTGGCTGATTTATGATTCTTTACGAACCAGTAGGTACCAGCACTGGCTGCCAGCAGCAGCAAAACGACGATAAAAATCGTAAAAACCTTAGTCCAATTGCGGATTGGTTTTTCCGGCTGGGCAAACTTCTCATAATCGGCAGTTGATGGCTGCGCAGCTTCCGGCAAATTTTCTGGTGGGTTTTGTTCCCCGCCAGGCTCTTCGGCCATAACTTAAATTATACTCGTGCTTTGAGCCAGTCGCTAAGGGCAGTTTTGGCTTCTTCCAATTCTTTGCCATAAGTTTGGGTTTGGTTATTACGAAAGCCGTGCTCGGCGCCGGCAATTTTTACGAATTTCTTATTTTTACTGGGAATGGCGTCAAATAGAACTTGCTGGTTCTTGGCTGGGCATGGCTGATCGAATTCGCCAGCCATGAAAAACACTGGCATAGTCAGCTCATGCGCCAAGGGCAATAAATCGTATCTTTTTTGGCTTTCAGCCAACCCCCAACCAGTTTTGCCAATAACCCCGGGCTTAGACTGGCTAGCTTCCGCCACATAGCCGTCGGCCTGCCATTTTTCAAGATATCCGGCCGGCCAGGTTTTAGACCAGAGCTCAAAATTTACTACTGGTGCTATAGGAGCCAGGTATTTTATTTCCTCCGGATGCTGCTCAGCGTACCAGGCGACAGCTTGCGCACCCATACTTTGGCCACAAAGGCTAAACGGATGCTGGAACCACGGCTGGGTTCGCGCCCAATTAATTACGTCCTCCAGGTCGGCTAAATACGTATCGTAGGTGAGATTGAGCATGTCGCCTTCACTTTCGCCGATTGAGTTCGTCGAGTCGAACCGGACTACTCTAAAATTATTTTCCAGAAAAGCCTTGGCAAAAGCTTTGATATGTTTTTGCGCCATAAATCCGCCGCGCCCATGACCGATAAAAACTAGATTGCTTGGGTTTTTAGGTGCATCAACTCGAATAACAAGCTTGAGCCCCTGCCGGTTTTTAATAGCAACTCGTTCCATATTTAGAAACCCAAAACCCTCATTTTTTATTCCGTAACGGCAACCGCATCTATTTCAACGATAGTTCCTTCAATCGGTAATGATGAGATAAAGACAGTGGAACGGGCCGGCTTGTCGGCCGTAAAGTATTCGGCATAGACTTTGGCAAAACCCGGCAGGTCTTCGCGATTCAATAAATAACATCCGGTGCGTATGACGTTTTCCAAACTTAATCCGGCTTTAGCCAAGACGCTTTTGAGATTGTCCAATGTAACTTTTGTTTGGGCTTCTATATCACCTTCTATTAGGTTGGCTTTATCATCAATTGAAACCTGGCCGGACACATAAGCCAGTCCATTGCTAATTACTATTTCTGAGAATGGGAGCGACGGATCGGATGTTATAACCTTTTTGCTCATGAGTTAATTGTATCGCTAAAGTAAGAAAAATGGTTAAATAGGATTAGTTTGGCAGTCCAGCTGGCGTTATGCGCTCTCCATCTTGCGAACAACATAACCGGACACAAATGCCACCACAGATGGGCAGTAACTTATGGTCGTTAAGTCTGCTTACATCAAATAATTTAAGATAGGATTTTCTATGGCAAAAGAAATAACAGAAGAGCAAAAGCACTGGTACGAGGACCACATGAAACACTGGCGTTCCTGGGGCTCGTGGTTTAGCTGGGGTTCGCCCGTGGGCTTAGGATTGTTTTTTATAGCAATCTGTTTTTCGATCTGGTTACTCGGCCAAACTTTTAATTGGGGCTGATAATCAGTGCAATGCAACAACACAGCCACTAAAGTAGCTGTGTTGTTGCATTCAGACACGTTTAAGTCTATTTGCTGTGCTGCGAACCTTTGACCCGGTAAGTTAGCATTAAGCCTACCAGTAGTACTCCTAGAGCAGTAGCCACGAACGCGGCGCGCGGGTGAAGGCGCATCGGCGCGATGTGCCATACCAGCACCGCTACAACCCAATTGAGCCAACCCCAGACCACATTAACACCGGGAGAGTTGGGCTTACCAAACGGAGTCTGATAGGCCTTCCCCATTATGCCGCTGACAAAGTGTGGCAAACCACCTCCCGCCAGTACACCGGCTACAAAACCCCAAATAATTACGCTGGTCATATTGCCTCCTTATTTATAATTTTAGATTAGCACCACCATCTATTTATTGCGAGCTCTGTTCTGGGCGTCGTAGATTTAGGCAGCGGCCACCAGCCAGATGCCGGAAACCAGCATGAAGGCCACCAACGCGTAGCGGGCAAATTTTTCACCCTCATGCAGTGCAAACTTAGAACCAAGATAACCGCCGGACAAACCGCCAGCCAAGCCAATCAGGCCGTATTTATAATTTATGAGCCCGCTGCCCAGCAAGCCGGCCAGCACCACAACATCCAAGGCTATGGAAGTTTGCCGTTTAATCAGGTTGGCCTCCAGCGCCGAATAGCCAAAGAGAAGGATTAGGAAAACATTTACCAGCGAGCCGATGCCGCTGCTAAAAGTACCCTGCAGCAGCAAAACAGTCACGATAACCAGCACACCGAGCGTTCTAAAAACGTAATGGCCTTTGCGGCTTTTAAGCCCGCGGTGTTTGATAAACATCAGCGGGATCATCGCCAAGTTCATAATTCCCATTACCAGCTGCAGATTTTCGTTTTTAATGTTTCTAATAAAATAGCTAGACAAAAACCCTACCAAGATAGCAATCAGTATCAGTAGGAACGTAAAGTTTTTATATTCTTTGATTTTGCCTCGGAGAGCCGCGATGGCGCCGGCATCCAGCCCTAGTGCGCCCAGCTTACCGGTTGCGATGGATTGCTGAGGAGTTAACCCAATGGCAATATAAAAAGGGGTAATTATAAATCCCCCGCCCCCGCCCGCCATGCCAGACAGAACGCTAGCGATAAACGTAACGACAAATATTACATAGGGCAGCAACTGATGCCAAGTCATTAGCACTATGATACCGCAGAATAAATACTTAACTTGTTAAGTAATCTTGAGGTCGAGTTCTTTAAGAGTTTCCCCGGCAGTTTTTCCGGTGGAATTAATTACAATTTCTGATGGATCAATCATAGTGTAAATTTTTTCGTAGAGCATGTTGAACTCACCAGATGGTACCGCGTACTCCCGAGCTGAATTACGTTTGAGCAGCTCTTCCTTATCCGCGACTAGAACAATAGAAGTCCAGGGTAAATCGTAGCGCATAGCTAATTCTGCCAACTGTCTGACATTGCCCTGGCTGGCATTTTTGTCATCCCAGGTAAATAAGCCTTCCAAAATGATGGTGTACTTATGCCTCTTCAGATATTGCTCATAAATCAGCAGTGTATTTTCGAAGGCGAAACGGTGTTCTTCGTCGTCGACTTCTTCTATTTTACGACCGATGAGATGAAACTCCCAGCGAAGCTTATCCTGTTCAATCAACGCCACTGGCTTAGGTAATTTTTTGGCAAATTCGGGCACAATTGTTCCTTTGCCACTCGCAGGAGCTCCCCTAAAAATGTAGACTTTGGGTCGCATCTCAGCTTATTATTTTGAGGCTAAGTTCTTTGAGCTGGGCGTCGGTTAGGGGTTTGGGGGCTTTCATGACGGCGGTTTGGCCTTTGCCGCTCATTGGGAAAGCTTGAACTTCGCGCAAATAGGACTCCCCCGTCAGATTCATTAAGTTGCGCTCAATGCCCAGGGCAATGCCGCCATGCGGCGGTACACCATATTTGAAAGCTTCAAGCATGTGGCCGATGCGATCTTCCAGATCTTTTTCGCTGAAGCCCATGACTTCGTAGACCGCCTTCAAGATTTCTGGCTGATGGGCGCGAATCGAGCCGCCGCCGGATTCATAACCATTGCAAACCAGGTCGTACTGCGTGGTCAGAATATTTTCTATGTCTTCTTTTTTAAGTAGTTTTTCGACGTGCTCGGGCACCGGCATAGAAAAAGGATTGTGGGTAAAGGTCCAGTCACCAGCTTCGGTCTTTTCAAAGAACGGAAACTTGTAAACCCATGCGTAGGCCAGCAATTTGGGGTCTTTCTTTTCTTCTTCGCTGCGCAAGTCGAACTTATCGGCACCGAACTTGTCCATGGCTTCGGCGTAGGTAAAGCGCGGAAACGGCTTTTCTTTCACCTTATAGCCAAGCTTTTCAACGACCTGAATCATCATTTGCTCGATGGTACTCATCACGTCTTCTTGTTCCACGAAAGACATCTCGATATCGACCTGGCTGTGCTCAAAACCGCGGTCAGCGCGTAGGTCTTCGTCGCGCACAGCGCGGGCAATTTGGAAATAACGCTCAAAGCCGCCAATCATTAGCAGTTGCTTGTACTGCTGCGGCGATTGCGGCAGGGCGTAAAAGTTTCCGGGATTTAAGCGCGACGGCACCACAAAGTCGCGCGAACCTTCGGGAGTTGATTCGGTTAATAGCGGAGTTTCTATTTCCACAAAGTCGTTGTTGAATAAGAACTCGCGGCAGTTCTGAACGAATGCGCTGCGCAAACGGATATTTTTTTGCATGCGTTCGCTTCTTAAGTCCAAGTAGCGATACTTAAGGCGAGTTTCTTCCCCAACCTCTGACGTATCATCCGTGACTTCGAATGGCGGAGTTTGGGATTCGTTTAGTATCTCCAGCTTTTCTGCGGCCAGCTCCACGGTCCCGGTCGGTAGATCCGGGTTGATTTGATTTTCCTGGCGTTTCTGAACGGTGCCTTCGATGGATACTACGAACTCTGAGCGCAAGGCTTCGGCCTGTTTGAATAGCTCGGCGTCACCACCACCCCAAAAAACCACCTGCAACAAGCCGCTGCGGTCGCGCAGGTCGATGAAAATCAGCTTACCGTGATCGCGCCGGACGTTCACCCAGCCTTTAACTGCGACTTTCTTATCAATGTTTTTGTCAGCATCAATTGCCAAAACTCTGTCCATTATCTGATTATTTTATCACCTTGGGCTAAGGAGTGCACGGGTTAAGCGGCAACCCAAAGCGTAGAATTATTTTTGCAGGCCGGCGACTGAAGATAGGTCGTCATAGCGGTCAAACTCGCTGGTGATTTTATAGCCCAGGATTTGTTCGGCTATTTGTTCGATGGTTAAGGTACCTACGACTTCTTCGAAGCTATTCACTACAACGAGCATATGAGTGTGAGTCTTAATAAAAGCCGCCAGGGCTTCGCGCAGAGTTTGGGTTTCATTGGCGTAGTGGACCTTGGGGCGCATTAATTCACGAACCTTACCGCCAGCGGCGCTGTGGTCTACCAAATCACTAAGATAAATAACGCCGGCAACATCCGGCGCCGCCGAGCGAGAGATTTCTTTGACTACCAAGAAAACTGCCTGGCCGGAAGCGTGGAGTTCATCCAAAAGGTGCGGGCCTATGGCGTCGCCGGGAGTAACCATTCTGAGTTTTGCCCGCGGGGTCATTAGCTGCCCAACTGAGCGGTCGCCAAAAGTTAACGCTCCGTAAACAATCGCTAACTCGGCTTCGGAAAAACGGTTATCCAGCTGTTTGTTTTGAATCTTAAGCAGCTCCAGCAAGTCTTCTTTTTCATATAGGCCGCTATGTCGATGCGGCGGTCGGTGGTCTTTGAGCACACTACCAAGTCTTGCGAGAACCGGCTGTAACCAAGAAAGAATTTTAGCGGCGAACGGTGCAATCAAGGCGGCCGACTGCCACTGCCAGCCATTAGATGGCTGAAATGGCCAGTGAATAAAAATAAAAAAACCGGCCGCCAAAATTATCAGCGCCGCCAGCCACCAACCAAAATTGACAGCCATAATAATCAAGGCGGCGGCGCTGAGCGAGCCAACCAGCCAGAGTAGCAATTCCAGACTCTCGCCGTAGGCTGCGGCTTTGTATAGCGCGGCGGCGTTTTTATCGTGGCCGCCGCGGGCCCGGCGTCGCAGCTCTGCGGCGGACAGTGACCGGTAAGCCTTGTTGAGTAGAATTGCCACCAGAAACAAGATTGCCGAAACTACAAACCATAACAATTTCATCCCTCTTATCTTACTCTAAAACCAGAACGCCCCGCAAAGATTCGGCGGCGTGTTATCATATATATGAACATAATTCAGGAAATTTTAGGAGTAGTATGGACAAGCGTTTTTTGAGCATTCTCGGTGCTCTAGTTATCATCTTTATCGGTATTTTCATTATCAGCCAGCACTCTTCCAAAAACTCCAACAGCACGGCCAGCAACAATACTGCTAAACCAACAGCCCACGTGGAGGGCCAGGGCTCCAAAGGAGTTACCTTGATAGAATATGGCGATTATGAATGTCCAATATGCGCAGAGTTCTACTTGGCAGTTAAGCAGGTGGCAGCCGATAACTCCCAAGACATCTTCTTCCAGTTTCGCAATCTACCGCTTACTAGCCTGCACCCCAACGCTTTTTCTAGCGCCCGGGCGGCTGAAGCCGCTAGCCAGCAAGGCAAGTTCTGGCAGATGCACGACAAGCTTTACGATAACCAGACCCAGTGGGCTAGCGCCAGCAACCCGCTGAGTTTTTTCCAGACTTACGCCCAAGAGCTTGGGCTGAATATTACTAAGTTCAACAGTGATTATCTCAGTAGCCAGGTCAATAATTCTATCAATGCCGATTTAGCGGCTTTTGCCAAAACCAACCAAGAACAAGCCACGCCGACCTTCTTCCTGGACGGCAAGGTCCTGGACAACACCCAGCTGATCGATCCGCAAACCGGCACCGTAAGCGTGGATAAGTTCAACCAGATCATAAATCAGGAAATCGCCAGCAAGAACAAGTAGTTCGCGCCGTCAGGGTTTTATACCGGTTGTGTTAAAAACTGGCAAGTTATACCATATTGGCTAAGAGTCCAATGGATTATGCCAAAGAAAAAATCGTTTAAGAAACAAACTGCTGATGAGATGGCGGTAATTGACACTGCGTTGCTGGGCGCCGCTAAGGCCGTACAGGACAGTGAGACTGTTAAGAAATCACGCCAGTACTGGAACGTCTTGGGCCCCGGGTTAACTACCGGCGCCTCCGACGACGACCCTTCCGGCATTGCCACCTATTCGCAGGCCGGCGCACAGTACGGATTTCAGCTTTTATGGTTGAGCATCGTTACCTTCCCGTTGATGGCCATCGTTCAGGAAATGTGCGCCCGGATTGGACTGGCAACCGGTCGCGGTTTGGCCGGCAATATTCGGACTAACTTTTCCCGGCGGGTGCTTTATATATGCACCGTATTACTGTTCGCGGCCAATGCTTTTAACATCGGCGCGGACCTTGGCGCTATGGCTAAGGGCGTGCAGCTGCTATGGGGCGGCGTTAATTTTAGCGTAGCGGTAATCGCCTTCGCGGTGATTTGCGTATTATTGCAGATTTTTCTGCCCTACGCCAAGTACGCACGCTTCTTGAAATGGTTGGCGCTGGTACTACTAGCCTATGTAGCTTCGGCAATTATGGCCCGTTTGCCGTGGTCTACCGTACTACATGCGGCGGCTACGCCCTCCATTACTTGGAGCAAAGACCAGCTGTTGCTAATCTGCGCGATCCTGGGTACGACAATCTCGCCATATCTTTTCTTTTGGCAGACTTCCCAAGAGGTAGAGGAGGAGATTTTGGATGGTAAATCGACTTTGGCTTTGCGAAAACATGAATGTACCCCCGAGCATATCCACAATATGCGCTTGGACGTCTGGAGCGGCATGCTGCTTTCCAATATAGTGATGTTCTTTATTATCGCCGCCTGCGGCGCGGTGCTTTTTCCCAAAGGCATCACCCATATCCAAAGCGCCGCTCAAGCCGCCGAAGCCCTACGGCCGTTTGCCGGTAATGCAACCTTTTGGCTATTTGCTATTGGCATCATCGGCACAGGCCTGCTGGCCATACCAGTGCTGGCTGGCAGTAGTAGTTACGCCGTTACCGAAAGTTTTAAGTGGCGTGAGGGTCTTTACCGCAATTTTAAACAGGCCCATGCTTTCTATGGCGTGTTGGCCTTTTCGGTGTTGGTCGGTTTGGCAATCAACTTTTTGGGTATTGACCCGATTAAAGCTTTAATTTATTCGGCCGTAGCTAATGGCATTGTGGCGCCGGTAGTAATTGTTTTGATTGTGATTATCAGCAGCAGCCACAAGATTATGGGTCAGTGGGTCAATAAAACTTTAACCACTTATCTAGGTTGGCTAATCGCCTGTTTGATGGTGGTAGCCGGAGGTGCGGCCATTTGGTCGCTATTTTAAGCCATGGATACAGTCTTTGGTGGCTTGAGTTTAATCATAGTTGTAGCCGCGGCCGTGGCTTTTATAATGCGCTGGATTGGCCAGCCGCAAATCATTGGTTATATCGTTACTGGCATCATCGTTGGCCCGGCAGTTTTTCATATCACCAAGTCGCCTGATACCTTAGCCTTGTTTGCCGATCTGGGCATAGCCCTGCTGCTATTTATTATAGGGCTGGGGTTAAACCCGCAAGCCCTCAGAGAAGTTGGCCGTACGGCAACGATTGTCGGTGTGGCCCAGGTTGGCGTGATTACCGCCTTGGGTTGGCTAGTCGGCACACACATGGGCTTGAACGGCACCACGGCAGCATTCTTAGGCGCTAGCCTGGCGGTCTCCAGTACTATAATCATCCTTAAAATATTGAGCGATAAGCACGAGCAGGCGCGGCTATATGGCAAGCTGGCTATCAGCATATCGCTGGTTCAAGACATGATTGCTATCGTTTTGGTAGTCTTTACCTCGGCTGGCAGCAGCCGTTCGCTGGCGTTAGGTTCGGCAATAGCGCTGGCTATAAAGGGCGGGATCATCGCTATATTACTGTACTGGGCTAGCGACCGGCTGCTGCCACGAATGCACAAATTTATCTCCGACGGCCAAGAGCTATTATTTTTGTTCGCTATTGCCTGGGGCTTGGGCAGTGCCGCATTATTCCAGAAAATCGGCCTAAGTAGCGAAATTGGTGCGCTGCTAGCCGGCATCCTCCTGGCTACCCAGCCCTATGCCCAGGAAATTTCCTCGCGCCTGCGCCCGCTGCGCGACTTTTTTGTTATCGTCTTTTTTATCGCTCTGGGAGCCAACCTCAACTTGCACCACATCGGCTCGATGCTGAGCATAATTTTAGTGGCAGTATTTATTGCCATTGTCGTCAAACCGCTAGTGGCCATGGCGCTGATGGGCTACCTAGGGTACACCAAGCGCACTAGTTTTAAAACCTCGGTTGCTCTAGCGCAAGTCAGTGAATTTTCCATAGTCGTTGTACTGCTGGCCGAGAAGCGCGGTTTGATTAATGCTAGCGCCGTTACCGCTATAATCTTTATTGCCCTAGTTTCTATCGCCGCTTCGTCCTATTTAATAATTTTCAGCGACCGTATCTACTCCAGGCTGGAGAAATATCTAGGCATCTTTGAGCGTAAAGACACGCATGGCGAACCAGCCGTCACGCACGATTATGAAATGGTGCTGATTGGCTATCAAAAAGGCGGCCACGAATTCGTAAAAGTCTTCCGGCAGTTGACGAAAAATTTCGTGGTCATAGATTACGATCCGGAAATTGTTGATCTGTTAGAACAGCGCAAAATTAACCATCTCTATGGCGACGCCACCGACGTCGAGCTGCTAGAAGAAGCTAACGTCGCTAAAGCCAAACTAATTGTTTCCACCGTCACCGATATGCCGGCGGACTTAGCGCTGCTGGAGTTCTTGCACCGAAAGCATTCCGAAGCGGTAGTCATTGCCCAAGCTGATGGGCCCAAACAAGCTGGCACACTTTATGACCACGGCGCCAGCTACGTGATTCTGCCGCATTTCATTGGCGGCGAGCAAGTCAGCGCCTTCGTGCGTAAGTCCGGCTTGCGCAAGAGCGACTTTAAGCGCGCCCGGGAAGCACACATTAGATATCTCAAAAAAAATCACGGCGTAGAGCAAGGGAAAGTCCGGCGCAAAAAACTCGGCCACACCGTTGTTCAAAGCCTGACGAGTTTAAAACGTGCTAAAGCCTAGGTACTTAACAAGATAAGAATTTATTTAACAAAGACTTTGGCTTCGGTTTTGGACGCTAGCCGAGCGGCTAACGAATACAATCCAAACAAAGCCCCAGTGTAAACCAGGTCACTCATAGCTGTGTTACGGAAGAATGGCAGCGCCATATTGTAGCACTCTGCTAGCCCGCTCCAAGTGTGGGCGTACATACCGCCCCATAGCCAGACCGAGAAATTAGTAACCGTAAAAAAGAATAACGAGCCCGATAATATTAAGGCTGCGCCTTTGGCCAGATTCGGTTTCCTTAGCCAATAGCTACTGGCCAAAGCTATCAATGCATAGCACGCCCAGGTGACCAGAATCGTGCTGTAAAAACCAATAAATATATCGGATACGACCATGGCCAGAAGCGGCGTCCACACCGCTAGCCTGCGCGGCAGCACGGCTCCGCCAAAAATGGCGACCGCTGCGACAGGTGCAAAGTTTGCCGGATGCGGCAGCAGTCTAAGCGTGACGGCCAAGGTTATAAGTACAAATGCGATTAAAATATTTGTGTTTATTTTTTTCATTACTGCAATTTCCATGAAAGTGTATCGCTATTTTTAGTCACATATGAGCCCGCGCCAACTTGAGCCTCTTTGCCGTTAATGTAAAAAGTCCAGTATTTGGGGCCGTTGCCGGTGCTGCCGTTAATTGACGTGACCAGGTCGCCAAAGGAATAGTGTTTGACCTGGACCTGGGCATGCTTTTTTAGCAGCGTTAGAGCGTCCGTGCCGTTTTCACCACGATAAGTAATATATGTGACTTGATGCTGGGCGTTAAGTGTCGTACCTACCTTGTGGCTGGGCGAATTGGCAATCACAGCGCCAGTAATGCTGCCGGCTGCGGTAATTACAACGACGCTGGTAATAATTAACTTTTTTACTTTGGTTAGAGCTACTCGGCTCATAAAAAATCCTCCTTGCCTCGTTACAAGAAGGATAAAATTCTATAAATCCTGGTCTTGCGCGAGACACTTATTAGTGTTTGCTGTATCGGACTCGTTCGCATTCGCGACTTACCGTTGCGGCACAGTTCCGGACTCACACCGGATTCCAGCAATCAAATTGTTAACGGACTTTAATATTAGCACAAACTGGGCCACCCTGTTTGTAGTACTTTTTGCATTGGCTAAAGACTGACTCTTTGATATCATATGACATTGAAAATGGAATTCATCAAGTGAGCAGAGTTGGATTAGCGGAATGGGCTCCTGCGGAGATTTTAGCCGCTGAAGAAAGATTACATGCCGGTTTTAGCGGCTGGCTTAAAAATCACACTAACAATCTTGTGATTCCGATCGAGTACGACCGTGACCGCTATCCAGAGCAGTGCTTGGGCAATGTTTACCTTGAAGCAACGCCTTCTTTGAGGGTCGCCAGAAAGTATGGCGAACTAGTTGTCGGGGCTGCCTACCAACCTTTGGTTGATAGTTTCTGCGAACTAGGGATAGTAGATATGGCAAATGCCCTGGATGATAATGGCCAAAGTTTCATGGTGGCCACTGGCCATTATGATAATGTGTTGGATTCGCCGATTACCCACAATGCCCTTTTTACGGCTGTTAACCGCGAGGAATTCGCTTACCGCAACGGCTTAATGGCTAATATGCTCATGACCCGGCTTGGTACAGAGACTCCGGAAGGGCTTACTCCCATAATGTCATTGCTGCGTGCCTCTGGCGTAGTAATTATAGGCGTGCCAAGGGGCCCAAGTGCTGAAAGCCATGGCGTGGACGAAGAAATTATTGGCGAGATAGAAAGATCCTTAACCCCCCGCTTATCTGGCTTTCTAAAGCGGGGTGGTGTCTTGCATAGGGCGCCTACCGACACGGTCGCTAAACCAAATGGCGACTCAAAAACTAGGATTGCCCCGAAAGTCAAAGATGGTTTAGTAAATACCATTAGGAAACGTACTCCTCGAGTTGTCGGCGTGCCAATGCGCGTCGTAAAGGTGGGTGAGGTTCGGGCAGAAGTTTTTGAACCCAGACTGGTTGAAAGTAGGCACGATATGGATAAATTGATGAGAAGGATGGCCGAGACGGCTTCGAGCATGAATGATGACCGTATTGTCTACGGTTCAGTTGAAGACTAATTGCTCGAGATGTTTGACGTTCACACCTTGAGTAACCTATAATCAATCTGTTCTTAGACTTTTTTCTAAGGGAAAAAGAGCAGCGCCGGTTTGCCGCAGGCAAATGCAGCTTTGCTGCAAGGCGCGATGAGGAAAAACCGTAGGTTTGTCCTCATAATTTATTCCGGGGTAGCTCAGCGGTAGAGCGAGGGACTGTTAATCCCCAGGTCGGAGGTTCGAATCCTCTCCCCGGAGCCACGTCGTCACTAATATCAACCCCGCCTCGATTCGCGCAACTAAATGGCACGAATCGGGCGGGGTCTTGTATTGCTCCTCCTTTCCCCACAAAGTAAAACTTTGCGGGGACCCCATAGACAATTACCGAGTGTTTGCGCAGGCGGATGATAACTCGTATCCTCTCCAGAGATTCATTGCATTGCTTCGAGCACGGCTGCCAGATGTGCTCTAGTCTCTCCCCGGAGTTCGTGCTTTCTATTCGACTACGCTTTGGAGCTTGTCTCTCTCTTCTTCGTCCACAGGCAGCCAATAATATCCGGCCATGTCCTCTTTGAGCTCAAAGGGTAGTTCGGTAGCTTGTTCGGTATCGTTTTTTAATTTTCTGGCATCGTATTCGGCAATCGTCTCTGCCGCATGTATTTTTTCTTCCTCCTCTTCCTTTTTCTCTAGTCGTTTGTTCTCGATATGTTGGGCAAATTTCTGGGCGCAGCGCAGGTTAGCGAACTTTATGTCATAGTTTTTAACCGGAGTATGTAGAACCAAGGTCGCCGTAAAGAGGTGGATATCAAATTCAATCCCGGAAACCACTTCATAGCTGACTTCATCAAGAAGAGTTGCCGTCGGTTTTTTATCAAAGAAAATTATTCTATCATCGGTAGCGAAGAGCATCACCGAGCTGGAGTGGTGCTGCCCGTAAACCGCCGCTTCTATATGCTCGTTGTCATGAAGGACGTCACATATATGGCGGCTCTCGGCCTTTAGCAAACCATACATGGTGACTCCTGCTTCTAGTAGTTCGCGCCTAACCCGCCGGACTTTGGCTTTGTGAGCCTCATGAGTCTCGGCCTTTAGCTGTGCCATGTGGCGCTGTAACAAATAAGGGGTGCTGAACGTGATAGGACGTCTTAGACGATGAGTTTTTTCTAAAGCCAGCTGAATCGCCTCCAGGATATTCAAATCTGCATAACGAGGGAAGGACGTGAATCCTGGCATCTGCTGCATGGTCTCTAAGCGTTGCATTGTTGCACCCTCCGCCCAGAACTATATGCTTGCTGACAGTTTGAGTCAGTGACTAGACTCACGTGACTCTGTAAGTCCCAAACCAGCTAGAGGTCGGGGCCAAGTCTTTTCTCTAGTCTGTCAAGATCTTTAAGCCGTACGCCTTTTCGACTAACCGTCAACAAGTTGACCTTTTTCAGTTCCTTCATCTCACGGCTGACGGTCTCGCGACTTAGGCCAGCACGGGCGCCAATTTCAGCTTCATTCATATCTATCAGGTAGCTGCCGTCTTTGCTAGGCTTACCGAACCGGCGACATTCGACTATCAGCTCAAAAAGTAACCGGCTTTTGGCGCTGCCACCCATAAGATGGGCCATACGCCGGCGCAAGCCGTCAACGCCGCTATAGAGTCTGCTCAAAAGATCAAGCATGACATCAGGATTCTGCTTTATAAACTCCAGCACTTCTTCCGGCGGCGCCAGTCGGATAATAACATCCTCGGCGGCCTCAAGAAAATAACGGTTGGGGATTTTAATGACCGCCCAGGACATCGGGAAAAATGCCAGCGGTTTAAAGACGTTAACTACAACCTCTTCGCCACGATAGGAAATATCGTATTCCCGAACCAGTCCTTTAACAAGATAAAAAATATGTTTTGGGTTTTCGTCGGCTAACAGTAGTAGTTGGCCTTTTTCAAATTGCTTCAAGGGGTAGTCACTAAAAAATTGCTCGACCTTTTTGGCGACTAGCGGAGGTGTTGCCATAGCCTAATTATAGATGATATGGCTGACTTTACCTCTTTTAAGTTCTGGTAGCTTGCGATTTTAATTGGCTAAGCCCAGCGATTGACTCGGTAGTTGCGACTATTCGGCTACGGCTTTTATAGCCTGCTGGCGAACTGCTCAGTATTAGATAACCCTGCCACTGCCCCTCGCCCAGGAAAAGTTCCAGATGCTTGTGGGTTGAAAAGCGCGGCTCGTCTTCAACGTCATAAATCCTGTAACTTCCTTGGGCCAGAATATGGTCTGCCTTATGTGGGCTACGAGAAAGCTCTAGGATTTGTCCAATTCCAGGAATTGCCAGCCAGACGTACGCCGTTTTATCCAAAAACAGGACTTTGGCTTGCCGCGTCTCTATCAATCTGTACTTGCCGTCTTGGACTGCCTTTATCATACCTGACAGGCTATACCCCGCCGCCAGCTCGGAGCAGTGACCCTAATCACTGTAAAGGTCCGGGAGCACCCCCATCAGTGTTTACCGGCTGCTGCTGACTGGCCTTTTCGGCTGCTATAATTGCTGGGTAGATGATTACGTTTTTCCAGGCGATAATAATCGGGCTGCTGCAGGGCGTAACCGAACTTTTCCCGGTTTCCAGCCTGGGACATTCTGTGTTGCTGCCGGCACTCCTGGGCTGGCATAATATCGTCACTAGCGAATCTGCCAGCGAGTCTTCGTATCTGGCCTTTGTGGTCGGCCTGCACTGTGCCACGGCTATCGCGCTGCTTATTTTCTACCGCAAAACCTGGGCCAAGATTATCAAAGGCTTATTTGAGTCAATTAATCGACGTAAGGTTGAAGGCCCAACCGAAAGACTGGCTTGGTTATTAGTCGTGGCGACTATCCCTGCCGGCTTGGTTGGGTTAGTCTTTGAGCACAAGCTACGCACCCAGTTTGCCAAACCTCTGTCGGCGGCAATATTTCTAACTATTAATGGTTTGATCCTGCTTACTGGTGAATATTTCCGAAGAAAAGCTGAGCACCGCAAAGCCAGCCGGTCTTTGGATAAACTAGACTATAATGTGGCTGGTGTCATTGGTGTTGCCCAAGTCCTGGCTCTACTGGCCGGTATTAGCCGCTCTGGCATTACCATGACCGCTGGCCTTGTCCGTGGTTTAAGCCGCGAAGATGCCGCCAACTTCTCTTTCTTACTAGCTACTCCAATAATTCTAGCCGCTGGTATTTATAAGCTGCCGGACTTACTCGGCCCCAACGGTAACGGCATTCGCGGCCAAGTATTAGTTGGCAGCTTAGCCGCCGGACTGGCGGCATACTTCTCGGTACGCTTTTTGACTAAGTACTTCCAAAGCAAAACCCTAACACCCTTTGCCATCTACTGCTTAGTGGCTGGCGGCCTGATGATTATCCATTTTGCCTAAAAACCAACCACAAGCGTGATACAATATTCGCATAAGTAAGGATAAAAGGTATTAAGTATGGACCCCCAAACAACTCCAACGCCAACACAAACACCGCCAACCGAAACACCAGCCCCTGCTGCGCCAACACCTGATCCAGCTCCAGCGCCCAGCCCCGACCCTGCCGCAAGCCCAGCTGCACCAACTCCGCCGGCACCTGCTACCGCGCCAGCAGATGCAAAATCAGGCGGCAAAAACATGAAATGGTTGATTGTTCTGTTAGTGGTCGTAGTAGTAGTTATTGCCTACTTCGTTTTCAAATAATTGGCATCCTGGATACATAGCTTGACAATAATGGTTTAGTTAGTTAATATTTAAGTAGCTAAACTATTATTTATGGGCAGAGCAGAACTTATACAAGAGATTGTCGAGAATTTGGCCAAGTGTCAGCGGCCGGCATTTAATTCCGGCTGGAAAGCCAGCGGCCTGTCGCATGCGCAACTGGGCATGCTCTATATGATTTCCTACCACCACCAGGTCAACCCCAAGGACGTCGCGGATTATCTGGGTATTAGCAAGAGCGCCGTTACTCAGTTGCTGGAGCCTTTGGTAGATAAAGATTTGGTGCGCCGCCGCAATGATGCGCACGACCGCCGAGTAGTCCGCCTTAGCCTTAGTTCCAACGGCAAAAAAGTTTTGCATCAGCTAAATAAATATAAATACGCTGGGATTCGTTCGTCGCTTGATTCGCTCAGCGCTAAGGAGCTGGAAGAATTTAAGCGTTTATCGCAAAAAATGTTCGTAGTATCACTAAACAAAAGTAAGGATTTATAAATGATTGACCTGCCCATCAGACAAAAGATAACTATTATGCTGGCTGTCATGAGCGGTATGTTACTGGCTGCATTGGATCAGACCATAGTCGCAACCGCCCTGCCCCGAATTGTATCCGAGCTACATGGCCTGAGAGATCTTAGCTGGGTTGTTACAGCCTATTTGCTAACTTCTACGATAGCCGTGCCAATAGCTGGTAAGCTGTCCGACATTTACGGCCGTAAAAAAATATTTTTAACTTCAATTTTTATTTTCGTATTGGGCTCAGCGCTAAGCGGCTTATCGCAAAATATGGCCGAACTTATTATATTCAGGGCTTTGCAGGGTGTGGGAGCCGGTATGCTCATGAGCAGTGCCTTCGCGGTTATTGGTGATTTGTTCTCGCCCAAAGAACGCGGGCGTTGGCAAGGCATCATTGGTGCTGTATTCGGACTGGCCAGTGTGCTTGGCCCGTTGCTGGGCGGCTATCTGACTGACCACGCCAGCTGGCGTTGGATTTTTTACGTAAACGTGCCCGTAGGCATTCTGGCTTTCTTTATGATTAGCAGCTTCATGCCGCACATTCCCGCCAAGGGCCGGAGGGTCATCGACTATCTGGGCGCCGGCCTGCTGGCTGGCGGCTTAACCAGCTTACTCTTGGGGTTTGTCTGGGGCGGCAACCAGTACGCTTGGGGCTCGTTCGAGGTAGTTGGCATCTTTTGCTTATCGGTAATCTTGTTGGTATTGTTCGGCATCGTCGAACACCGCCGGCCGCACGACGCTATTCTGCCACTTGATCTCTTCAAAAATCATACCTTTAGCCTATCGATGCTAATCGTTTTCCTGATTGGCTTTGCAATGTTCGGGGCAATTCTCTATATACCGTTGTTCGCACAAGACGTATTGAGACGCACGGCAACTAATTCCGGTGTGATTCTGACGCCGCTAGTTTTAAGCTTAGTGTTCGTCAGCGTTTTTGCCGGTCAGTTAGTGTCGCGCACTGGTCGCTACAAAAAATTGGCAATTGGCGGTACGGCAGCCATTACCATCGGTCTGTTATGGTTGAGTACCGTCAGCGTAAGCACTACAAGCGCGCAATTAACCAGGCACATGATATTGCTTGGTGCCGGTTTGGGTCTCGGCATGCCTATTTTCAACCTGATAGTTCAAAATGCCTTTCCCCATTCAAGGCTGGGCGTTGTCACGGCATCGGTGCAAATGTTCAGAAGCATAGGCGCCACAGTTGGCGTAGCAGTTATGGGCTGCATCCTTAACAACCGGCTTAGTCATCAGTTAGCTCACACCGCCACTCGTGTTACGGCAAGCCAATTGTCTAACTTAAGCGCTAGCAACGTTACGCCAGCAATTCAAAGTGCTCTGTCAAATGCTATCGGTGACGTTTTCCTAATTTCTGGTCTGGTTGTTTCAATCGCTTTCTTTGCCAGCTGGTTCATAAAAGAGGTGCCACTGCGCAGCAGCCATGACGCCCATCCCACGGCATCCGAAGGTGGCGCGCCCGGCGCAGCCACTGCTATTCACTAAACTGCGTATTCGGTATCGTCCAGCTTTTGCTTAAGGCTACTTAGCCGGGCAATGAATGCTTGGGCGGCGCCGTCCAGCCCCAAAACTTTGAGTGCACCAATTAGAACATATAGCCGGTCGAGCTCCCTTTCGGTTACCTTCGGTGTGTTTTCAGCCTCTTTAAAAAACTGTTCGACCTTTTCGACCAGCCACTTTTCTTCCGAGGTTTTCAGCTGCTTAGGAATGATTTTTTTATCGGCGGCCAGACTCGGCTTTACTACTTCCAGCGAGCGGGCCGAACGGTCGCGCTTGCGCAAATGGCCCCGCCGAATCAAGTTGTTAACATGTAGGCTGACCGTAGCTACAGATGTGTGGCCAGTTCCCTGCATAATTTCACGATAGCTGGGACTATAGCCATGTTCGGCAATAAAATCTTCGATGAAAGTCAGTAGTTCCTTTTGTTTTTTGGTTGGGCGAATAGCCTGAGTTTTTTCTTCCATAGCTAACCTATATGATATGCGCTGTGGCCGTGAGCACGGTGCGCAACTATGCGCGCCGGCGTGACCCTAGCCTTATGCTTAGCCATGTGCTCCGGGAAGACCCAGAAACGGTACCACAGATAGTTCCAAAACGTGAAGAAAGCCGAGGATATGAACTGGCCAATAGCAGGAGTGATACCGACCTTCCTTAAACTGTATAAGATAGCGTAGCTCATCAGGAAATCAACCAAGGTTATGAGAATATATCGACTGGTAACCTGCGTTTGGTGATCTTTGAGGGCTTTGTTATTGAATACCCAGAAGCGCTGCAGTGTAAAGTTAACCGCCCAGCCGATAACATTACTGATTATCGTTGACCACCATAAGCTCCAGTGCCGCGCGTAGTAGAGATAGTCCAACAGAAGATAGCCAACCCAAAAATAAACCCCGCCGCTGACCATGTATTCAACAAACTGGATGATTAGTTTACGCTGTTGCTTTGATCTTTTTGGCACTGTTATTACCTTTATGGTCCAGTATAACAGGAGACAGGCTGATACCAGCCAAGCCCCACCAGATATACGCCAGGGTATCATCGGTCCAGGCGTGCGAGAGCATATTTACAAAGCTCAGACCAATCAAGCTGGCAAACAGCGCCAGAGCCAGCGGCTCGCGGCGTTGGCGCCAAAGCTTAAGCCCGACCATGATATTGATAGCAATGAATAAGCCCATGCCCACAACACCGGCTTCCTGACCAATCTGTAGAAAATAATTTTCAGCGACGCGGCCGGGCCGGTTGTTGTACACCGAAGCTGGTCCGGCTGTACCCGTACCACCGCCCAGAGGTTGGTGAACAATGTCGTGTATGCCTTTCCTAAAAGCTATTGCGTGACCCTGATTGGAAGTCATTGTAGTTGAGGCTCGACTGTCAGTGTGCAAAGTATCATATTGGAAGGTTGTGTTGTTGCGCAGCACAAATCCGGCGGCACAGGCAAAAACAACCAGTGTGCCGCCAGCTATGAGCAACCATCGGCGTAGGCGAGCAGACTCTAACGATATCCAGAGGATTATTGCTACGCTAAGCGCAGCGCCTATCCAGGCGCTGCGCGAGTAGCTGAACACCAACACCAAGAAGGCTCCAAGCAGCCATAAGAGCTGGCTGGGTCTTTTCCTGCTACTAGCCGTTAGGAGTGAAACAGCCGCGCTAATTACTAATACCATGTATGCGCCCAACGGGTTCGCACCGCGCAGAGTTGAACCAATACGAATACTATTAATGTTGTTGTTGATGGTTTCGTAGATTGTAATTGTGTGGTGTCCGTAGCCAAAGTGCCGCAAAAAATCATTAGGCAACACCCAGTATTGCAATAGTCCAAAGATAATTACCAAAGTTGCCGGTAGCAACAACGAAGCTCGCCATTTTTGTCGCAGCAGCGGCGAAAATGCGCAAATTACCAAAACTGCCAGGAAAAAGAACAAGAACCTCAAATCCGCTAGTTCGCCGTAGGCCAGGGCCTTAGCGGTCACGTCATGATAAAAAAACGCGATAAATCCGGTAGTCAGCAACAGTAGCGCATAAATAAGAATTATCCGTGTCAACCAGCTGTCAAAAAGTTTCTTTCTTAAGTATCGACTCGCGCTTAAGAGATAGACCACACCAGTAAAGACCGGAATTAATAGAATCTCTTTCCAGAGCCGTAGTAGTGTGTAATGTCCTACCAAGCTAGATAGCCAGACCGTTAAAAAGGCGTGAAATGGTAGTAAAGCCAGTATCAAAATAATTATCCAGGATAGGGCGGTGGCTTTTCTGGCGGCGGTCTTATCGGGGTTCATAAGTGATACAATCTAGTATAGCGATATGAAGAGTAATAGCTCACTAATATATAGTTTTTTTCTGGTGGTGGGCGATTTTTTTGCGCTGGCGGCGGCTTTCTCCGGCGCTTACATTCTGCGCGTCTCCATCGACCACCGTCCCATCGCCCATTCAGTACACGCCAGTACTTATTTTGATTTATTCTTGTTGCTACTTCCGTTTTGGATTTTAACCTTCGCAGTTCTTGGTTTATACACCAGTTCAATCTACGAAAAACGCTTCACAGAGGCGGGTAGGTTATTTATCGGTTCTTTTGTCGGCCTGTTATTCGTGGTCAGCTACGGTTATGCCACCAACCGGATAATCTTCCCAGCGCGCCTGGTGCCGGTCTATGGTTTTATCCTGGCGTTTGTTTTTTTAGTGGTTTTTCGCAATTTAGCTCGCCTTGTCCGTAGCGAACTCTTCCGTTACGATATCGGCGTCACTAACTTATTAATTATTGGCAACACTAAAATTGCCGATGTGCTGACAGCTGGACTAGCCAACTGGCGAATTTCCGGTTATCGAATTGTCGGCATTGTAGCCAGTAAAGAACATGCCAAAGACCGGTTTGCCGATTTTAAGTTATTTCCAACGTTTGAAGCAGCGGTCGCCAAGCTGCACACTAACGATATTCACAGCATTGTCCAGACCGAGCTCTATTCTTCTAACCAAGAAAACAATTATATCTTGGAGTTTGCTCAGGCTAATCATATTGCTTACCGCTTTATCCCCGGTAACAGCGAATTGTTCGTGGGTAATATTGCAGTTGAATTATTCCGCTCCTCCATACCTGTAATCGCCGTGCACCAGACAGCCCTAATTGGCTGGGGACGAATTGCTAAACGGTTGTTTGACTTAGTCTTTGGCGCAATCTTTCTGATTATTGCTCTTCCCTTTATGTTCGTAATTGCCATTATTAATCCCTTCGCCAGCGGCTCGGTATTTTTCCGACAAACGCGCTTGACTCGCTTTAATCAGAAATTCCGGGTCTTCAAGTTCCGCAGCCAATATAAAAAGTACGATGGCACAACGCCAGAAGAGGCCTTTGCCATGATGGGCCGACCGGAGCTGGCTAAAGCTTACCGCGAAAATGGAGACTTTCTAGATGACGATCCCCGGGTCACGTCCTTTGGTCGATTTTTGCGGAAGACAACTTTGGATGAGTTGCCGCAGTTATTCAATGTCCTCAAAGGAGACTTAAGTTTGGTAGGCCCAAGGGCGCTGATCCCAGAGGAAATCAACCTAGCCAACAAACGCCACGCAATATTGAGCGTCAAGTCCGGGCTAACCGGACTAGCACAGATTTCTGGTCGCAAAAACCTCCCAGTTCCAGAACGGCGTAAATTAGATCTTTATTATGTCCAGAACTGGAGTTTTTGGATGGATGTAATGATTATTATAAAAACTTTCCGCGCGGTTCTGCGCGGTGGTGGAGCGAGATAATTGAAAGTCGCAATCGTTCATGACTGGTTTGTGGGGGGCGGCGCCGAGCGGGTCGTAGAACAACTGCATAAAATGTACCCGGAGGCACCAATTTATACTTCATACTGCTCTGATGAGTGGCGT
Organism: uncultured Candidatus Saccharibacteria bacterium; assembly: GCA_964448095.1. GTDB lineage: Bacteria > Patescibacteriota > Saccharimonadia > Saccharimonadales > UBA10212 > CAYUUT01. The sequence continues at coordinate 50,184 of CAYUUT010000004.1, read as the reverse complement.
GAACAGCTGGATGGTAAAGTTATCACCGGCTTTTTGCAAAAATGGCCATTCCCGGCCCTGCGCAAATTCGTGCCCTTTCTGCGAATTTGGTGGTTCAGCCAGCTGAACTTTGATAATTACGATCTGGTTATCAGCAGTTCGGGAGCGGAAGCCAAAGGCATCAAAGTTAATAAGCCGACAATCCACATAAATTATTGCCACGCGCCGACACACTATTATTGGAGCCGGTACGATGATTATCTTAAAAGCCCCGGCTTTGGATTTTTTGACCCGCTGGCGCGTATTGGCTTACGCCTTTTAGTTGGTCCGCTACGGCGCTGGGATTATAAAGCAGCCCAGAGGCCAGATTTTATAATTTCCAATTCTACCTACATTAAAGAGCAGGTCAAAAAATATTATGGTCGTGACTCCGCGGTAATTCACCCGCCGATTGATGTTGAGCGCTTTGCTGGGCACAATGATGAGCCTCGTCATGGCTTTATGGCTGCTGGCCGGCAAACACCGTATAAGCGCATAGATTTAGCTGTTGCGGCCTGTACTAAGCTGGAGCTGCCGCTAATAGTCATCGGCAGCGGCCCGGACCATAATAAGCTCAAGAAAATGGCTGGCAAATCCGTAACTTTTCTGCGCGGTAAAAACGATGAAGAAGTAGCTCACTATTTTCAGTCTTCGCTTGGTTTTATTTTTCCGGGGCTGGATGATTTTGGAATTGTGGCTGTTGAAGCTCTCGCCGCTGGCACGCCAGTTATAGCCTACAAAGCCGGCGGCGCCATAGACTACATCGAGCCTAACAAAACCGGTGAATTCTTTAGCGAGCAAACCGTTGATAGCCTAGTTGCAGCCCTACGGAGATTCAATCCTAACCGCTATAATTCAGGCCTCATCACTAAGTCGGCCCAAATATTTTCGGCCAGTAATTTTAGACTCAGGTTTCAAAAGCAGATAGAGCAGGTCGGCATTAAATGAGGAGGTTTTAGATGTGCGGAATCGTCGGCTACTTAGGCAAAAAAGATGCCCTCGGCCCGGTAGTAGATGGCCTTAAAGCGTTAGAGTACCGCGGATACGATTCGGCCGGTGTAGCTTTTCTAAGCCAAAATGGCGGCAAGGTTATAAAACAGGTTGGCCGGGTAGAAGCCCTGGACCAATTAATTAGTTCCGACGGCTCAAGTCCGCACATGGCCATTGGGCATACGCGCTGGGCGACACACGGAGCACCAACAATTGCTAATGCCCACCCCCACTACAATCAAGACAAAACCATTTTTGTGGTACATAACGGAATTATAGAAAACTATGTTCAGATCCGGGCAAAGCTTGAAAGCTTTGGCTATAAGTTCGTATCCGAAACTGATACCGAAGTCATCCCCCAGCTAATCGATTACAATTACAAAAAACTTAAAGACTTCGAGAAGGCTTTCGAAAAGACTTTGCAGGAATTGCGCGGCGCTTTTGCCATTACGGCTATAAGTACCCTTTCGCCTGATACTATTTTTGCTGCCCGGCTATCAAGCCCTCTAATATTAGGCGTTGGGAAAGACGAGCTTATTCTCGCCTCCGACCCTACGGCTGTGATGGAACACACTAAAAACGTAGTCTACCTGGACGATTATGAAATGGTGGTGGTCAAACGTAGTGGCTATAAAATAAAGAACTTCAAGGAATCAGTTACCGTAAAACGCAGTGCCGAGACTTTGGAATTTGACTTGCAGCAAGTCCAGCTAGGCGACTTTCCTAACTTTATGCTGAAGGAAATTTTTGAAGCGCCGCAAACCATTCGCTCGGCAACTCTGGGCAGAATTAGGCCCAAAGATTCTATGGTCAAGTTGGGCGGGCTAGAAGCCGTAACCGAGCAACTGAAGTATATCGAGCGAATTGTAATTGTTGCTTGCGGCACGTCTTATTACGCCGGATTAGTCGCTGAGTATCTGATAGAAGAACTTGCTGGAATACCAGTAGAGGTTCAGCTGGCATCGGAATTCAAATATCGCAAGGAACCGTTCTCGCGCAGTACGGCTATTCTAGCTATCTCCCAGTCCGGTGAAACCGCTGATACAATCGCCGCTCTCAAAAAAGTTGAAGACTACGGGATGTTGCGGTTGGGAATTGTCAACGCCGTCGGCTCAACCATTGCCCGTATGACCGACGCGGGCGTGTATTGCCACGCCGGGCCGGAGCAGGCAGTAGCCTCCACCAAAGCTTTTATCGCACAAGTTACGGTGGCCACTCTCATCGCTTTACACTTGAGTGATGGTTCGACCAGATTATTCAAACCTTTACTGGAGGAATTGGACAAACTGCCGCAAATGGCCGAAGAAGTTTTGGCCCAGGCTGAGCAAATTAAAAAAATCGCCAAGAAATACGCCAACCAGCGCGACTTCCTCTACATTGGCAGAAAATACCAGTTCCCCTGCGCGTTAGAGGGTGCTCTAAAGCTCAAGGAAATTTCCTACATCCATGCCGAAGGTTATGCCGCCGGCGAAATGAAGCATGGCCCACTAGCTATGATTGATAAAAAATTCGCGACTTTTGCTATCGCCTGTGATGGCCCGATGCTAGAAAAGACTTACTCTAATATAGAAGAGATTAGAGCCCGCAGCGGCCCGATAGTCGCTATCGCCACCGAAGGCAATAAAGAAATTAAGAAACTCACCAATGACGTCATTTACATTCCCAAGACTTTAGAGCAAACTCAGCCACTGCTTACGGCTATAGTAATGCAGTTCTTTGCCTACTACATAGCCGATGAGCTTGGCAAAAATGTTGACCGCCCGCGCAATCTAGCAAAATCAGTTACAGTAGAATAGTTATATGAAAGTAAATCCAAGTATATTTAGAGGCTATGATCTACGTGGTCTGGTCGGCAAAGATCTTAGCCCCGAGCTTGCTTTGCACTTAGGCAGGGCTCACGGAACACTTCTATCCCACGAGGATCAAACAAAAGCCGTAGTTGGCTATGACTGCCGCGAGACTAGCCCTATGTATGCCCAGAAAATCATGGAGGGCCTGGCCTGGGCTGGCTTAGACGTAATTGATATCGGTATGCAGATGGTCGGGACTTTTTATTGGGCTCAACATTACTTAAAAATCCCTGGCGGCGTTTTCGTGACGGCCTCGCACAATCCGCCGGAGTTCAATGGTTTTAAGTTCGCCAATGATTATTCCGAGACCCTAGTTTCAGAAGGCATACAAGACCTTCGCAAACTAGTTGAGAGCGAAGACTATAAGAAAGGCGCCAGTACCGGCAAGATTACCAAACAGGACGTTTTGCAAGCCTATTATTCTGACCTGCTTGAACGTCTGCATCTAGACAGAAAACTAAAAGTTGTCGTCGATCCCAGCAATACGACTGCCGGTATTATTATCCCTGAGTTGCTGCGGAAAGCCGGCTGCGAAGTTATAGAATTCAATACCAAAGTCGATTCCGGTTTTCCCTTGGGTGTGGCTGACCCTACGGAAATTCATATTATGGAGCGGCTGGGTCAAGAAGTCCGAGACAGCCAAGCCGATGTTGGTTTTACCTATGACGCCGATGGTGACAGAGTAGGTATGGTTGATGAACACGGCAACCCAATTTGGAATGACGTACTTGTAGCCCTTTTTGCCACTGATGTATTAAGAGATCACCCCGGCGCGATAATTATGTTTAACCTACTTTGCTCAAAAGTCGTGCCAGAAACTATAAAAGCTAATGGCGGTAAGCCGTTTATGTGGCGCACTGGCCATTCATTCCTGAAGAAGAAAAACCAAGAAGTGAAGGCTGCATTCATCGGTGAGTTATCCGGTCACTTCTTTTTTTCAGCCGACTTCTACAACCATGATGACGGTGCTTATTCTACGATGCGCGTTGTCCAAGCGCTTAGCCGTACAAATCAGTCATTGTCAGAGATGGTAGCCGCTCTGCCGCAATATGAATCCAGTCCGCAAATCCACGTCTACTGCGAAGATGATAAAAAAGTAAGTCTCGTTGAGCGACTCGCTAAACAACTTCGCGAAGATTTTAAAAACGCCGAGGTGGTTGATGACGAAAGGGCTGGCGATGGACTACGGCTGGAGACCGATGACACAATGTTTGTCGTACGTTATTCCCAGAATGGTCCTTATGTAGTTGTCAAGTTCGAGTCCAAAGACAAGGCTGGCTACGAGAAACTTCGGAAGTACATATTAAGAGTCTTAAAGACATATCCAGAACTGGATTGGAATCCTTCCAACAAAATCAACGTAAACATCAAAGAGCTCGACCGCTAAATACTTAACTTGTTAAGTATTTATTAACTTTATTTTTTAATTTGTGCTTAGTTTTATTTATGGCTCGTGTATGTATAGTTTTATCCCAGTCCTTAGTGAACCAACTCGATGACCATTCCTTGCCTTCGCCTACTTCAAACACTACTTTGGTGCCGTTTTTCTTACACACCTCCCACTCACGAATGGTTGATGGATCGACGGTATCCCCGCCTTTTGTATAAACATGAGGTTTAATTACTTTTAGCGCCTCATTGACACTCATGTCAGTTTCAGTAACTGCCGGCACAACATAGTCAACCTCCTTGATGCCGCTGACAATCAAACAGCGAGTTGCCAAGTTTTGAAAAGGCTTACCCTTTTTTGCAACTAAAAAATCATCGCTGTTAACTATAACCACTACTGTGTTACCAAATTTGCGACTTTCAATTATTAAGCTGATATGACCAGGATGTATAGGGTCGTAGCCGCCGCTAGTGGCTACAATTTTCCCGAGTTTGGGCCGCAAGCTGGCGAATTCGTCCAAGGTTACTATCTTAGCTCCCCATTTTTTATTCAGCGCCATTCAGACTTTCTCCTTCAAGAATTTTCTAAAATCATCCTTAAGCTCATCGTGCATCAGGGCAAAATCCACGACGGTTTTGAGGTACTCCAGCTTGTCACCCGTATCATAATAGGTCCCGTTCTGAATTTGCATGCCCCAGAAAGCGTGACCATCATCCATCATAGCTTGCATAGCTGGCTGGATATAAAACTCCCCACCCGGCTCAAGACTACCGCGAGCTTTTTCAATGTATTCAAGAATTGATGGCTCCAGTAAATAACTGCTAACACTCGCTAAATCCGAAGGGGCTGCCGCTTTGCCGGGTTTCTCAACAATTTTTGTGACGCTATATAAGCCATTGCCCGTCGGACTGCCGCCTACAAAACCATAGCGCTTATACTGGTTATCTTTGGTTGCTTGAATGCAAGAAATAACCGAGCCGCCTTTTTCCTTATATAGCTCAATCATTTGCTGGAATCGGCTTTTGGGCTCGGCCAGAATGAAATCATCGGCAAAGGTGTAGATAAATGGTTCGTCGCCTAGCAGGTGGGCTGCATCAGAAACAGGCGCGGCATTGCCATAAGGCGCTTTGGCGCGCACAAACACAAAGTTTGCCATACGGGGTATAGATTCTATTTCCTCCAGCAGATGTTTTTTACTTTCCCCGCCGGCCTTCAGGTTATCGATAAGCTCCTGTGCGGGCAAATCAAAGTGATCCTCTATGGCTCGCTTGGTATTTCTAACTTGGATAATAATATCTTCAATACCAGCCGCCACCAGCTCCTCCACGATATACTGGATAATCGGTTTATCGACCAGCGGCAGCATCTCTTTGGGCATGGCCTTGGTCTGCGGCAAAAAACGCGTGCCAAAGCCCGCGGCGGCGATCACCGCCTTACGTACCGGCGGCTTGGATTGGTTCTGACTCATTATTAATATGTTACCACTTTAAGGGTGTAGTTCCGGTGTAGATTTTACAGATTGACATAGACCTCTTAACAGATTAGAGTGGTAGTTATTAAGCGTGCGTTAAAATAAAGATATGGCCAAAAAGTCAAAAAAATTCAGGATTACTAAAAAAACAGCTCTAATTTCTGGCGCTATGTTAGTTATTATCATCGGTGGCTTGGTTTATTGGCACCATCACAGCAACTCCAACAAAGGGATAGTCAGCCCACCACAAGCTTCAACTAAGAGTCCAACCTCAAAAAATAATTATTCGGCCGCCCCCGCCGCCGACAATAATGCTAACAATGATCGGAAAGGTTCTAGCAGCCCGTCGTCGACGCTGGAAAACTATCAACCACCCCCTGACACCGGTAGCTTTAGCGTATCAATAACTCGAGCTAACACGGATTCTACCGACTTACAGGTAGCCACACTTATCAACGGCGCCACATCCGGTAGCTGCACTCTCAACGTGTACCAAGCTGGGCAGACTACGATTAGCCAATCCGAGGACGTAGTCTTGCAGGTCAATAGCTATGTATGCCCCGTTTTTAACGTGCCCCTGAGCCAATTTCCTAACCACGGCCAGTGGAATGTTAGTGTGACTGTGACGTCGAACAGTAAAACTGTAAGTAGCAATTGGGCTAAGAACCCGGTTTCGCTTAATTAGAATCGAATCAATGCCTAGGATATTAAGTAAGATCAGTATACTGCTCATGCTCCCTGCCGTTACATTGGCGGCTATCTTAATTTTTCGCCAACCGGCTACTCATGCGCTGACCGGTGCCGATTTTCAAGCCGGCCATATCATAGATGATGCGGTTTTTACAGATAATTCAACAATGTCTGTTCAAGACATAAATAACTTCCTGAATGCTGAGGCCCCTACCTGCGACACTAGTGGCTCATTATCTAAATCTTATTATTACAACTCAAGTTCTGGTGAGGTAGAAAAAGATAGCTTCAGCGGCGCCTCATACGTAACTACAACTCGTGCGATCTATGGCCAACGATATGATACCTGGAACGGGACGACTATCGCTACAACACCTTATGTCTGCTTGAAGGATTACCGCGAGAACCCAAACACGCACCAAAATAATCTTCAGGGCGCAACAGTTTCGGGTGGGGTCACCCCCGGCGAAATTATCTACTACGCAGCACTGGCTTATCACATAAACCCACAGGTGCTGCTGGTAACTCTTCAAAAGGAGCAGGGGCTTATAACTGACGATTGGCCATGGACTAATGAGTATGCGGCTGCTATGGGATTTGACTGTCCGGATGATGGTACTGGTTGCCATAGTGCCTATGCCGGATTCACGGTACAGGTTAACAGTGCTGCAGCGCAACTCCGGAACTACTTAACCAATCCTGGCGGCTTCAATTTTATCGCTGGTCAAAATAATTCAATAGGATACTACCCGTGTAATAGCGGTACTACGGTCTTTATCCAAAATGCAGCTACCGCAGCGCTTTATGACTACACGCCTTATCAACCTGATCCTGATGTCCTAAGTAATACTAATCCTACTGGTTCGCCAAATGGTCCGGGTTCTGTGAGTGATGGAGATACCTGTGCGACTTATGGCAATCGCAACTTCTGGTGGTACTTTAATACCTGGTTTGGCTCAACATACGCCATAAACGGCTCCATACAGTCAGCTTCGGGCTTATCCTTGTCGCCATCAGGCTCAAGTTCTTACGTAAATGATTCGCTGACGGCTAGTTATCAAGTCAAAAACACCGCTAGCTACAGCATAGATGCAGGCAGCCTGGGTGTCTGCGCTACGCTAAACGGCCAATGGTATGATTTTGGCTTTGCCAACGATGTTATTGTCCCGGCCAATGGGACCATCACTGTAAGTTATTCCAAAAAACTTACTGTGCCAGGCAATCTAATTGTTTCCATGTGCTCATACAATCCCGCTTTTGGTTGGGCCAACGCCTATTATCCCTATGACATCAACGGTGGTCTGAGCCGGCAAGCTACTCTAACTGTCAACGATAGCCCGTTGATTACTTCCGGGCTAATTCTTGGCCCGACTAATTTCGCTATTAACCAGCCGGTTACAGCCTATCTTTCTATCAAAAACTTGAGCGCCAGTAACATTAATATTGGATCTCTCGTCATCGCGGCTAGGGACCCAAATGGGAACAATGTAGACTTCCCTATAAAGAATGACGTGACTATCCCAGCGGGTGGTACAACATCCAACCTCACGTGGACGCGTACCTTCACAGTGCCCGGTAATTACACTTTTTATGTAGCCCACTGGAATGGCACGTGGGATACTACTTACCCGGACTCGGCTAGCAATGCCGTAGTTCGACAAGTAATCTGGCCGGTCTTAGATAACCCACTAATAACTTCTGGTATAAGCTTAAGCCCGTCATCCCCGGCAAAGGGACAAAATGTTACCGCTACTGTGACGGTACGCAACGTCGGCTCTAACCCCATAGACATAGGTTCGTTAGTGGTAGCTGGTAGAGATCCTGGCGGAAATAATGTAGATTTTCCAATTGAAAATGATTTTACTATTCCTGCCGCCAGTGGCGGTGTACCAGGCACCAAAACATATTCGGAGCCGCGCTCCTTTAGTTCATCCGGAGCGTACAGATTTTATATTGCTCACTGGAATGGCACGTGGGATACTACTTACCCCAAGTCGATAGATAACTCGGTAGCCCGCCAGCTAACTTTAACGCTCTAAATACCCTATTTCATAGAACTTGATAGACCAAGGGTTACAAATCCGCATGGTTGCTCCAGATTTGATAAGATATAGACTGAATATGGGAGAGCCTAAGAAAAAAATAGCTATTTTTATACCTGCTTATAACGAAGGTACTGTGATTGGTAGCGTGTTAGATGACCTGTTCAAATACATTAAACTAAGTAATTCAAAAAATATCACGGTTGTGGTAGTAAATGACGGTTCGAAAGATAACACCGCTGAAGTTGTGCTCAAGCACGAAGGCGTGGTGCTCGTAAGCCATTTGCTGAACTGTGGAGCGGGCGCAGCGGCGCGCACTGGCTTGGGTTATGGCCGCGACAACGGCTTTGACTACCTGGTCAGTATGGATGCCGACGGCCAACACGCTACAGAGGACACCGCAAGAGTCCTTACCGAAATAATGAAAGACAAGAACGATATTGTGATTGGCAGCCGGCTGGTTAACGCCGAAGGCATGCCGTGGTATAGGGTGCTCTTGAATAAAGGCGGCGGCTTATTCACCTTTGCACTATTTGGAATCTTCGTAAAAGACTCTCAGTCCGGGCTGCGCGGCTACAATCGAAAAGCTCTGCAGTCTATAAAGTTCTACAGCAATAACTATACTTATAATTCGGAGCTGATGTGGCGTATCAAACAAAATAAACTCACGGTCAAAGAAATTCCTATCAAAGCCATCTACAGTGAATACTCCATGTCTAAGGGCCAAACCAACTGGGAGGTAGTTAACATTGTCCGCCAGCTTCTAAAGTTCCGCCTATTGGAGTTTTTCAATGAGTAAATACCTGTTGCTGTTTATTCTCAATGTGCCTTTCGTATTCCTTGGCTTACTCAAAGCCTTGATGGCTTACCGAACAAAATTAATCGACTGGCTGACCTTTTCGCTGCGGGTTATTTTTTGGCTAATAATTCTGGCTGGCTTGATATTCGCCGAGCCAATTTATAACTACCTATTCAACCACGGGCTGACCGATAGCACCCCTTTGAGTTTGCCGGACGTAGTCTTAGCCACCGGCCTGATGCTCAGTCTTTCCCTATGCCTCAGTGCATACTCTAAAATTGAAGCCTTAGAAAAGCGCTTTTCTGACTTGCACGAAAAAATCTCAGTTATCGCTTCCAAAAATAAGCTTAACTAGCTTCTTCAACACCAACAAAAATAATCCAGCGAAATAGCGCGTAGTTCCAGCACATCACCAGGCCCATAACCAGCAGCTTGCCGATAAAGGGTTTTATGCTGTGGTTATTCAGAAAGCTAACCCCCCAAACCGTAAAAACATAGTTGAAAATCAGAAGCGCTAGATATTCTGCAATCTGGCGCCACAAACGCTTGCGTTGATTACCACCAAAAACCCACTTGCGGTTAACACCAAAACTGATAATAAAGCCGCTAAAAAACCCAAGGCTGGTGGCGACCTTTAGCGGTAAGTTAATTAGGTAGTAAGTTATTAGCAAAACCAGGTAGTCGGCCGCGAAGGCCGATAAGCCGACCACAAAGTACTTCGAGGCTGAGTGGACCCTTGTTTTTTCAATGAATCCGATTCTAGGCATAGTTTATGTAGTACCTAAAGTAGATTGTGACAACACTGGTTAGCAAAAGGAATAATGGCACTAACACCGCTATTTTTTTATATGCCGTTTTACTGCTTTTTAGCCAATTACTATATAGCAACGGTATTGCAATGAATCCAAGCGGCAAGAAGTACCGGCCTTGTAAGCCGAGGATGGTTTTTGCCCCTACGGGGTTGTAGTAGGCGTATAGGGTTGCAGTTATAGCGAGCCAGTATACTATCCCCATAATACCGAGCCATATTTTTTGTCGCTTTGTAACCCAGCGCCGTAGGTGGTTGTAGGGATTTATTGTAGCGACAAGGAATAGGCCTATGTAGCCCATAGTAACTATTAGTTCCGATAGGCTTGTATCTCCCCAGCCGAAAGTACCGATAAAGGACTTAGTCGTAACATCGCCCCAGCTAAAGAAGTAGCTATCCCATAGAGCATTAATAAAACCCAGGGGGTTATGGATAATTAAATGTATCTGTTGGGTTGGATTCTCGTGATTAGCAAATACGCTTTTAAAATTCAGGTCTCTGATTATGTAAAGCCATGTCGTATATATAGCCAGGGAAACTAAAAGAAAAACCGCTTTAATTGCATAGGCCTTTCTCTTTGAGCCGAATGCTTTGCTGGGTATCAACAAAAGGAGGGGTAAAAATACAAAGCTTATTTGCTTACAGAGGACCAGCAGGACCATAATCAAAAGTAAGCCAGCCAGCTCTAAGTTAGTAAAAGGCTTAGTCCGCAGGATAGACCGCATTATAGTGGCAAAGAACAGAGCGAACAGCCCTATTGTCATTACGTCGGCGCTCAAAGAGGCTGCTTGAGTGAGGGCGACTGGCAGTAAGCCTATGAATACAAATGCCCACTTTTTTCTAGGCATTATTTTTATACTCAGAGCAAGCAAGACAATCCAGGCCGTTAAGTTCATCAACCTGCCTGCGTACATCATTAAAATCGGAGGTGCTCGTAAAATCCGGGCTATGAGTACCCCCGTGGCTTGGGGGATGTAAGCAACAGGGGGGTAAGGCGCAGTGGCGGTAAAATTAACCCACTCACGCTGACTCGGGGTTTCTTTTATGGATAGAGCCTCTGAGGTCGTATGGATATTGTACTTTTCATTAGGTTTTAGGTTGCCAAGGTTCGAGTTATTGGCGGTTAAAGCCACAGTGTTCTCTAGGGAGCTCGGTAAAACACCGCCAAAATCCCTTCCCACATTTTCATCAACTACAAAATTAAAGGTCGATACCTGGTAGGCGCGGTAAAAATGCAGAGGTTCGTCAGCCCCTTGGAAAGGCGGGATAATAATTATGAAGACTAGGCCAAAAACTGCGGCCATGACGATAAAGAACTTAACCGGCGAAATGCTTTGTATGGCAGTCCCGATAGTTTTTAGTTCGAGGGCTTTCAACTATTTATTCTTTACTTGGCTTATATGTGGAAACCATAGCCTTGAGCCGGTCTTTTAGAGTCTCTATGTCTAAGCCGTCTTCTTCTAGCGATTCGACTAGTAAATTAAAGTTATTTAGAAATACCAGTTTGTTGAAATTAAGATAGTTTTTAGTTCTGAAGACTTTTTTGACGGGCGTTGATAGAGTTTCTTCTTCTTTGACCAACACCTCTTCGTACAGTTTTTCTCCAGGCCTGAGCCCGACAATCTTAATCTGTATATCTTCTTCCGGTTCATAGCCTTGCAAAGCGATTAATAGTTTGGCTAAATCGTATATCTTTATGGGTTCGCCCATGTCCAGAACGAATAAATCATTGTTCTGCCCCATTACCCAAGACTGCAAAATCAGGTGTACGGCTTCTGGAATAGTCATAAAAAACCGCGTAATTTCTTTGTGTGTAACCGTAACCGGGCCACCTCGCTCAATTTGCTTTTCAAAGATAGGAATTGCACTGCCGTTACTATTAATGACATTGCCGAACCTAACCGCGCAAAAAATCGTGTCAGGCTGACTTTCTGACAATATATGGATAACTTTCTCTGCCGAGCGCTTAGTGGCACCCATTACGTTCGTTGGGTTAACGGCTTTATCGCTGGAAACTAAAATAAACTTCTCCACCTTGTGTTTTATGGCTGCTTCGGCGACAGTCTTGGTGCCAATGATGTTATTCTTTATTGCCTCGGACGGGTTATGCTCCATCAGTGGGACGTGCTTGTAGGCAGCCGCGTGAAAAACAGTCGTTGGTCTGTAGGTTTTCATTACCAAATTTATCTTCTGGCGGTCTTTTACATCGCCAATTATGAACTCAAAGGCGGCCTCGGGGTGGTTTTCTAAAAGCTGGTTGCGTAAATCAAACATTCCGTTTTCCCACCAGTCGTAAAGAATAATTTTCTTGGCGCCGTGGGCTGCAATTTGGCGGGCTAGTTCTGAGCCGATTGATCCGGCGGCACCCGTAATCAGGATTATTTGCCCTTTGGCATATTCGGTTATCTCTTGCTGGTCCGATTTTAAAATCTCCCCGCCGAGCAAGTCTTCGGCCCTCACCCTTCTGACATACTTAAGGTAATCCTCTTCGAAGTCCTGCATCAGTACCTCGGAAAGTCTTGGTAATATCTTATAAACCACCCGTAGGCCTGAGGTACTCTCGATAATTTTTCTTATAATTTCGCCTCTCTCCGAAGGTATGGCTATAAAGACCTCCTGTATATCATGCTGTTTGATCAACTGCCGAAGCTCAGAAACCGTACCCAAGATCTTAGCTCCCGCTACAGCTGTGCCTTGCTTCTTAGTGTCGTCGTCTACGAACCCCGCTACCCTGAAGGGAGATTCTTTATTTTTCAAAATATCGTTGGCGATAAGCTCGCCAGCTTTCCCGGCGCCCACTATAATTATTTTTATTCTCGGATCATCTTGCATTGGTTATCTCTTCTATTGATCCTTTAATTTCAGCCCGCGGTTTCCAGTTAATTGCCTCTTCAGCCCGACTTATATCTGCCCAACTGATGTTGGCTGGGGTCTTCTTTATCTCAAAATATATACTAGCACCATTTTTCTCTAATTCCTCCACAAGTTGCCGGTTGTTCAGTACTTTACCGCTACCGATATTTAAGACCTTGTAGGAACCCACATTTACAGAAAGCGAGCGCTCAAAAGCCGCACATATATCGGATATATGCACATAATCGCGGTAGAAATTGTCAGGCCCAAACAGTGGGGCCGGTTTATCTTTTGTCGAATGGAGCAACTGATAGACTAACGTGTCGTCAAAGTCGGCGCCATATATGTTAAACAGCCTGAGCGTTACAAATTGGGTGGGTCCATTCTTAGACACCGCCATAAGCTTCTTCTCGGCCAGTAGCTTGGTTTTGCCATAAACTGACTGCGGATCGATGTTATGCTCCTCGTCGGTTGGCAAAAGCTCCGTCTGGTTATAAACCGCCGATGACGAAGCGAAGACAAACATCTTTACTTGATTGGTGATGGCAAGATTAGCTAAATTTTCGCTGGAATCAACGTTAATCTTATGGGCCAGAGTAGGTTCTGATGCGCAAGTGGAGGCCAGTAACGCCGCCAAGTGCACGATAGCTTCGGGTCTTTCGTCAGTCATGATTTCGCTCAGCTGGTCTTTGTCTGTCATATCGACTTGATAATATTTATGCCCAGCTGATGAAGCTTCAGGTTGTTGACCCAACAAGATGAGTTTATGTTTGTTAGCAAGCCGTTGGACCAGATTGCGCCCTATCCTGCCGTTAGCTCCGGTAATCAAAACTTTCATTTAGTATAGTCCCCGTAGAGCTTTTTATAATTTTCGCCCAAAATAACGTTGGAATATTTTTTATCAACCTTCTCACGCGCCTTACTTTTGACCGCTGCCATTAGCTTAGGATTATCCCTGAGCATATTTATGGTGGTTGCTATCTCTGTGGCAGAGCCCGGGGCCACGATAAAGCCATCTTCGCCGGAGCTTACTATCTCCGGGACTGCGCCGACGTCAGAGGCGACAACAACCACGCGCATAGCCATAGCCTCCAGTATGGATAATGGGAACCCCTCAATGCTTGAGGGCAGTACGAAAATATCAGCCATACTTAAATATCTAGCTATATCGGATTGGTAACCAAGATACTGCACATTGGGATGATTAATCGCCGACACAATTCTTTCAACCTCCTTGGTCATTACCCCGCTGCCAATGACAAAGAATTTTACATTCTGGCTCTCGGCAACAACGGCCTTCGCCGCTTTGAGAAATACGTCCGGATTTTTTTCTTCGGATATCCTGCCAACGAAGAACACCGCCAAGTCTTCATCACTGAGCCCGAGTTCTGCCCTTTCTTTCTTCCTATCAAACAAGGCCGGATTAAAAACGTCGTTCGAATTTATACCATTGGGTATCACTCTTATGTCAGCTTCATCTCCAAGCTCTTGGTGATAGTGTTTATAGACAGATTGGTTGTCGGTGGTAAAGACATCTATATACTCTTTGACTTGTAGCGATTCCCCAAAATGCGCCGCTCTGTCATTGAATAGTGTCACGACAACTTTCAGGCTAGGGTGCCTCTTCTTTAGTTCGGCCAGCATTTCAAAGGCATAGTCGGTATGGATAATGTGGATAGCGTCAATACTTCTCGTTTTAATATAGTTTGAAATAAATTCAACGTAGAGAGCTTTATCTTCGAAGAGGTTGGTTAGATGGTAAATATCCTGAGTGATTTCCTTAAATTTATGTTCCCATTCGTGCTCTGAATCCAAGCCGGTGACGAAAGATAAATTGAAATTATCTTTTACTTCGCGACAGAAATTAAGGATTAAGGTCTCCGCCCCGCCAAATGTCAACCAAGGCACAATTATAAGAATGTTGCCCTTACCGTTATCTGGGACGTGGTAACTTTTTCTATCATCGAGATTTATAAAAGCTGTCTTAGAATCTATTATATTTTTCGTTGAGCGCCGTTTCGAAAGAAGTTTTTTAACTCTTTGGGCGTATTTGGCATGATATAAGCGGATATTCTTCATATTTGTCCAGTGCCCATCTTTATCATCAACATAGCGCGATTGCATCGACGTCCTATATTTAAATAGCGTCTCTGGTATAAGCTTTCCCCAGAAGCCGTGCTCAGCTAGATTTACCCAAAATTCCCAGTCTTCATAGCCAATCCCAGATTTGTAGCCGCCCGAGGTTTCCCAAGCCTGTTTTTTGAACTCGGCTGCTGTTATAACCATATTATTTCGCGTAATTTGCAGGGGGTCGTAATCGATATGCTTATACACCTCGCTAGTGACTCCAAAAGTCTGCATGTGCGCTGTCACAAGCGAGGCATCAGGTGAGGTTTCAAGGACTATGGTGGCCTTCTCTATGTAAGTAGGCTCTAGAGCATCGTCTGAATCTAAGCAGACGATGTACTTGCCTCTAGCGTGGCTTATACCATTGTTCCTAGCCGCGGCGACCCCCTGATTCTCTTGTTTGATAACTTTTACATTTAGCTTCTTAACTCCTAGGTTCTTAAGTTTCTCAGCGCTAACTTCGTCGGTCGATCCGTCATCAACGATAATTACTTCGAAGTTTTTGAAAGTTTGTGACATAAGTGAATCTAGAGTCTCGTCAATAGTGTCCGCTCGGTTGTAATGGGGTATGACCACGCTTACGATTGGCGAATTGCTGCCCCACTCTTCATTGGATTGAGTCTTAGTAACTACTTTAGGCTTGAGAGATCTTTTAATTGCCCTCCTGATTGGGCCTGGGATAAAGGGGGCCACGACTACCCTGATTCTATGCGCCCCGTTTCTAGGTAAAGGCACCTTTGTTTTGCGGGCCTCTCCAATGAACTCTCTCAGTTTAATTATTTTTCCCAGAACGCGGGAATTTCTCATTGAGCCTATTTCATCCCTCAATTTAAAAACTTGCTGCCTGAGGCTGATGACTTCTTCTTCGTACTCTTCTTTGCTGACTTCTAGTTCCGCTATTGATTCATCCTTAGCCTTTACGGCTTGACGGAGTACTTTTTCATCTTCGGTGTTCGCCAAAACGAATTCCCGTAAATTATTTAAGAACAATTTTTCATGAAAATCGTACAGCTTGGTATATAAATCCAGGTGCGGGAACCCTGGCGAATGAAGCATTGATTCGCCTCTGATTCTATATAGGAAAAGTGGTTCAGGTACCACGGCCCACTTATATCCTTTTTCTACAGTACTTAACCAAAATTCCCAATCTTCGTAGCCGCCTACCATTTCGTCCTTGTAGCCGCCAACTTCTTTCCAGACACTTTTTCTAAACAAAGAGCCAGCCTGGACAATATTATTCATAAGCAATTGGGGGATGTTGAATTCGCCGGCTCGCCAGACGTCACTGCGTTCACCAAATTCTTGAAGCCAAGTCGTCACAAATGCCAGATTCTTTTCTTTATCTTGGTCTAGGACCTTCACAGTTTTTTCTAGATAGGTAGGGGCAAGCATGTCGTCGGCATCAAGGCACATCATATATTCTCCGGAGGCCTGGCTTATGCCGTGGTTCCGGGCGCCGGGGAGTTTTTTGTTCTTAGTCCGCAAAACCTGAACTTGATTTCGGCTAAGCCCTTCCAGTACTTTAATTGTTTTCGGGTCTGTTGAACCGTCATCGACAATAATTATTTCGTAATCAGAGTAAGTTTGTGCCCTAACCGATTCAACGGCGTCTTTAACGTATGCGCCGAGGTTATAGCACGGAATTATTATGCTTACTTTCACTTCTTTATAATCTTTATAGCTTTGGAGGCAAGCTTCCATCGCTTAGAGTTTATGATTGCGTGTAGCTCTCGTTCTTGTGCGGCTACTTGGTCATTTAGCCTAATATTCTCCGACTCAGAAGCTTCAAGCCGACTTTTAAGTTCTGTAATAGCCGTGCCTGATATCTCATAGGCGTCCTTGAGCCTGTGGCTATCACACTTCTGGAGGACAATAATGTTTTGTAGATACCACACTGTTGTTTGGATACCAGCCTCCAGGTCGGATTTAAATTTTTCACTCAGCGCTACGTCGTGGCAATAGCCATACTTTTTAAACTTATCCAGCCAATATTGAGGGGGTTGGAGGTTGATGTGATGAGTCCCATCCTGCCCCGGACGAGCTGCTGTAAAGAGAATCGTATCCGCGTTTGTACTTACTATGTTTTTTACCAGCACATCGGCGAATTTCTTATCTATATGCTCCGCTACCTCAAAGCAAAGCGCAACATCGCTGTTATCAAGATTAGTCTCAACGGTTAGGTCCACTTTTTTGACGAATTTCCGGATTTTTTTATCTACATACTCCTCAAAGTTTTTTGCAGCGTCCACGCCCCAGACTTTTTTGCCCGTTTTATACAAGTTGCTAATCATGTAAGCATTCCCGCATCCTACGTCGCCAAAAATTTGGCCACCAATATTATCGTAAATCCACTTGGAGACTTTGGCATAATCTCCGGTCCACTCCTCATGTTGCTTGTAGAAGGCGTCGTCGTAGTATTTCAAGTTCTTATCCATCTTCCCTCCTTAAAATATATGCCGAATTTGTAATCAAATAATGATACCTCATGTCAATTTAAAGTCCTGACCCACTTATCCCTTTACTCTGCTTACTTTAATGGTTGGCTCTGAATGAACAATACCCCAATAATCCGAAGAGCCGGATACATTTATGGTCAGGATGTTATTCAAATTATCAAAGTCTTCGTAGCTCGCCCCTTTCATGCCCGCTGCGGCAAAGGAAAGGTAGTATTTCCCAGGGTTCAGCGGTAATCGATCTTTGAATGTCATTTCTACTGCCTCGCCCTGGTTCAGCTCCTTGATTGGGTTGCCCAAGTAGTAACTATTAAGACCATATAAATTTTCTTGAGGATTTTTCCGGAACATCACGCCCACTGCACAGTTTTTAACTTTCTCGTGAGCTGTGACCTTCAGCCTAACTGTGAATTCTTCACCAGCCATGATTGAAGATGTTTTTTTTGATTTACTATTCAACAGTCTGTACTCTGATATCCGTACTTTGCCGTTGCCCAATCGCTCATCTACTCTAATTTTTTTATTTTCTTCTTCTGTTTTGATACTCTCTCTTTCAAAATTGAGTTTGTTATAAACATCAACGCCTTTTTCGGTGTTGCCTGTAAAGACTGATTTGCCATCATCAATTACTGTTACTCTGTCACAGAATTCCCTAACGTCACCCATCGAATGGGAAACGAAGATAATTGTTCGACCGGCTCTTTTCAGTTCTTCGAATACCCCTATGCACTTCTTCTGAAAATTGGAATCGCCGACAGCCAGCACTTCGTCAATCAGTAGTATGTCGCTTTTGGCGCGTATAGCGATGGAGAATGCCAAGCGGACTTGCATACCAGAAGAATAATTCTTCAACTTTTGGTCCATAAATTTTTCTATTTCGGCAAATTCTACTATGTCGTTATACATTTCCAGCATTTCTCTGCGGTTGAACCCAAGCAGTGCGCCATTCAAAAATACGTTATCCCGCCCTGTCAGCTCTGGGTTAAAACCTACCCCAAGCTCAATAAACGGAGTAAGTTTCCCGTTTACTTGTACGTTACCCTCGGTGGGCACATATATGCCGGCAAGAAGTTTCAACATTGTGCTTTTGCCACTGCCATTACGCCCGATAATCCCAAAGAACTCACCCTTCTTGACCTCGAATGACACATCCTTCAGAGCTTGTTGCATCTCGTAAGTTTTTCCCCGGCGATAGAAGTGGATGAAGGCTGATTTGAGAGATGTGGTCTTTTCGTGCGGCAACTTAAACAGTTTGCTGACGTTATCAACTTTAATTGCGATGTCGTCCATCTATATATTCTCCGCGAAGTATTTAGATTCCTTGCGGAAGTATGTGAGACCGCCTATGAAGACAATAATGACAATAATAAAAGGGATAAATTTGTACCATCCACCGTTGAATACTTGATATATTGTTGTGGTTTGATGAGTGACTACGGCATAGCGGGCATCTTGCATGGCCTGCGCCATCGGGTTGAGCATAATGAATTTCTGCAAGGTCAGGTTGGTTATTTTTGATATGGGGTAGATTATTGGAGTTAGGTAAAAGCCGGCCTGTATAATTACTTCCCAGATATAATTTACGTCCCGGTATTTAACGAAGGCCGCCGATAAAAATAAAGATATGCCAAGCGCGAATAAATAAACTTCGAGTAGTATGAGCGGCAACCAAAGTGAAGTCCTTAAAAGATCTACGTGGTTAACAAAAAGAAAAATCGACACAACTATCAGGTTAAGGAATATGTTAATAAGCGCTGAGATGCTGCTGCTAACTACGATTATCCAGCGTGGGATTCGAATTTTACGAATTAAATCACCCCTGTTAACGATGGAGCTCAGGCTTTGGCCGGTCATTTCGTTAAAAAAATTCCAGACTACGATGCCCAGCAACAGGTATACCGGGTAGTGCGGCACCCCGGTGCCTAGCTTTAAGAACTTGACGAAAACCACATATAGAATAACGAATAGCAGTAGGGGTCTGAGCAATGACCAGGCATAGCCTAACACCGACCCCTGGTACCTTAGCTTGAAGTCCGTTCTCACCAACTCCGCCAGCAAGGCGCGGTTCTCTTTAGTCAAATAACGCATTCCCTACAATTATATCTTTTCACAGGGTAGATAGTATAGGTTAAACTGGGTTTAATGAAAAAAGGCGTAACTGACGGGCAGCTGAAACGAATCGTTATCATTAGAAACGCCCACCGTTATGATTTTGGCGGCGGCGAGAGAGTGCCAGTGAATTTGGCAGACATCCTATCAAAAAATGGCTATGCTCCGGTTATTGTTTCCCGTTCGCCTAAACTACTGGATTATGCCTCCACCAAGGGCATAAAAGTCGTAAGAGGTTGGTGGTGGTCACGGCAGAATTGGAGCGGACCCAGAGTACTTCTAACCCCTATTTATTTTATTTGGCAGCTTCTACTGATTCTCTGGTATTTAAGTTTGTTCCTACGGTTGCGGCCCAAGGTGGTACACCCGCAGAGCAAAGATGATTTTATCGCGGCTACCGTCGCCGGTAAATTACTGGGCGCTAAAGTAGTGTGGTCGGATCATGCGGACTTGAAATACGTTTACCAGAATACTAGCGTTTGGTATAAAAACCCCGTAGGCAAGCTGGTAAGATGGGCCAGCCGGATGGCCAGCGCTATAATCCTGACAAGCCAAAACGATAAGAAGCTGATTGAAGCTGCCCTCGGCACTCGGCTGGGAAGACGCTATTTGGTCATTCATAACGGGATTTCCGACAGGCCGGAACTTTTGGGCAAAGAGCACGATACCGACAAAATCGTTTTTGCTGCCACTTCACGATTGGTAACCGCCAAGGGCATTGGTGAACTGATTGAGGCCTTTAAGACCGTGGCGCTGAAACATCCTAAGACCGAGCTATGGCTCTTCGGTGAAGGACCGGAGCAAAAAAAATTTGAAGAACTTGCCAGTGGGCAGGATGGTATCTCATTCAAAGGCTTTCCGGAAAATGTCCTAGAACAAGTCGCCAAAGCCGACATCTTTGTACACTCTAGCTACCTGGAGGGTTTTAGCATTTCCCTCATAGAAGCAGCCATGCTTGGGAAGCCTATTATTGCCTGCCGTGTTGGAGGAAACCCGGAGATTGTGAGGGACGGCAAGAACGGGCTATTAATCCCACCCCGTGACACAGATGCTCTTACTATGGCCATGGCAAAATTAGTGGCTGACAAAAAGCTGCGTCAGCAGTATGGAAAAGCGGCTCGCAAAACCTATGAAGATGGCTATGTTTTTGAAAAAATAGTTAAAGAGAAGTACATACCGCTATATGGATAAGCCAATTACAGTTTTATTTGACGCTGGGCCAATGGTCAATGGCCAAAAATCTGGCGTTGGCTACTATACCTATCGGCTTATAGACGCCCTCGCTCGAAATTTTCCTGACGATATTAAGCTAGTTGGTCACTATTTTAATTTTCTCGGTCGCAAGCACCCACAGCTGCCAACTCACCCAAATATCCGCTATAAATCGTCCCGTCTGCTGCCCGGAAAGGTCTTGTCGATATTACGACGCGTAGGTTTGCAGTTGCCGTTTGACTTACTAGTCAAATCAAAGGGAGATATTGTGTTGTTCCCTAATTACGTGTGCCTGCCGGTATTGCAGCCCGCCAAAAAAGTGATAGCAATACACGACCTTTGTTTTGAAGACTTTCCAGAGTACTTACAAAAGCCTAACCGGAATTTTTTGAAAAGATTTGTCCCGCCATCAGTAAAGAAAGCTGATTTAGTGATAACAATTTCTGAAAGTACCAAAAAATCTATCCAGAAACACTACGCAACAGATTCTAAAAAGTTTCTCATAACGCCAATACCACCCGAAGCGACCGCTAAAGAAAAGACTCCGCCACCAAAGAACCTGGTTCTACCCAAAAAATATCTACTATTTATCAGCACCTTGGAGCCACGCAAGAATTACCTGGGTCTGGCTAGAGCTTATGCCCTATTACCCGGATCGCTAAAAAAAGACTACGGTTTAGTCTTAGCTGGCGGGATGGGGTGGGAGACAGAAGAGCCCATGGCCGAAATTAAGCAACTCCAGGAATCAGGTGAGAACATAGTAGTAACCGGTTATGTCGATGAGTCGACGAGATTATTCTTATACCAAAATGCCTCACTGCTTGTCGTGCCTTCCCATTACGAAGGATTCGGCATGCCGATTCTTGAGGCGATGAGCTACGCTGTCCCCGTAGCGGTAAGTGATATCCCGGTTTTCCACGAAGTAGCCGGCGGAGCAGCCCTATACTTCAATAAGGACGATCCGGCTTCCATAGCATCGGCCATAAAAGACGTGATAACTAATGAGTCTCTTCAAGCTCAGCTTATAGAAAAATCTGTAGCTCAACTGAAAAACTTTAGTTGGGATGACGTAGCTGATGAAGTTATGCGTAGCTTTAGAGGTATTTTGGATAGTAAAAAATGAGGATTATTATTGATGCTCGCGAGTCGGGAACCAGCACTGGCCGCTATATCGATAAGCTGGTAGAAAACCTTCACGCACTTAAGTCCAAGGACGAATTTGTAATTCTGGCTAAACGGCACCGTCTGGATTTTTTTAAGAACATCGCGCCTGATTTTAAGATCGTTCGCTGCGATATCCAGGAGTTTAGTTTTGCCGAACAGTACAGCTTTGTATGGAAGCTTTACAGCATCAAAAATAATCTGGTGCACTTTGGCATGACCCAGCAGCCGATTTTGTATTTTGGATCGAGCATCACGACAATTCACGATTTGACCACAGCCCGCTTTAGAAATCCGGCCAAGAACCGACTGGTCTTCGGATTTAAGCAAATGGTCTATAAACGGGTCATTAAACGAGTGGCGCACAAGTCCGCATATGTCATTACACCAAGTGAATACGTAAAAATGGATGTCGCACAATATGTCAGGATTGACCCGGCCAAGATTGTCGTTACCCATGAGGCTGCCGATAGGATTACTGAGCCGGCTAAAGAAATTAAAGAACTGGCTGACAAGAAGTTTATTATGTACGTTGGCCGCGCTCAGGCGCACAAAAATTTATGGCGGCTAGTTGAAGCCTTCCAGTTAATACAGAAAGACCAGCCGGAACTTAAGCTGGTACTAGCCGGCCGAAAAGATCTTCTATACCAACGGCTGGATCGTAAAGTCGCTAAGAAAAAAATTGCCGGAGTGATATTCGCCGGTTTTGTCAGCGAATCCCAGTTGCGCTGGCTGTACGAAAACTGCCAGGCCTATGTTTTTCCTAGTTTGTCTGAGGGCTTTGGCTTGCCCGGTTTGGAGGCTATGGCACACAGCGCGCCGGTACTGAGCAGCGACGCCACGTGCTTGCCGGAAATCTACGGCCAAGCCGCGCATTATTTTGATCCTTTAGACATCGCTGACATGGCTGACAAAATAAGCCAGCTATTAGATGACGACAAGCTGCGGCAAAAGCTGATAAATGCCGGCAAAAAACAAGCCGCCAAATATTCCTGGCGGCGAATGGCTGAACAGACTTTAGAGGTTTACAAAAAAGCCTCGTCCGAAAATACTTGACTTGTTAAGTATTTTTCACCGCTGTTTTTGTTATACTTAAGCACAGGTAATGACTAAGTCTCAAGACTATTTGCTATCGGTGGTGGTCCCGGTCTATAACGAAGGAGCCGGCATTGCTGGCTTCCACGCTTCCCTATTGGATTCCATCAAACCCGCCCACATCAATAATTTTGAAATAGTCTATGTTAATGATGGCAGCACTGATGATTCTCTGGCTAAACTTAGAGTCCTTGCCAAGGATTATTCTAGGGTGCGTGTTCTTAGCCTAAGCCGCAATTTCGGCAAAGAAATTGCCACCACCGCTGGTCTGCACGCCGCCGCTGGCGATGCCATAATCACCATCGATGCCGACGGCCAGCATCCGCCAGAACTTATACCGAAATTCGTCGAGCGCTGGCAAGCTGGAGCCAAAGTGGTAATTGGCGTCCGGCAGTCAAACCAGCACGAAGGTCTAGTAAAACACTACGGCTCGAAAATTTTCTATAAGACCTATAACCGACTTATTGGTATTAAGATGATTCCCGGTTCCAGTGATTACCGTTTAATTGACCGCTCGGTTCAACAGGAGTTCGTGCGAATGACTGAACGCAGCCGCATCACTCGCGGCTTAATAGATTGGCTGGGCTATCGACGAGAGTACATAAAGTTTAAAGCCAACCCCCGCCTGGGCAGTAGCGCTGGCTACTCCTATAAAAAGCTTATGAAACTTTTTGTCGATAGCATGGTTTCGATGAGCAAATCGCCGCTTTATATCAGCGCTTACCTGGGGGTGATTATACTGCCGCTTTCGACCCTTATCGGCCTGGTAATGGTGGTAGATGCTCTGCTAGGCGACCCTTTGAATATTAATGCGACCGGTAGCGCCTACATAGTGGTTCTGCTGCTGTTTTTGGTAGGCGTATTGTTGGTCTCGCAAGGCATAATCGGACTTTATTTATCGCATATCCATACCGAGACCCAAAACCGACCGCTGTATATAATAGACAAGGAAGGGTCGGCAAATCTCAATGAAGGATCAGCTTAAAAGTTTCTTGAAGCGGCCGGGCGGACGATATCTGGTTATCGGCGGCAGTGTTTATCTATTGGAGCTGGTAATCATTGTCGTAGCCCAACAACTTGGAGCCAGCGCGGTGCTGGCTGTAGGCCTTAGTTTCTGGATTGGTTTGATTGTGTCTTTTGGTTTGCAGAAGCTGGTGACTTTTGGCGATAAACGGCTGCATCACAAGGTACTTTTACCGCAAATTATGGCCTTTTCACTACTGGTGCTCTTTAACTTTGGCTTTACTTTGCTGGTAACTAAATTATTGGCGGGAACTATCCCGGCAGTCGCTACCCGAACCTTAGCGCTGGCCATCACCACCATATGGAACTTTTATCTATACAAAACCCGCATTTTCAAATCAGATGACAACCCTGTATACTGATGACGACCCCTTAAATACAAAAAAATGGATAAAAATTCAGGATTACGTTCTTGGCTTAACAGACACCTTGCGGGCAAAAGATTCAAGCAGTTTGTGGGGATTGCGAACGCCCCGAGCTTTGCCCAAGCCTACTTGATCTTTTCCTTGGGCGTGCTTTTAGCAACCACGATTTTCTGGAGTATCCTAAGCGCTAGGATTCAGTCCTCTAACGCTGACCAGCTGGTTAACGCCTACTTATTTAAGACGCCGTCCAGTTTGAGTAGCGCTATATTCCCCGGTCCCCATAGTCTCCTACTCAAGTGGCCTTTGTTCGCTCTGTTAAGAGTTTTTGGGCCATCGACCGAGACTTTCGTTGCTTTTACTGTGGCGACTGTTCTTATAACAGTAGCTGTCTTAGCTCTCATCCTTTACCGGATTGAGAGACGGCCTCTGGCTTTTGGGACTCTATGTTTAGGCTTGGCGTCAGTTCTGCTGCTAGTGCCAACCCAGCCCCACGCCGGCGCGCTATTGCCAGTAAACATGGCCATGATCGCCGCACGCAATTTGGAATACGTACTATTTATCGCTGCCGTTTTTTTGTTTGCCCGTTCGCCGCGACTCCGCAGCCCGGGCTTTTGGCTAGCCGTGATATTGATGGGTTTGCTAGTAGCTAGCGACAGGCTCTTTCTATTCTTGGGAGTCGGCGGAGCGCTTTTGGCTCTAGTGGTTTATGCCCTATCCAGCGGCTGGAACTTAGTCAGCCTGACAGTTCGATGGCTGGTAGGCGGTTTGATAGCTGGGCTTGGTAGCTTAGCGGTGCTATGGTGGCTCAACTGGTCCGGCATCACCCATATTTCAGCGGTGGCTAGCCCCTATGGTTTAGTGCACAGCCTACATGATGTTGTGCTCGGCGGCATCTACGGGCTTTTGGGACTATTAACTAACTTTGGATCTAATCCGGCCTTTAGCACAACCGTCTTACGCGATATCCCGCACGACGCTCTACATAGTTTGATAGGTGTTAGCGGCCTAGCTTTTATGGTCAATTTTGTAATTTTAGTTGTTGGTATATTTGCTGCTTGGCGCCTATTAGTCATAAGTTTAGCCCACAACAAAAATAGCGAAACCGAATTGGATAGCTCTTCCCGGCTATCTATCATGTTGATTTGGGCCAGCTTGGCTGGACTAGGGCTCTTTATCATAAGCAGCCATAACTATGCCGGCGACGCCCGCTATCTGACCATAGCCCTATTCGCACTCTTTATATCTATGGCGAGCTATTCAGCCAAGCGACAGTGGCGGCCGGAGTTCGCGCCAATAGTCGGCACAGTGATAGTCGTGGCGATATTGCTGGCTCTGCCAACGGTTGTGCGAGCCTACAATAATGACAATGCTGCTCTAGCTCCTGCGAATGAGCGCAACTCTCTGGTATCCCAAGCCCTGAAACACCACCAGGTTAGCGTCCTGGTAGGCGATTATTGGCGCGTCCTGCCTATCAAGTTGACCAGCGGCGGCGGTCTTAACGTCGCCCCTCTGACTAGCTGCACCCAGCTAAGGGGGAGCTTGACTAGTACCACCTGGCAACCGAACCTGGCTAAACAGGGCTTTGCCTACCTTCTGACTCTAGACGGTAGCCAAACGGATTACCCGAACTGCACCCTAAATCAGATTATTAATAGCTATGGGCGGCCAAACGCCAGCACCTTGATTGCTGGCAGCCTGACCAAACCCAAAGAACTGCTTTTGTTCTACGCCCACGGCATTCATAAAAGCTCGCCGGTTACCGCCTCCGCTCCGTTAAGCACGGTCTTGCCGATCACACTCGACCAGCTGCCGCACACCTATTGCTCTGTGCCCACTGTTATGAATATAGTCGCCCACGAAGATGACGACTTACTATTTATGAACCCCGATACTCTGCATGACATTAAAGCTGGGCACTGTATCAGAACGGTTTATGTAACGGCTGGTGACGCCGGCAACGACAAGTTCTATTGGTTGTCCCGCGAGCAAGGTTCCGAGGCAGCTTACGCCGAGATGCTGGGAATCAGCGATATATGGGTTGAGAGAGTTGTAAAGCTAACCACCCAGGAGTTTATAACCATCGCCAACCCGCGGGGCAACAATAACGTATCTTTAATTTTCATGCACCTGCCCGATGGTAACCTCAAGGGTCAGGGCTTTAAATCCTCAAACTTTGAGAGCCTGGCCAAACTCCAGTCAGTCGCCATACCACAAATCCAGTCAGTTGATAGCCAGTCGGTTTATAGCTCAGACCAGCTGACTGCCGCTTTAACGACCCTGATGCACGCCTACCAGCCGGCTGAAATAAGAACCCAGTCCAGCTTCCCCGGCCAAAAGTACGCGGATCACAGCGACCACATGACTGTCGGCCGTTACGCTACTCAAGCTTACCAGCAATACGAGCTACAGCAGTATGAGGATAAAGTTTTGGTCCCCCTTGAGTTTTATATAGGCTATCCAATTCACGAGCGGCCGCCCAATGTTTCTGGCGACGATTTAACCCAAAAAGAATTAATTTTTGCGACTTACACCAAATTCGACATCGGCTCTTGCCAGACCCTGCAACGCTGTATCACTGATCAGGCTTACGGTGCTTACTTAACGCGCCAATACCAAAACAACAACTAGGTATCGGCTTAAGGATTTATTCCTCTTTGGTGTCAGCCGCTGGTTTTAACACAACATGCCGCTCCCGGCCTTCGCCCACAGATTCGGTCTCTAGGCCAAAGTCGGAGGCTGCTTTGTGCACTACCCTTCTGTCGGCCGGGTTCATTGGGGCCAGCTCCTTGGGCTCACCGCTGCTTTGGACCTCTTTAAACCAGTCCTCGGCCTGCTTGGCCAAGCGGTCTGCCCGCTGTTTTTTATACTCTGCCACGTCTACATTCACCCGCGTGTGGCTGAAGTTCTGGCCTTTGAGAGCAGAGCTTATAAGATACTGAAAAGAGCGCACCGTGTCTCCGTGCTGACCAATTAGAAAGCCGTTGAGGTGGGTTGAGGGAATGTCCAGTTCAATGACTTCACCGTCTTCGGTGGTGGCATGAATATCGGTGTTGAGCCCAAAGAAAGACAGCAGGTCTTCCAAATATTTTTTGGCGTACAAAATGGCTTCTTCTAAATTATCGTTCATCTTCGCCTCCGTTTAGCTTTTTTGCTGGGGCGCTTAGGGCCGATAGCTGGTTTTGGTTTGTTGGGCTCCTTGGTTTCGCTTTTGCTGGTGATGACCTTGACGCTGGCGTCAGCCGCTTGGACGTCTTCGTTCAGAATACGAGCTTGCTGGCCATAAGCCGCCAGGCTGCTGACCAGCCAGTATAGCGGCAAGGCTGCGGGAAAGCCGATGCCGAATATAAAAACAAATGCCGGAATTAAATACTGAGTTCCCCGGCCAACCGCGGCGTTGACCTCAGCCTGATCAGCCGATTTACCGCCGCTGGCATCCTTAAGAATGGTGCGTAGACCACGAGCGTCTTTGCTCTGGGGCATTAACTGGCGAGCCTGGAAAAACTGCGCTATGGCGCTGGCACCCACCAGTAGCATCGCCGGCAAATACAGCCCATCTGGCCCCAGGGCCTTGCGCCCCAGGTTTATAATTCCGAATAATGAGTCGTCAAACAGATGAATATTGGCCGATAACTGCTTAACCCATGATAGGTTTTGTACAAAAGGATAAGAGAAAGTAATAATTTCGTGCGGGTTAGCGACAATTTTGCGGACACTTATATATAGGCCCAGCAGTATTGGCAGCTGCACTATGACAATGCCCAGTGAGGCCATCGGGTTAACCCCTTGCTCACGGTAGAGCTCCATGGTCATGGCCGATTCTTTCTGGCGGTCACCCTTGGCCGCAAGCTTGATTTTTTTGATCTCTGGTTGCAGCTCGCGCATGGCTTTGGCTTGGCGGATTTGTTTTTTGACCAGCGGCCACATCACAAGCCGGACAATGACGGTAAAGATAATAATAGCCAGACCGAAATTATGGCCGGGGATCAGCGCGTAAATCAGCACCAATAGGTTAAAAATTGGTTGGATAATTACAGTCGTAAAAATATTCGCAAACATCAAAAATCAATCTTTCTGGGACTTACTATACCATGGGAACCGGGATTTACCCCTTAGATCTTGGCTGCTTTGCTAAAATCCCGGCTGCTCGCAGCTGCTTATGAACCTGATTATTCAGCGAGACCGCCGGTTCGGCCGATAGCTCTTTGCTAAAAACCGTCAGCACCATGTCGTAAGGCTCGCTGATATCGTCTTGTACCACCCGTACGGCTTCGTATAAGCGCCGGCGCAGCCGATTGCGGGCCACGGCCGACTTTTCCACCTTCCGGCTAACTACAACCGCCAGACGGTACTCCCGGCGGTGCGGGTTGGGCAAGAATTTAATGGCGAAATCCGCATTACGGACAGTCTGGCCGTTCTGATAAACATAGCGCAGGCCCTTATGGCCATGGAACCGATGAGTGCTGCTAATCACCTTAATAGGATAAGAGAATTGGCCGAATTAAGCTATCGCCTAGGCTGAGAGCTTGGTGCGGCCTTTGTCGCGGCGGCTTTTTAGGACCTTTTGCCCGGCCCGGCTGCTCATGCGTTTTATAAAACCGTGCCGGCGGGCACGTTTAGCTTTTTTGGGTTGGTAAGTTCGTTTAGGCATAATTCAATTTGAGTGAAATTCACAATATTAACCCACAAATATTAGCAGGTTTTCCACTTATCGCCAACTTTTTTCCACACATTAACAGATTAGTAATGTCGCTGTGTACAAGTTTTCTCTCTACGGCCGTTTTTGCCCCCGGACTGTAGTGTTTTTTGTCGAAACTGTGGAAAAGCCCTTCGGCATTCTCTATAGTAAGGGTACTGAGACAACTTAAATGCGGGGATCAACGACAAAAAATATGCAAGATGGGGTTTTGTGGCAAGCAGTTTTGGGCGAAATTGAGCTGAGCGTTTCGCGCGGTAATTATGTCACGTGGTTTAAAAACACCCAGCTAATTCGTTATAAGGATGGCATCGTTGTAGTTGGCGTGCCCAACATTTTTGTTAAGAACCAGCTGGAACGGAAGTTTAACGACCTACTATTAGAAATTCTGGCCAAAAATGGCGTCAAACCCAACCAAATTGAATACAAGATCCACACCGCTGTCTCACCACAGCTCCGCCCCAGCGACAGTGATGTCCTGGGCGCGCCAAATGGCATAAAAGCCCCCGAACGGCAAATGCCCATTGGCGGCCCGGCCAAAAAAACCATTGCTAATGTCACCCACTCCTACCGCCAAGGGCTTAATGAACGCTATACCTTTGATAATTTTGTGGTTGGGTCCAGCAACGAGCTAGCCTATGCCGCCTGCCAAGCCGTTGCCGCCAAGCCCGGGAAAAAATATAACCCTTTGTTTATCTATGGTGGTGTTGGAATTGGCAAAACCCATCTAATACAGGCTGTGGGTAACAGTGTGCTGGCCTCTAAGCCGTCGGCCAATATTATCTACGCTTCAACCGAACAGTTCGTCCAGGAATTCGTGGATGCTCTGCGTTTTAAGAAAAATACTTCGGATTTTGCCAGTTTTTATCGCAGCGCCGATGTACTAATCGTTGATGACGTGCAATTTTTGGCCGGCAAGGAACGAGTCCAGGAAGAGTTCTTCCATACTTTCAATGCCCTTCACCAGGCCAATAAACAGGTTATTATGAGCTCCGACAAGCCGCCCAAAGACATCCCGACCCTGGAAGAGCGGCTGCGTTCCCGCTTTGCTATGGGTATGAATATCGATATGCAAACCCCCGACTTCGAGACTCGTTGCGCAATTTTGCAAATGAAAGCCGGCTCTCAGGAAATTGACCTGCCGCCTGCTGTGGTCGAGTTTCTGGCCAGCCACGTGCAAAACAATATCCGCGAGCTAGAAGGCGCCCTTAACCAAGTCCTGGCTTACTGCGAAATGCGCGGTGTACAACCCGATATCCAGATTGTGACGGCCATCTTTGAAGGCAGCAAAAACCGCC
The DNA here is from genome assembly GCA_964448095.1 of uncultured Candidatus Saccharibacteria bacterium. Lineage (GTDB taxonomy): Bacteria > Patescibacteriota > Saccharimonadia > Saccharimonadales > UBA10212 > CAYUUT01. The sequence continues at coordinate 19,737 of CAYUUT010000004.1, read as the reverse complement.
CCAAACACATCAACGCCCACCAGATCATTGAGCGCACAGCCAAGCATTTCCAGATTTCTATGGAAGATATCCTCGGCCCCAAACGCGACAAAGATATTGTTGTCCCGCGCCAAGTCGCGATGTATATGCTGCGCTCGGAGTTACATTTGAGCTTCCCCAAAATTGCCCGTGAACTCGGCCGCAAAGACCACACCACCGCCATCCACTCGGTCGACAAAATCGAGAGAGAGATTAACTATGACGGCCCTATCAAACAAAATGTCCTTGAGCTACGGGAGCGGATATATGCCTAAAACTTGTGCAGAAACTGTGGACCTTGTTGCGAATAGTTTGGGGTTAATCCGCAAGTTATACTCGGAAATGGCAACCGGCCAAAAATACTTAACAAGTCAAGTATTTTTTATAAGCATTTCCCCCACAGCTTTTAACCGGCTTAGTGTTTTGGCTCCACAGCCTGTAGTGACCCTTTTTAAGTTGTTGGCTAGTATCTTATACCCATTAACCACAGGCCCTATTAATACTAATAAACTAATTAATTCATAAAGGAATTTATTTTATGAAACTCCAAGTTACGCAGGAAAACTTATCCAAAGCTTTAAGCACAGTTGCAAGAGTCGCCAATAGCCGCAATACCCTGCCAATTTTATCCAATGTACTGCTTAAAACCGACAATAATCGCCTTAGTATCGCCGCTACCAACCTAGATATAGCGATAACTCATTTTGTTGGCTCTAAGATAGAACAAGAAGGCTCAATTACCGTGCCGGCCAGGCTGATGCAGGACTTCGTTGGTAGCTTGCCTGACAGTGTTTTAAAACTAGAGCTGAACGACAATAAACTCAATATCACCACCGACCAATACCAGTCAACCATCAACGGTATGAGCGCCGAGGAATTCCCGGTGATGCCGGCTATTACCGGCGGCACAACCTGGAGACTGGCGGCAGCGGACTTTAAAAAAGCACTATCCGAAGTGGTGTTCTCTGCCAGCAACGACGACTCGCGGCCAGTTTTAACTGGAGTGTATTTCCATAGCAATGGCAGCCAGGTTATTGCCGCGGCCACGGATAGCTACCGCCTGGCGGAGTATAAGCTGGGTAAAAGTAAATCACCAGTTAACTTTTTGTTGCCGGCCAGCGCCGCTAATGACTTGCTGCGGATAATTAACGATACTGACAAAGAAGTGCTGGTCACACATGATGACCAGCAAGTGCTCTTCCAGGCTGGTGATGTGACGCTAGTAGCCCGGCTGATCGAAGGCAACTACCCGGATTACCGCAAATTAATCCCCACCAAGTTCACTACTACCGCCAGCCTAAAGCGCGCTGACTTCATAAACATCACTAAGGTTTCCAGTCTGTTTGCCCGGGAGAGCGCCGGCAGCATCACCGTTAAAGTGGATAAAGCCGCCAAGCAGGTCAGCATTAATGCCGTGGCTTCGCAGCTGGGCGAAAATACCGCAACTGCCCCTGCAGTTGTTGCCGGCGGCGGGGAGGTCACCCTTAATTCACGCTATCTTATAGATGCCTTGGGGGCTTTCAGCTCGGAAGAAGTAGAATTTTGTTTTAACGGCAAGCTGGAGCCGTGCATTATCCGTAGCGCCAGCGAGCCGGAATACCTGCACCTGGTTATGCCGTTGCGCAGCTAATTCTAAGATAAAAAGAGAGCGGGCCCGACGACGCTGTCGTCGGGCCCGTGTTCGTACCTCCTTCCTCTCTCGTCTACCGCAGCACTGCTGGGCAGACGTTGCCGTCGATGGAAGCGACCTTCCAGCCGCCGAAGGCACCAGTGAGGTAGCCGTAGCGAATCCCGCTGTCGTAGCACCAGACGGGGTTCGCTGTGGCGTCGGCCGGGATGATGATCTTCAGCGTGATGCTGACGCTCTTGCGCGGACGGACAGAGCGGAAGGACACCACCGAAGCGCCCTGGGGGTCTGGCTTTATCCCCAACGCGTTGGCGTTGGTGACTGTGACCCCGATGGGGATGAGGATGTCGATGTCGACCGACACCTTCCCGGTGTTGGTCGCCGTGACCTTGAAGGGCACGGTCTTTCCGGCCGTGACGGCCGGTGGTGCAGCGAAGGTTGCCTGGATCTGCCAAGGCCACGGGGTGGCCTTGGGTGCCGCCTGAGCGACGCCGCCGGTGGTCGCGAGGACACACGCGGCAGCTACTAGGGCGACCAGGGCAGAGATGGTCGAATTCTTCACGATTCACCGCCTGTATCGAAGGGGGTACTTCCAGGGGTGACCCCCGAGGAGGCACCAATGGATGACTATATAATACTATAAAACTTGTAAAAATGCAAGCACTAGTATTTTCAATTAGTCAAAAATGCTTTGAGGCTGGATATTCTTCCTATAACCTACTAGTGTGATAGATAATATACGTCTGCAAAACTTCCGCTCTTATAAAGATGAGTCTTTTGAATTCGAGCCGGGCGTCAATATTGTTGTCGGGCCAAACGCCAGCGGTAAAACCAACTTGCTGGAGGCCGTATTGGTACTAGCTAGGGGCGGCTCTTTTAGAGCCAAAGACCAGGAGCTAATACGCTTTGGCCAACCATGGGCTCGGCTTGATGGATTTTTTGGTAACCAAAACCGGACAGTAAAAATTGAACAGCAGCAGGAAGAAACGACCGATAAAAGCTTCATGATTGAAGCCAAAAAATTTAAGCGCCTGAGCCTAGGGCGATCGATCCCGCTGGTCTTTTTTGAGCCGAATCACCTACAGTTAATTACTCGGGGACCAGAACAACGCCGCGAATATATCGACGATCTGCTAGGGCGGAGCCGCCCAGAGTTCAAAAGCTTAGCTAGTCAGTATCGACGGGCTCTGGCTCAGCGCAATGCCTTGCTAAAGCACGACCCCGCCAGGGCGATGAGCCAGCTTTTTGCCTGGAATTTGCGCCTCAGCGAACTGGGCGGCAAGATTGTCCAGGCTCGGCAAGAACTGATAGACCAAACCAATAAACAACTTAGCCGGACCTACAACCAAATAGCCAAGGCTCGGACCAGTGTCCGCCTGGACTATAGCAGCCACTTCCCTGCCGATAATTACTCCACTAAACTGCTGTCAAAGCTGGAAAGCAGTTCTGCGCTAGATTTTGAGCGCGGCTTTACTGCTTACGGCCCGCACCGCGAGGACATCAGTTTTTATATTAATAAAAGGTTGGTCAACCAAGCCGCTTCACGCGGCGAAACTCGCAGTCTGATGTTGGCGCTTAAAATTTTTGAGCTGGGATTAATCGAGAGAGCCCGCGGTCAGAAGCCAATTTTGCTGCTGGACGACGTATTCTCGGAATTAGATGGTCACCGTCGTCATGCGCTGGTTGATCACCTGCAAAACCAACAGACAATCATAACAACCACGGATGCCGATACGGCTCTTCAGTATTTTTCGGGGCACCACACCCTCATTCCTCTTAGCTAGACTAAAAATTGCCTTGTAAATAGACGATATCCAGGGAGCTAGGGTCAACGCCCTGGCTTTTGATCCAATCCAAAGCGGCCTGTTTATCCTGATCGGTTCGGTAGCGTATGTATATGCCAACTTGGTTGGTTTTTGAGCCACTTGTAGAGGCACCGTAGTCAATTCGGTAGTTTAACCCGGGGCCAATGTAGGGCAACTTGGTCGCGAGCGGATTACTTTTGACAACCTTCTTAGAGCTTTGATCATATAGCTGATTATTGATGGACTGCACAAGGTTGATGTCGTTTGACTTATACCAATTGGCAGTCTGTGGAGAGTTAGACTTAAGTATTATCCCCACAAACACGGACTGATCCTTAATTGCTTCAATTTTTTCTTCCTGGCCAGCGAAGCCGCCCTTAGACACACTGACAGTGTGTTCTCCAGCAGCAACTGATCTAATGCCAGACTTTATATTCTTGCCGTCGAGTTTCAGCTGCGAGCCCGATGGAGCGACAAGAATGTCAAGTTTGGCATTCCCTGAGGTGTTGCTATTGTCTAAAAATAGAAGGGCTGAGATGCCCGCTACGCAAATAATCAAAACCAGAAATATAAGCAATAACTTAACTTGTCGTATCACTGTATTAACCTTACGGCCATATAGTCCCCGCTGGCCGCTCTGCCATTATATGCAAATGAGGCCGCAGCTGAAACTGCTTGGGGGACGTGCCCTCCAAGAGATGCCCCAGCTCCATCGCCGTCAAAACCAGCCTGCTGGCCAACATAAATAAAAGTGTGGCTATCGGCCGGATTATCGGAGTTTATAAACATAAGTATATCTCCGGGCTGTAACTGCGAGGTGTCGGTTATAGCTTTGGTAACCTGATACTTAGCGGCTGCAGTACCAGAGACGTAGTTATATTGATTTGGCACATAAACGCCCACGTAACTGGTATCCGCTCCGCTGGCGTGCATAACCGTGGCAACAAAGCCGCCGCAGTCACTGGGATCGTCTGTTGAACCATTATACTGTGATAAAGCAGTCTGATACGCAGGGGTAGCATCAGATTCTAAAGGTCCGTGATCGCCACTAGGCCAAGACAGGCCAATGGCTGTCTGGATTATACTGCCCGAACTGATACCGCCCGAACAAGCAGCAGGCGTAGTAATTTGCAAAGTCCCTGAATTAACCGGTTGCCCGTTTGCCAGGGTCACCATATCGTTAATCCAGGTCGTAACCTTTGCGGCATAGGCGCCGGGGTCGTTACCGTCGCCAACAGGCGCGTATTTTTCAAATAAAGCCAGTAAGTCACCGGCATCCAGCTGGCCACTGTATACGTTGCGGATATAAGCGGCTATATCACCACCACCTTCGGCATTCTGATTTTCTGAAGCCGTATAATCCACGCTAGCTTTAACGCTCGACCATTTATACCAATGGGTACCAGCATTAACCCCTGCGCCGGGATAAAAAGGCTGGCCCGGCGCTGCTTCCCGGCTGAATGGATTGTTGGCATACTTTACGTTATAGCTATTAGGATCCGCTACCGAGGTCTCCTCTGCGGCTATGGCTACGATTAAAAACGGGCTTACATTCGAATTCTTCGCGCCTGCAACTATGGTTGAACCAAGGCCAGATAGGGTACTTTGAGGATTCTCTTTGGTGACCCAGGCGTTTATCGCACTGGCCATAGCTGCGGGGTCAAGCTTAGGAAACTGTGCGCCGTCCGCCGCTCCAGCGCCGGCAGTTACGCCCGTTAACGAACCGCCAAAGCAATCTGTTGCGCCGGAAGGGTCGTACCAGACAGTGTTGTTATAAATGCTGTTTACGTCATCCTGGCTTAGACCTTGCGCTAAGACATTAGCGCGCAGAGCCAAAAAGGTGAGCAATGCTACTAGAAGAAGGTTGAAAAACCTGCGGGATTTGATCATTGCCCCTCCGAAGCTACTAGACTTGGGTTGGAGAGAGCGCCAGCGCTCTCTACGGCAGATTGAATGAGCAGACAGGGATTGGTTGAGTCATTTTCGAACTGGCCGGTGTCCTGATTTATAACAGCGTTGTTAATCCACTTGTAATTTTCTTTATTAGGATCTGTCCAGTCTAAGGTTGTACCGTCCGTGCTGCAATTGTTTGTCCAATATGTTTCTGGGTCTTGATTAGCCGCTGCTGCGGCTGGGTCATTAGCCGGGTATCCGTATTGCGTTACTCCGAAAGGATCATTCACGACCGGTGTGGCGGCGCCTACGTGACTAATGCTAAAAATAGAGCCGAAGCTGCCAAATAACTTACCAAAGGGGTCATTGAAAAAACTGGCCACTGAAGTCTCTGCGCCGCTAAAACTATCCGGCATTGCCATCGCCAGTTTGGTGGCCGGTGAATATTTACTATTGGTGTCGAATAAGCGGGCAACGAGCGGTTGGCTCTGATAGCTTTGCAAAGCTTGTTGGTCCTGTGAGTCTAGGATAGTCGAAAGCTGCTGGTTGCTGAGCTTTTCGCCCCCCAGGCCATTCTGGGCGAAATCATTACCGGAAACATCAGCGCCGCCAGCCATCAAATCAAAAGTCCGACCGCCGCCCATACTATCGGAAAACGGCGAAGGGATTAACCATTTCGTGAAGGAATCAATAACTGGTTGGAGAATACCAGCGATAGCTTTTTCGATTGCTCCTACGCCAGGGATATGTGATATGGCCGATGCGACAAGCGAACCGATGGCCGTAATTATGACACTGGCTGTATTGTGCCAGGTGTCAGCGAGCGTGGTCAGGGCGCCCAAGTGGCCCATCGCACCCTGAATAGAAGCTAGAGCCCCGTTAACCCCGCCCAACACCTCTTCCGGGCAGACTAGTTGGCCTGCCGGTACTGGCCCGTTGCTACAGGTGTAAGGAGATGAAACCGAGGCGGCATAGGCTTTTCCATCCACAAGATTCCCTAAAGCTACAGACGAGCTAGGGGCATTACCATTTATGAGGTAATTATATAGCGGGGTTTGCTCGGCGCTGGCCTTACCGCCAGTGTCCCCCGCAACACCGGGGCCCAATGCATCACTGAAAGAACCTACTATGGTGGAATCAACGTGGCCGCTTTTAGTCTCGTCCGCGAATGTTCTGTAGGTGGTATAAAGCGAGACCATCGCGGTAGCGTTGGTTAGGTAAGACAACTTTTTAACTTCCGCAGGGGTGTGCTGAAGCTTATACACGGTGTTTAATGCAGTGTTTGCCCAGCCTACTACCGGAACTACATCGCTACTTAGTGTTTCCGTTACTTCGTCGGCGGTTTCCCCATTGCCAATGATTCCGGATATTACCGCCCTGGCTATATATTTTTGATAACCATCTTTCAGAATGCCATTGGCATGCGTAAGGACTGTGGCGTATTTGCCGTCGTCCTTCAGCGCAAGGGCGACTAAATTCTGTTGGAGTCTGGCTTCAACATCGCTTTGGGGTTCACCACCAGGCCCACTATTGCCGCTCCTCTCATTGGGGTTACAGCTGCCGCTGATAACACAGCCAACGACTAGGCCTAAAGTCTGGCTGCGAGGCAGCAGGACTCTTTCTACAATGATAAGTTTAGCCGCCCGGGTTTTGTTGTCTTTCCAATCATCGAAGTTATCTTGGGCGTTGCAAGCTATGACGCAGCTCTTTAATCCGTACTTCTTTTGCATGAAATGGAGAACCTTTTTACGGTACAGAATATTTTTCCATTTGGTTTCGCCGTCCAAAGAATCGTTGATGGCTGCTCTCAGTGCGCTGCGACTAACGACCTTGAAGTCTGAATCCGGTGCCTTACTCTTCAGATAGTCATCCAGAGTTAGGGGCTGATTAACAAAACTAGCTGGGTCACTATCGCTGCCCAGGTCAATACCGTTGCCCGGAGTCGCTGAAGTTTTTAAATAAAAATGATGGGCAGTGTACTTGAATTCCAGGCCATATTTAGTGGCCATTTTTTCCTCTATCCTGGCATTGTACCAGCCCCTGTATAACTGAGAAACCAGCCCGCTGCCAGTCGCCTTTGTCGGGGTGCAGGTACGCGTGGTCGCGCCGGGGCAGTTCCTAAGACCAGGCATGACATATTTGCGTAAGTAATTGCTAAATAAAGCATTGGTCTCATTGCCCACGGCGTTCTCGCTGGTCCCATAAAAGCGACTCTGCAAATTATCAACAATGTGCAAAAGCTTGAAAGGTAACAGTGCCAGGAATATGACGACTAGGGCAATTGCGATGAGCACAAACGACGAGCCGCCAAGTAGAAAAATTCGGTTCTGTTTGCCTAGCTGCCGCCTAACAAAACCTGGCTGCTGCTTAGTCGGCTTGTAGCCGCGGCCAACCTGATTATCGTGGCGGCTTTCTATACTTTGGGCCTCATCGGATGCAGCACTATCCTCATTATCGGCTGGCTCATCGGAGTCCGTGGGCTCATCGCCGTTAGCTTCATCGTCAGCGGCTTTTTGAGCGCGGTCTTCCATCATCCGTTCATCGCCGGCGCTAAAATTCTTCTCTATCAGTTTGTCGAACTCATCCTGGCCGGGATCAGTCCCTGGGTTGAGATCATTCTCCGGCGAGTTTGTTTTTGTTGTCATTTTTATAAGAGGTTACTTAGGTTCCTGGCGGAATTTGCTGCACTGCAGAAGAACCCGTCGGGGCTAACCCCTGCGCGCTGCCAAGCTCCACGCTGCTGGGCATGGGCGTTGGTTGTTCTTGCTGCACAGGTGTTGGGCTGGTGGTTATCAGGTCGGCCTCGGTTGGGCTGGCTATAACCTGGATGTGAACGTGGTTCTGGCCGGCAAAGAACAAGCCTTGGCCTACCGGAAATTGGCTGAGGCGTTTCTGCTCCTCGGAGGTGAGTTTAAAAACATCAGATAAAACGTCAACTGCAGTCGGCGATTGTTTAAGTAAAATTTGCATGCTGGCGTTAGCTACGATTGCCCTACCCATGCGGCTGGCCATAAAATCCTCAACGTCTTGGGTGATAGTTGTAACGCCTAGATTATATTTGCGGGCGCGTTTGGCCAAGCTGAACAGGAAGTTGGCGCTATCTTCGTAGCGCATCAACTGCCAAGCCTCGTCGACTATCATAATCCGGCGTTTGCGGTCGGCCTTGGTTTTATTCCAGATAAAGTTCAAGACGATATACATAGCGACCGGACGCAGTTCGTCTTCCAGGTCGCGAATATTAAAGACAACCATCGAGTTATTAACATTGATATTACTCTGCTGGCTGAAGATTCCGGCAAAGGTGCCGCTGGTATATTTGCGCAGCCGTTGGGCTAGCTGCGGGCCGGTACCGCCCATGTGCAGCAAGGTGTCATATAGGTCGCTGATGGTCGGCGGCGGCGAGCCATGGGTTAGCGGGTCATTGGTAATGCCGGCCTTGGCATAAGTCTCTATTAGCGCAGCGTCCAAATCGGCTTCTTCTACCGGGCTAAGGGCTGGCATTACCGCTGCATTGCCTTGAGCCTGCATTTGCGCCTGGGCGCCGCCCATCATTAGTCGCAACAACCCATGCAGGGTGATTAGGTTGGAGCGTAGGGCATTATCCGCTTCTTCGCTATCGACAACTTGGGGTAAGTCAAAAGGATTGATTCTGGTAGTACTGTTGAGGCTCAAGCGGACATACGCACCGCCTACGGCATCACACATTTTTTGGTACTCATTTTCTGGGTCAACAATGAAGATTTCGGTACCGAGCATCATACTGCGCAGGGCCTCCAGCTTAACCGTGAAGCTTTTGCCGGCGCCGGACTTGGCAAAGACCACGCTGTTGCCATTTTCCAGGCTGAAGCGGTCAAAAATTACCAAGCCGGAGTTGTGCATATTGACGCCATACAAAATGCCGCTGTCTTGGGTCAGGTCGGCGCTGGTGAATGGAAAGCTGGTAGAAATTGCGCCAGTGTTCATGTTGCGATAAATCTGCAGCTGGTCGGTAAATTGCGGCAAAACGCTGTTTAGGGCCTGCTCTTGCTGGGCACTGGCCGGTTTGGAGTAAACCAGTTGCTGGCCCAGCAGGCTTTCGACTTTATGGCTAACGAACTCCAGTTCTTCCATAGAACCGCCGTAAATTGTGAAGTACAGGCCAAAACGGAAAAATCTTTCTTCGCCAACCTGCAGTTTATCGCGCATTTCCTCCGCATCCTGGACGGCAGCCTGCTTGCCTGGGTCGCGTACTCGGCCTTTTTCTGAATCAATCTGTATCCCGGCTTCCAGTTGGCTGACTTTCTTGCGCAGGTTATTCAAGACAACCTGGCTATCTACAGGCTGAATAACCATCGAAATATCAACCACTTCGTCCAGGTTAATCATGCTGGATAGCCAACCGGTATAGACCTGCCTGGGATAGCCGTAAACATAGTATGTCCGGGCGTAGCGGGTGCCGATTTGGAAAAAGTTACCATTGAAAATTAGCGAGCTGGGGGCAATAAAATCGCGGAGCGCCGTAACACCTTTGGCAAAAGCCGCGCTAACCTCAAATTGCTCTTGGGTTTGGGCGGCCAGCGCCGGATCTACGGGTGGGGCTTTCTTGCCAAAACCAAGCGCCATCAGGCCAAGCCTCCATTGGGATTAGTCTGGGGAGAAGCGCCGGCTGCCTTGGTTACTACAGGCGCTTTCAAGTCATCAAAATTCTTTAGCTGCTGGCGAGTGGCAGTGTCCGGATTGTAGGCGTCATAATAAAGCTCAATCAGCTCTTGAGTGTCCAGAGGTAAGCTTTGAATACCGCATTCCTGCAGCCCCTGCATCGCCGCCTGGACTCGGTTTCGCAGTTCGGTCTTGGCGTTTTCCAGGGTATTTTCATCTATCACTACGTGCGGGGCTTTATTAGGGCTAAACAAACTTGCGACTCCGGTAAAAAAGCCGGTACTTTGCTTAACCACGTTGCGGACATCCTGGTTGGGATCGGGGTAGCTGATTGCCATGTAGAACTTCTTATCCATAATGTTGGTCTGTTGGGCAATATCGCTCAGGAAAGCTATATAGTCTTCCATCAGCAGGCCCAGCAGCATGTTGTCCTGGGTAACTCGAATGTTATCGAGCTTTTCTAAGTAAGGCCGAAGGTCAACCTTCTGGCTGCGGATAAAAATTTGGATTGGGAAGTATAACGAGTTTAAGAAGCCCTGGTAACTGAACTCTACAGCCTCGCGCTCCTGGGGGCTCATCAAGTCAAAATTAATCGATTTGCACATAATGACTGCCCGGAAGGTGCCGTCGTTCATAATCGCTATGCCATCGCGGATTTCGCTGATAAGCAAGGCGTTTTGTGTGCTGTTGGGGTTGGCTGAACCTTTGGATTGAGCCACGGGCGGCTGGGCGCTGGAGCCTGTTGAAACCACCGGCGCGTTGCTGTCGCCGGCTGGATAATTTCCCCCCTGGGAGGGGGCCGGACTGGGAGCAATTGGATTGGTTGGCTGAGCTGGATTCATGGTTTCCACCCGTTTTGGTTTGCTGATTTTTGCTGTTGTTTAACTAGTGTAGAGAAATCTCTACTTCGCCCGGCCCAATTTGTCGAACTTCTTCTCTGGTGCGGTTGGCCAAGTGGGCGATTGAAGCCACACTTAAATCATTACCGCTTTGGGCTAGTTCCAGTTTAGCAGCTGCTGGGGCGGCTGTCACGGTGTTTTGCGGGGCTTTAACAGGCTGGGTTCTTGGCGCGGGAGCAGCTGTTTGGGTGTCCTTGGGGGCAGCGTTTTTGGCCTTGCTGTGGAAACTGGCGCTGAGCCGATGGATTTCCTCGTCACGCTTATGAATTTGCGCCAAGATAGCCTCATCTTCAGCTGATGGTATGGTGCTATCACTTTTGCTGCTTGATTCAGCCTGGGGTGTGACTACGTTGCGGCCAATAAAGACAGTGTCGCCGCTGGTCGTGCTGCCGTCTAAGAAGCGGGTGTCCTTGGGAGCTGGAGTAGCGGCAGCCGCTTTCTTGCTAGCCTTCTGGGCTTGCTCGCGAGCCGCATTGAGTTTGTCGGCTACCGCTTGTTTGCGCTGATTATCAGCAGCCGTCACCATTTCGCTCAGATGCTGGGCAGTGACATTGTTCTGTTCGTCCAAAATATCGTCCGAAGGGTGGACGTCTATAACCTGGGCGGGTTCGGCGGTCGGTGTTATTAACCTGTCCGAAGTATTATCATCACTCCCCGTATAGCTAGGCTGGTTGCTAAGGTTAACTGCTGAGTTTTTAACCGCCCAGCCGCGGCTGTCCAGGGTAGTCGCTAGGGCTTGCAGGCGGCTTTGCACCTCATTTTGGCTAAACTCCTTGGTCAAGTGGAGTTCTGCCCGCTTAGGCGCCGTAATCGTCACCAATTTATCCAAGCCGGTTTGGTCCCAACTACGGTTGCGCGGTTTTAGTATGAAACGGATGTGGGACAATAGCCATACTTCAGTCGGTTGGTCGCGCCCGAGCGGACTGGCCAGTACGCCCAAAAGCAAGGCTGGCATTAAAAGGATAAAAGCGACAACTAGCCTAACGTAAATTGGCCCGCCGGCAACTAATAGCCTAAAATCAATAAAAATTAATACCCCAGCGATGGCGGCGTAAATGAACGACTTGAGCGTCAGTGGCCCAAGCAGCTTATCTTCTGCCTCGATGTCCTGGATTACTTTATATACTGCCATATTTCTCTTCTAGTATCTGATACATAAGCTTTATTGGCAATTTTCTCTAGCGGATTATAGTATCTAAATTGGTACCAGCAGCCGCAAGAGCCGCGTCTACGTGCTCTTGTTTGCCGCCGACTAGTGAGCCAACCGCATTGGCCCCCACCGGCCCTGGAGAGGCCTTAAAGTCTTTAAGCCTATTAGCAAGTAATTGCGATATGTTCATCGGTAGGCCTGTTGTTGGGTCCAAGATGGCATTGCCTTTCCCGTCTACGGCCGCCTCGCCGCCAATCTTCCCAACGTCGTCGTAGAAGCCATAATGGACCTGGGCGGCTTGCTCGGGCGTTAATCTTTCTATAGCAATTCTGGCCTTCTCTACGTCGATCTGACGTCTGTCTGCGGCAGAAGATTTATCGTACGTGACTTGGCGCCCGAGCCGTCTACTTGCCGCCCCCTCGGCGCTTTCTATCAAGTCAGGCGCTAAATCAGGTCGGCTGCCATTAATGGCACTGTAATGCGGCGGGCTGCTTGTGATATTAGTCTTCCAGCTTTTAACTTCGTTAGCTCGTTTGCCCTGATGCTTGCCGCCCTGAATCTGTGCGCTCTGAAGCTCTATTTCGGAGTGGGTGTCAATAAGTAGCTTTTGAGCGGCCTGGGCAGCCCGTTGGTCTGTGACGGAAGTACCATCATTGCCAGAAATGTCTATCAAAGCCTGCTTGCCGGCGGCAACTCCGGTAAGCCTCTCGAAGCTGGCCTTGGATTTATCGGTGCCTGCGTATAAGACCTGGGCTTTATTCTTCTTAACTATATTACCGGTACTGTCAAGATATTGCCCAGCAGCATTTTTACGGAGATTTAAGAACTTGCCGTCAGCATCCATATCATAGTAGTCGTATCCACTTAAGGCCTTTTCTTGGGTTCGAGTTACATAGGCCGTGGCCTCGTCATTTCTTTCCTGGGCCCATTTATCTCCGGAGGCTATGGTCAAGCGGCGCGAGCGCTCAGTAGGCAGTATATGGCCAGACTGGATGCGCCTAACAGCCCTAGTCCCCCATTTAGCCTGCGGATTGTAGCGCTTAGCTCTCTCTCCTTGCCAGCGTTGGCCGTAGCCCTTGATAGGCTCCTTAGCGCCGGCAGACGCCTTGGTGACCAGGCCGTTTATGGTGTTAGAGCCAGCGGTCATTATAGTGCCGCCCCACTTGAAGGTCTTTGGTAGAATAAACAAAACGCCAAAGTAACCTATTAATATAAAAATTACGTTCAAGAAAATACCGTTCTTCTGAGTACCAACAATGTAGGCAAATATCCGGCCGGTGGCAATTATAGCTATCGCCAGCGGGAACATCATCAACGCCTTAAGAAAATTATCTTTCCATAGTTTGTAATAACTCTGGGTACCCGGCAGAATCCAGGCGGCTATGGCTAAAGGTGAAAAAATCAAACAAGCAATTATCAAAATTTTGCGGAAAATCAAGGTGGCAATTACGGCAAACAAAGCCATGACCGCAGTGAAACCAAAAACCAAGACAACTGGCAACGCAGCCACCAGAAGAATACCTCCCGCCAAAAGTACCACCCAGTTCACGAATATCAACGAAGCGTCAGCGCCATGACCCGCAGCGCCGCTGCCAACGCCGGCATGGCCGAGCAAGACGCCAAGGCCCATATTTGCCGTACCTCCAAACGGGAAGTACATAATATCCGCCAGGCCACGGCCTAGGTCATCAACAGTATTTACCACCCACGAAGTGATGGCCCAGGAGAGTTGCATCAGAATGACCGCGGCTACCAGCTTAGGCAGCAATTTACGAACAGTGTAGGCGTCGAACGGACCGCCGCCAATTGCTTGGGAAATTATCATAATCAGCAGGATAATCACAATCACTGCGCTGGATAGGTCCCGAATTAAAGCCCAGATCTTTTGGACACTCTCTTGTCCATTATTACCGTCTAAATCAGATACCCTGAATGAAAGTTGATCGTCAAATATGCCTACCAGCCCGCTCTGGCCGTCTTTGCCTACCAATGCGTCCTGAGCGGCGTTTAATACTGGGCAACCCAGCCAAGAAAGCGGCGAGTTGGAAGCTGTGGCACATAGATCATCAGAGGCGGTACCGGCTGGTCCACCGCCCGGATTTTGTTGTGAGGCTTGGGCGCCAGAGCCGGCTACAATAACCGCAACCGAAGTACCGCTTTGATTCTTGATGTTGAATTGCTTCGTGCCGGTCCCCAGATTATTAATATCTGACAATGAAGCGTCCAACGTTAGATTGCCCTGGCAGCTTTGGCTAACATATTCAGAACGGTCGGTACAATAAGAGAATGTTCTGTCGCCCTGCTCATTGGGATAAACCGACTCGATCATTGGGTTGCCGCTGCTGTCGGTTGTGGTAGTAACGGTATAGGAAATATTGAAGTTAGCTAAATTTGTAAAATTGCCGGCCCCTATAATTAGCCCCTTATCACCGGCTATGTTCCCGGAATCATTACACTTCCATTCCGGAGGGTTGCCGTCCACAAGGACAAAATTCTCATTCGATACACTTGAGTCGCAACCATAGCCGACTTTATCTGTTTCAAACCCGATGGTTATTTCGGCTTTAGAAAGCGCGTTGCTTAGGTCGCTGGTTGAAACAATTGCGTCATGCCCCCCTAGCGGATCTTGCATGAGGTTATCCAAGTTGCTGGCGAACTGGTCTATGCGCGTATCATCCTGACCGCTACCGCCAACGGCTTCGCCGTAGCTTACATTACTATCGCCCGCACTGTCGTTCAGTAGCATGACTCCCGACTGGCCGCTGATATTTTGGAATATCTGGTCAAAGGTCACATTACCAAAGAAAGTGCCAGAGTCATTTCCGGCCGGTGAGGCGCAATTGCCGTTAGCCGAATAAGTAGCCGTCATATCTGCTCGGTCCGTGAAACTAACGGACAGCCAACCATCAATAACGTGCCGGCCAGATTCAGTTGACGAGTTGGAATACTTAGGCACGCATATTTGGGATAAATCATTTATGTCAGCGGCGTAGGCCTTATGATGGCTTAACACAAAGGGGGCGCACAGGATAGCAAACAACGCCAACACCCAAGCAAATTTTTTAGAGATTTTCATTTTTATCTATATATACTTCTTTGAATATAACATAGTCCTTACGTTTACAACAGTTTAGCCGACCCGGGAACTTATTGCCAAACAAACATAAGCTGATAAGCTATTACCTAGGTAGTCAACTCATGGCTGAAAAACTAAAAAGAACAATCCTAATAATCTTTCTGCCCGTCATTGCCTTTTTGATATCGGCTGCTCCTGTCTATGCTGCCAGTGGTATCGGTAACGGCTGCCCCAAAGGCACAACGGCCAACGCTTGCTTAACCCAAGACCCAATAGTCAAAGACTTAAACCTCGTAGTAAATGTATTAAGCGGCTTGGTTGGCGTGGTTGTAACTGCGGTAATTGTAGTGGGTGGCGTGCAGTATGCTACGGCTGGCGGTAGTTCCGAGGCGGTCACCAAAGCTAAAGCGCGCATCACTAATGGGCTGCTGGCTTTGCTGGCGTTTATCCTGACTTATGCTTTTCTGCAGTGGATTATTCCTGGCGGAGTATTTAGCTGATGTTTGCCCTACTTATTACTAGGTTTTTACCTTTTACGCTGGCTATTGGTACGCCGGGGCAAGCCTGTCCCTTGCCCAGTGCTAATAAGTTTTTCTTTCTGCCGCCTTGGTGGGAGTACCTTAACGGTGCCTATGACCAGCTTGGCAAGTGCTCCCCAAGCGTAAGTTTCCCGCATGTTGTTCTTCCAATTGGGCTGGCGCTAATAGACATTATGATTAGAATTGCCGGTCTGGTAGCAATAGTTTCGATAATTATTGCCGGTATCGGCTACGTAACTTCCGGTGGCAATGCCGAAAATGCCGCCAAAGCCCGCGGTCGCATCTATAACGCTCTTATCGGCCTAGCAATTGTCTTTGTGGCGGCCGGCTTAGTGGCCTTTATTGGCAATAGTTTAGGCGGATAAATGATGAACTTATTAGCTATAAAATTTTTAGCAGCTTGCAGCGCGGCCGGTACGGGCGGCTTAATCTGCGGCGATAGCCTCCCCCAGCCGGCAACCGCGGGCAAAGACAACATCCTGAACACCGCTTTTCTGATAGGCTTCTCGGTCATCGGCGCCCTGGCGTTCCTGTATTTGGTAATTGGCGGTTTGCGCTATATAACCTCTGGCGGTAACCCCGAGGGTACTCAGAAGGCCAAAAACCAGATTCAGTACTCGTTAATAGGACTGATAATTACCGCTGTAGCGGCGACTGTAGTTAACTTTGTGATAGATAAACTAAAATGATTAGCAAGCTAAGAATATTGATCGCAATATTAGTGGTTTTGCCATTTTTGAGCTTTGCTGAGGTTAGTGCCTATAACCCACTTTGTCCAACCACGGATTCCAATGGTAATTGTACAAGCGGGGCCTGTGCTGGCAACGCTGCCAGCAGCGCCACCTGCCAGCAAGCTACCAGTCAGGGTAAGTCCGATCCGATTGCCGGACCAGACGGAATTATTAACAAAGCTGCTGGCATCATAGCCATAATCGCTGGAATCGCGGCGGTCATCATAATCATCCTGGGCGGATTTTCTTATATAACCTCTGCCGGCAACGCCGAATCTGCCAAAAAAGCCCGGCAACGAATCTTGGGCGCAGTCATCGGCCTGGTGGTTGTGTTCCTAGCTTGGTCGATTGTGCGTTATGTAAGCGACAATGTATTAAAATGATAAGGTAAATGAATAAGATGCGCGCCTTTCTGCTAAAACTATCAGTGGCAACAGTAGCCGTTCTAGGCATTTGCGGCTTACTGCCGCTCGCCACTGCGGCTGCCGCTTGCGATGCTACTACAACCGCTGGTGCCATTCAGTGTGGCACCGATAATGCCGCCGGCGTGCCCAGTGGCGCCAGCTCACCAGATGACCTGAACGCAACGGTCGCTAATATAATCAACCTTCTGTCCATTGCCGTAGGCGTAGTGGCCGTGATTATGATAATCGTCGGCGGCTTCCGTTACATTACCAGCGGCGGCAAACAAGAAAGTATTACCAGCGCCAAGAATACACTCCTGTACGCCATCATCGGCCTGATTATCGTGGCCCTCGCCCAGGTTATTGTCCAATTCGTGCTGAATAAGTCACTGGATGTAAATAATAACACTACTGGGAGCTCTAACTCGGCGCAGGCACCCGGGTCAGTCAGCCAAGGGGCCGCTAACAACCCGCACTAGCTTGCCGTAAGCAGCTTGACTGTGGTATAAGAGCATATATACTTTAGATAAAGTAAAAAAGGAAATTATCCAAATGATCCAAAAATTAAAAACACTAATAGTATCACTAAGTATTCTGTTTGTGCCGATGGCAATGGTAGCCGTCCCCGCGACTGTCTCTGCTACTAATAACATCCAAAACGGCGTGTGCAATGGCGTTGGTAATGCTACCGGGACCATCAACTCGACAGCTACTGTAAGTAGTACTGACTGTGCAACCGCTGGCGTTGGTGGTGCTGATACCAACGCGAATTCGGCCATTACCTCAGTCATTAACCTTCTGTCCATAGCCGTAGGTGTAGTGGCCGTGATCATGATAATCGTCGGCGGCTTCCGCTACATCACCAGTGGCGGCAAGCAAGAGAGTGTCTCGGGCGCCAAAAACACCATTCTCTACGGAATCATCGGCTTGATTATCGTGGCCCTCGCCCAGGTTATTGTCCAGTTTGTCTTGAATAAGAGCACGAGTATTTAAACTAGTGAAACACCGGCGCTTTAGCCTGAAGGCATTTATTGTCAGCCTGGGCGGGCTGTTGGTATTGGCTTTTGGCGCATCGGGTCTGGTATATGCCCAAACCCCTCAGCAACAAATCAATAACGGCCTCTGCTCAGGCGCTAACTTTGATGTAACCAGTAATACTGCGGGAGCTTGCGCCAGCACCAATTCGGCGACAGATAGCATCAATAGCCTCGTCCATACAATAATCAATATTCTCTCGGTCATAGTCGGAGTCGTGGCGGTGGTTATGATAATCGTTGGCGGTCTGCGCTACGTCACTAGTGGCGGCAACGATACCAGTGTGACGGGCGCCAAAAACACCATACTCTATGCGGTGATTGGTTTGGTAATTGTCGCTCTATCCCAAATACTGGTCCGGTTCATACTGGACAAAGTAACTAACACCTAGAGTTCCTAGAGTTCCGAGCTAAAGGACTTCGATTTTCTTGACGGTATCTTGCTTTTGCTTGGCGAAGCTAATGGTTAGCACGCCATCTTTGAGCACGGCTTCAATTTCTTCTTCTTTGACAGCTACCGGCAGAACAATGCTGCGGCTGAACTCGCCCCAGTAACATTCCTGCAGGAAATAATTCTCTACGCCGTCTTCGTTGCCGGCGCTAAGGGTTCCCCGGATAGTAAGGGTATTGTCTGCGATGCTAACGTCTAAGTCGCCCTTGTTAACGCCGGCTACCCGGCCTTTAACAAACAACTTTTCTTTAGTTTCATAAACGTCTACGGCCAATTGGCCGGCTACCGGCTCTTCTTCGTCCCATTGGTCATCAACTGGCGCGGGCTGACCGCCCTGGCCATCATCGGCTACAGGAACTTCTTCCTCGGTCAAAAAGGCCGCGGTAATATCGTCGCCCATCAAAAGGTCGTCACTCGGTTGTTGTTGGCTGCCTCGAGCCATAGGTCTTGCCCTCCAAAACGCTTTAAGTTGGTTTTTGAGTTTGATTGTTTGTGTTATTGCTAGTATAGCTGAGGGCGTGCGGAGTACGCAAGATGTTATACTTAACATTTACAACGAAATAACGACAACATGAGCGTTTTGGAGCAAGCAATCGGGTGGTTGGCGCCGCCGCAGTGCGTAGCTTGCGGGCGGGAAGGTTTTGCGCTTTGCATAAGCTGTTTGACCACTGAAATTTTGCCCTTTGGTGGTCGTTGTTGGCGCTGCGGCGCGCTTAGTTCGATGGCTCGGGGCTGCCCGAGCTGCCGTACAGCCGGTGGGCCGCGCGCGGTGTGGATAAGCACCAATTATGAGAGCACAGCGCAACAATTAGTCCAGCTTTATAAATTTGGCCAACTGCGCGCGGCCAGCCAGCCCTTAGCAAGGATAATGGCTAGAACTTTTGTCGATTTTCATCAAAATACGGACGCCAAGATGCCTGATTATATCGTGGTTCCGGTGCCAACCGCCACCAGCCGGCTGCGCCAGCGTGGCTTTGATCACTCGGCGCTATTGGCAAAGTCAATCTCCCGCAACTTGAGGCTACCCTATTCGGCCGCCCTTGGCCGCCTGGGGCAGGAACGGCAGCTGGGCGCGCCGCGCAGCCAGCGCCTGGCCCAGCCCGCCGGGAACTACTTTATAAAGCGGCCGGCAGAGATTGCCGGCCGCGATGTCTTATTAATCGATGACGTCATCACTACCGGCGGCACGATTATTGAATGCGCTAAAACTCTGCGTGCCGCCGGCGCCCGCCATGTGGACGCATCGGTCTTCGCCAAAAAATTATAAAACTGGCGGAGAGGGAGGGATTTGAACCCTCGCGGGGACTTGCGCCCCCCTATCGATTTAGCAAACCGACCCCTTCAGCCTCTTGGGTACCTCTCCTTGTCTGGCTTTGACTTGGCGGAAGGGGTGGGATTCGAACCCACGAAGCTTGCGCTTGCCGGTTTTCAAGACCGGTACCTTCAACCGCTCGGTCACCCTTCCATATTAC
>CAYUUT010000003.1:0-115445 GCA_964448095.1 uncultured Candidatus Saccharibacteria bacterium | reverse complement strand
ACATTAACAGCGGCAGCTCAAGCCCGGTTTACACCGCCATCTGGATGCTGCCGAACGTCGCGAGCAGCGCTAAGACGGTCGCCGTCACGATGAACAACGGCATCGGGTCGTCGCCCACCGCCGGGGCTGTTGGTCTTATAGCGATCGAGGTCGCGGGACTGGGCGCGAGCCCGACGCTTGACAAGTCGAACGCGACGCCCGCGACGACAGGAACGGCGGTCACGTCCGGAGCTAGCGGCTCCATCACCGCCGTTCCCGAGTTCGTCCTCGCGAGCCTGGTCATCTTCGGGCAGTCGATGACCACGGTCGGGGCACCATGGACCGAACTCCAGTTCACCGACGATTTCTCGCTGTGCGGTTACCAGATCGTCACGTCCGGCAGTGCCAGCTTCACCTACAACCAGACCGCAGCGGGAAGTGCCGCCTCCGCTGGCTGCATCGTCACGGTTAAAGGAACAGTTAGCGCCACCCCTTCTCCTTTTACCCCGGCTCCCCCGGTCCGGAAGCACCCGGCTGCGAAAAGGACGACAACCAGGGTAAGCAGTTCAAAGGGATCGGCTCCTGCTGTCCTTCCGTCTCCGTTTACGCTTCCGGTAACTGAAGAGGCGAGCAGGCACGGGCTAATTAAGAAGAGCCGGTTCGTTTGGTCACCGGGAAGCCCTGTCAATCCGGGGGCGTCTCCTTTCTCACCGCCGAATGTGAACAGGAACGCTCATCAGCTAGACAAGAAGAGCCGTACTTCTTCTTCTCCGGGCAGCCCGGTCATACTAGCGGGTCCGACATCTTCACCGTTTACCCCGCCTGTAGTAAACAGGAACACAAGGCAGGACATAAGGAAGAGCCGTTCATTCTTCAACGTTGGCTCTCCGTTTGTCGCTCCGTCTCCTCCGTCACCATTTACGCCGCCACGTGTCAACAGGAACGCGCACGAACTGGCTAAGAGAAGCCGTACTTTTAAGTCTCCTGTTATCCCTGTATTCCCTCCTGCGTCTCCATTCACGCCACCGACGAGGGAAGTAAGAGCGCACGCTCAGGGACCGAAGAGCAAGACTACGAAGTCTTCGGGCAGCCCCGTTGTCATTGTCCCGGTTACGCCTTCGCCATTCAGCCCTCCGGTAAAGGCAAACCGGGGCAAGCCTGTTACCGCTAAGACTAGGCACAGGTTTTCAAAGGGAAGCCCGTACGTCGCGAATGCGTCACCTTTCTACCCGCCGACGAAGATAACTCGCGGTAAGACTGCTGCGGTCAAGTCGAGGCACAGGAAGTCGCCCAGCCCGTTCATCGGCGGGCTAACCATCCAGATGGCTAGGGTAAACGTTACTGCCTATCCTCTGGTGGTGGCGTCCAATGTCAGCGTTGCACTGCATCTTGCTACCAGCACGGTAACGGCGCACCCGGTTAACGCCATTCCGCCGACGATAATTGCACTGCCAACGGCGACGCAGATCGTCACGGCGTACAGGATGTACCCGCCTAACCCCCTGATCATGTCGCTGGCACCGAATTCGGGCACTGATCAGTTCGGCAACGCGTATGTCGCCGGTTTCCACATCTACTCCGGAACTACAAACGGCTCCGTCATCAGCCTCCAGAGCACCAATGCGACGTTCGGCTCCGTCCCGACCGTCACCTTCTTGCCTCCGGGCGTAACCAATGTAACGCTCGTACCACAGACATTCGGATTTACGATTAATCCGGGTACTACGACCCAGCAGACGTGGATGATTCACTCTTCTGGCAAGACGAATTCAAAGGATGACGCGGCAATCCAGCTTATCGGGCAGGCTGGCGACAGCAGTACCGACGCGGCTATCATCTTCGAGTTCGGTGGCACGATCACGACGACGATGAAGAAGGTCAACGGGTTCAGCCAGCCCGGATGGACAACGGCAACGCTGATCAACGGCTGGACCGGCAGTGGTGGCAGGGGCGGGCTGTTCTACAGGTACACGACTGACTACCATGTAGAGATCATGGGCGACATCATCAATAGCGTCACGGGCAACTCGAACTGCTTCCAGCTACCTACCGGGTACCGTCCGCCTTTCTCGGCGAATTACCCCGCTGGATGGAATAACTCGGGAGGCACGACGCCTCCCTGGATCTTCATTGATACAGCGGGAGACATCCAGGTGACGGGTATCGCGACCGCCAGCAAGGAAATCTTCTTCCACATCTTCCTACCTTTGAGCTAACGGTATCCTTTACACATGAGCCTCGAAATCGCCCAGCCTTTCACGGTTAACCAGTCAGGCGGAATAGCCAACGTGTCTGATCCTGACCTTCAGGTGCAGCAGCATGTAAACGCGCTGATATCAACGATCCAGGGAGAACGTGTCATGTTGCCCGGATACGGGCTGAACTTGTCCGGGCTTATCTTCGGAAACAATGACCCGGTGCTCATCCAGGTAATGCAGAATGACGTTACTAAGGCGTTCAGCAAGTGGGAGCCAAACATCACGCTGACGAGCGTGAGCCCGGCAGCATCGACTGACGAGATGCTGGGAATCGCCGCCGTTGACGTTGTGTACATGGCGGGCAGCAACAAGGTATCAACATTGCAGGGCACGCAGTACAAGACCGTGACGATAACACAAGGCGGGACCGTGGTGAATAACTGATGGCTTCATGCTCTTGCCTTACCGGATACGATGAAGACGGTAAGCCGTATACGATACCCGACCCGGACTGTGAAGCACACGGAAGCAGATAATGACGACACCGAATCCGCTGGCTGTACCAGCTATCACCACGGCGCTGACCGTTCCTTCAGCCATCGACTACACGTCGAAGGACTTCCTCGGCTTCATGCTGGCATTCCAGACGTATGCAGCCCAGGCTATGCCCGAGTGGAACTTCGGCTCCAGCGAGGGAGACATCGGTCTCGCCATCCTTGAGGCGACCGCTTACATGGGAGACATCCTCAGCTATTACGGAGACAGGATCTCGCAGGAAGCATACCTTCCTACCGCTACCCAGCGCCAGTCGCTCCTCAATATCGCCCAGCTTCTCGGATACACCGTGAGTAACGGGAACCCGGCTACAGGAACGGTAACCTTCCAGACGGCGGCTACCGCACCGCAGACAGCGGTTCCACCGGGAACCCAGTTGACGGGTGGCTACGTCTCCGTTGTTGACGCCCAGGTCGTATACGAGGTAGATCCGGGTCAGACTACGTACGAGGTACCAGCGGCGGGCGGGCAGTTGACGCTCAACGTAACTCAGGGCATTACATATTCGAATGTCACGCTCGGTACGAGTGACGGAACTGCGGCTCAGGTATTCGGCATCCCCCAGACTGGTGTCATCGACGGTACGATCACGATTGACATCGAGAGCCTGACGAGCATCACCGACTGGAGTTACGTTCAGTTCCTCGGTGACTTCGGACCATCCGACCAGGTTTTCACGACGTTCCTAGACCAGGCAGGTCTTACATGGGTGCAATTCGGAGATGGCGTCAACGGGGCAGTACCGACGAGCGGGTACACGGTCGTGGCGGGATACCGGCTGGGAGTGGGTACTGCTGGCAACACCCAGTCGGGTGTGGTTGGTGTTTTCCTAAACCCTATCTCGGGGGTATCGACCAAGCTGGCGATGAGCGGGACTGCCTATGTAAGCTCCGCGATGACGGGCGGAACCGATCCGGAGACAAACGACCAGATCAGGGCGAACGCACCTGCTTTTTTTGCTACCGCTCAGAGGGCGGTCAGTCTTAGTGACTTCATTGCCATGGCTCAGAACATACCGGGCGTCACGGCGGCTACGGCAGTGGCGGCTCATTCTACCTCGGTCACCTTGTACCTCATGGGTGCTAATAACCAGCCAGCTTCAACTGGAATCCAGAGCAACGCGGAAGCGTTCTTCCAGGGTAAGACGCTAGCTGGAGTCACGGTGACGACGGCTCAGCCGACTCTCGTCCCGATCGACATAGGAACTAACGGTAACCAGGCAAGCCTCGTCGTCCAGAACGGGTTCAGTCAGTCGGGCGTGCTCGCGAAAGTGCAGGCTGCACTGGCTTCACTGCTGAGTTCGCCTAATACGAGCTTCGGTCAGACGATTAACGTCGGCACGATTTACGCGACAGTACTCGCCATCACGGGAGTAGCTTACTGTGTCATACCATTGATAACAAGGGAAGACGCACCGCAGTCGGATACCAGCCCGATCGTCCTCCGTGGATTTGAGATAGCAGTCCCAGGCAATTTCTTTATTAGCGTTTCCGGTGGTGTGTAATGCAAAGCGTGTACCCGAAGTCGATCGTGTCATGGACTGACAGGATAAACGGGGAGATCATCTGGGCTGCCGACCCTAACAGCATCGCGGCTGAAGTGGTCGCGATCGAGCAGGCAATCGGCATCAACCCGCAGGTGGAGTACTCCCCTCCGTTCGGTCCTCCTATCCAGTACGCTAATGAAGCGGCGAAGATCAGCGCATGGGGTCTCGGGCTGAACAACCCGTACATCAGCCTTGAACTTGACAACTTCTCAATTGAGTGGCAGCAGAGCACCAACCAGAACGGTCCTGACTTCCTTGTCAGTCACCCTCCTTTTCATGTTAAGAGGGATACTCATAACTACTTCGACGGCACGTGCATGACCGTCAGGGCGACGGGACTTTACCTCGTCATCCAGCACCAGGAATGGGAGTACCGTCCTTCCGGGTGGTGCCGCAATCAGTGCCACGTCAACGGCGAACTCAGAAGGCAGTGCGTGTTCGACTTCGACCAGTTCCCGCAGGGCAACAACAGGTACGGGCAGACATACAACGGCGAACGCGGGTATACCGATACGATTCACTTCGAGCACATGATCGCGGGCGACCTAGTAAGGCTGTTCCTCGGCAATGCGACGGATACCCAGCACCTACAGTGCTTCACTTCTACCTTCGAAGCCTACTTCCTTAGGAACTTGTAAGTGGGAATTTACGACAACGATATCTACGGTCTCGGCAGGTACGGTCCTGATGTTTTCGCTGGACCGTACCCAGGGTCGAAGACCGTCCTGCCCGTCGTTGACTTTGCCTACCTGTTGCCAGCTACGAGTGCCCAGGTTATCAACTACAGTGAGATCCAGGTAACGTGGGGGCAGATCGACAACGCATCGATCTCGACTGTTACCGAGTTCAGGCTGCTGTCGAATCAGTGGGGATTCCCCGTTGACGAGAACGACGGCACTATCCTCGTTGACGTCGTTCTCGCGTCGGGCACGGTCCCTCCCGCGTATAATGACACGACGGCAAAGCCGGGCAAGATAACGTATTACGGCATATACATGCTCGTATCTGACGGAACGTGGGTACGTTCCGGATTCGCCGCCGCCCTCGTTCCCTTCCCTTACGGCATGGGAGAGCGCCTGCTCGTCCTTATGCCCGAGTACTTCAGGTCTTTCGGTGCCAACCAGAACACCGTTCCCCAGCCTCCCGTCCCTGTCGTCCCCCCGGTTATCCCGCCGAGCGGGCAGAAGATCCAGAACCCTTACGGTTTCGATGTTAACGTTTACCTGCAAGGGTCAGTCACAGGGCTGATCGTCAATGGTCTGACCCTTCCTCCTGCGAGTCACTTCATCCTCATCGGCGGCGGCTCCGTAACACTTAACTTCCCTTACCCGTTCTGGCTACCGGGCAATAGTTACGTTGTCGGGAACTCGGTAATTTACGCAGGAAACTCATACGTTTGCATTACCCCCGTATCCGGTACGACGCCACCGGCTAGCGACGGTGCCCACTGGAGCGCCCTCGCCCTCACCCCGTTCCCGACGTGGACACCCGGTCTGACATGGCAGGCGGGGCAGCTCGTTATCTACCAGGGTCAGTATTATGAGGCTGTCTACCAGGTAGTGACGAGCACAATCGCACCGACGATTGACAATACCTACTGGCAGGCTGTCAATGTCGAGCCCGTATCGTGGGAATGGACCCAGGTAGCACCGCAGCAGACGGATACTTTCCTCAAAGACTACCTTAATGTCATCGGATTCAACCTTGACTACCTGAAGACGCAGTATGACTTCGAGCTAGCCGGGCTTAATGACCCGATGAAGATGTCACTGTCGGACCTTCAGAACTTCTGCGCTGAAATAGGAATGCCGTTCAGCACGGAGTTGCCTGCTTACATGATGAGGAAGGCGGCTGCGTTCTGGGCGAGGGTGATGCTCGAAAGAGGAACGCTGGGAGGCATTGCCGAGCACGTCACGTTGTTCAGCGGTTACGACGTTGACCTTTCACTGTCAAGGAATATCCTCCTTGACGACAACATGAGCGTCCCCGTCAACCCGATGGTCACTCCTTGGAATTCGGGGACGAAATACGTAACGGGCAGCCTCGTCTCATATCCAGTCGCCGACACGTGGAACATCCTCAGCACTTATCCCATTGGTGCCATCGTTGAATTCGACGGGCTGCTTTACGAGGCTACGGTTCAGACGCAGGGAGTCCCCCCGACAGTATCGGCTGACTGGAGTCAGACGATCACTGGTCCTTTCACGTACTTCGCTAAAAAGGATGTCACGGTCCTGCCTGGTCCTGCCCCGTCAGGCAGCCCGACCGCACTTGAGCCGACGCACACCTGGTTCCCCGTTTACGGCTCATGGGACGGGTCTGAATTCGTAATCGAAGAGATAACCATTCCCCCGATGATCTCATTCGCCGGTACGTGGGAGAACCTGCGTTCAGACGGCGCTGCTTACGGTGCCGAAATCGGCGTGGGATTCCCCAACCCGCTGACGTGGAACACGGACATCGCCGCGCCGATCAGCACGCCCCCGAACCTTGACGCGTATACCTTCCGGGCATACAATACAACTGGGAGCAACGAGAGCAATGCATGGGTCCGCAGCATCGGCAGGGCTGAGGATGACATCATCGATGACACGGGAACGCACGCGCCCGATTCAGAGATAGCGGTCCAGCATGGTACGCCAGTCCACCACTCGACCCCGTACGACCCTGCAACGGCTTACGCCATCGGGGACGTTGTTCAGTACCAGAACGCGTTCTTCGTCGCCCAGCGTGGCTCTGCGGGCGCTGTGCCGCCATTCCTGGGTCAGCCCGCCAATGCCAACCCTTACTTCTCTTCAGCGCTCGCGGGAACGTGGGCATCGACGGCTACCATCGCCCAGGTATCGAGCCCGTCACTAGCCGGTCATGCGCTGCAACTGACATTCGCGGGCACTTCGGCACAGGTCCACTCGGTCCACTCGGTACAGGTCATCCCCGGTGCGAGTTACAACTTGTCAGCTTACGTATTCACGACGTCGGCTAACCAGTCACCAAGTATCGCCGCCGTCACATCAGACAACTTCGGGAACGCGCTGACAACGTTCAGTACTACGCCAGCCGTCATCACGACATCTACATGGACAATGTTGTCAGTCAACTTCACGGCTGACGCGAATGCCAAGTCGGTACAAATATTCCTCAATGACGCCGCTTCAGCTACCGTCAGCGTCGTATTCGGGTCAGCCGTCGTTACCCCGCTGACGACACCCGAGTGGGTGCCTATGGGGCACGACAACAGGATGCACGTCATGATGTCGGCATACACGATGTCCGACATAGGAGTCAGCCCGGCAGCATCGACTCCGGTGACCCCGTTCAGCGAATTTTATGATGACTGGGGCAACTACATCGGAAGGTGCATTTCAAGGACATTCGCAAGTGATTACTTCTTCGATTCTTTCGGCATCGGGTACCTTCAGCCCGTAGCTACCCGCCAGCTTGACGTCGGCGGGACGTGGACTGTCTTCGAAGGGTCGCTTACCGTTACCCCTGACCAGGACATCAGGGCGACGACATCGAACACGGAGAGCGCTGCCGTCATCCAGGTTCCGGCAGCGGGATTGCAGGCGGTGACATTCACCAACGGGGCGACAAGCGGGCTCGCATCAGGGCTGCTATTCTGGGCGCAAGACAATAACAACTTGTGGTACGCGGGCGAGTCGGCTCTTTACTACCGGGTATCCGGAACGATGCACCACGGGGCTACGTATACGGGCACCACTTTGAGTCCCGGTGACAGGGTATACGTATACACGAACAACACAACGTCAACGACAACTATCCCAGGCTCAGCCACGAACATCGTCGGACCTTCCATTGTCGTATGGAAGAACCAGGTCGCCCCGGCTAACGTCCTCGTCGCGATGTCGGCAAGCCCGGCTGGCAGTCAGATCGCTTTCCCTTCGCCGACTCCTTACAAGCCAGCTACTACGCCGGGCATCACGAGCTTCGCCGGTATGATTGCAGAAGCACCGACCGCGTAGGAGATGACATGGCGTTCCCGAACGATTTTTCGTACAACTTCTGCCCGAATCCGAGTTTCGTACTCGGCATAGCAGGAGTTACGGCAGTCGCGGGCGCGGGCATCAGCCAGATGACCCGGCTTGGATTCAGCGCGCAGACAAGCTTGCAGGTGCAGACACCCGGTAATGCGACGGGCGAGGGAGTCAGCCTCCCCCCTGGTGTCAGCCTCGACACGGTAACGGGTGCAATCAGCTTCCAAGTTCAGGGTGGTCCGGTCACCCTCAACGTGTCCGCTGTCGATACGACGACGAGCACGGTCCTTGGTACTACGACTTACACGGTTGACTCGACATTGCCATGGCAGCAGGTGTCCATTACAGGACTGAGCTTCGTCAACGGCGATACAATTAGTGTATTTGTCGAGACGGCGAGCCCGACCGTATCGACCTTCTGGATCGGCGGCATCCAGTACGAGCCAGCGACGACTGCCAATGCCGGTGTCCTTCCTACTCCTTACGTCGATGGTAACCAGGCGCAGGGAATATGGGTCGGCTCCCCGAATGCGTCGGCGTCATACAAGCCTTATGCATTCATGCTCGCCGGTAACGGTATGATTCATGCCGCTGGCGTATCACAGTTCTTGTCATCAGGTCAGGCAGTATTCCTCGTCAACCTCGACCCGGCTCTCGGTCCTACGGTGGCGACTGGAGGAGTCGATGCATCGGGTGTTCCATTCGCTGGCATCGAGACTAACACTCCGGGTGTTCCCGGTGGCGTTCCTTTCCTTACTGAGGGATTCGGTCTCGTCACGCTGACGGCATTCACTGTCATCACGCTGCCGTCAGGCATGACAGACTTTGCCGCGTTCAAGGTGACAGACATTGACCCGGCGATCATCCGCATCGGTGCCAGCAACTCGGGCACCAACATGGGCAATAACTCGAACGGATGGCAGAGGATATATGGCAAGTACAGCGTACCGAAGCACCAGGCGGGCAATAACGGGACGTACATCTGGAATGACGGGGTGTACACGGCTACCGGGTACCAGTTCGGGACGATCGTAGCTGGCAGTGCAGTCAACCTCGCTCTCGCTCAAATCGAGGCGGCTCAGCACGGCGTGGAAACTCCTAGTCCTTACCAGCGCCCGAGGTCACTCATCCCCGTCATCGGTCCCACGACGTTCAACTACTGTCCCAACCCGACATTCGAGAACAACACCACGTCTTGGAGCCCGATCGTCAGCACGTCTCCATCGGTGTCGAGCAGTATCAGCCTTGACGGCGCTCACGTTTACCTCACGGAGACGAACAGCTTGCTCGTATCGGGTACGACTGCGAACTTCGGCGCGGTATTCACGGCGACCAGTCTCGTCGTCGGGCAGACGTATACACTGAGCACATACGTTTGGCCAAACGCGGCTGCTATGTCGAACGGGCAACTGCATGACATCCAAGTCGTAGTTAACCCGGCTAACTTTACGGGCAGCCTTACCTCTGACGCCATAGGTTCGAGCTTGTCCCTGCTGGTACCAGCTAACATCCCGCTCAACTCGTACGACGTGAACGGCAACCCGGCATGGTACCGACCCGTCGTATCCTTCACGGCTACCGAGTCGAACATGACGCTAGGCTTGTGGGCTGTCCCGGTCACTGGGTTCTCGGGCACGATGACATTCAATATCGATCAGGTCATGCTCAACCTGGGTGACAACGCCGTTCCTTATGCTGACGGCAACAGTGACGGGTGGGCTTGGGAGCAGGGAGTGACGCCGGGCAACGGCAGGTCTTACTTCTATGACCGGGCAGTCATTACGTCACAGTACATCGAGGGCATACTGACACAGAACGTTCCCTTGGGTCAGTACTCATACCAGCCTGAATACTTCACTCCTGTTCAGCAATATACGTCGTGATAGGATGCGGGCATGGAGTATTGGCACCTAATTTACGAAGTACCGGCAATCATCAGCGCGGCTACGATCGTCACTGACATATTGCCATTCAGCCTTGACCGTCGGTACGTTGCACTGCTGGTGTTTGTCGTCAGCCTCATAGTCCTCAACTTGCCCGCTATCGTCAGCCTTGCCCTCGGGCTCGTCCTGCTGGTGTCTGTCATCAACAAGTACCTCGGCGTGTCATTCTCCGCTAAGGAGCCAGTCCGTATACCGTTCGGTAAATACCGGACAACGATCACTGCATTCTTCCGTGAAAGCTTTTCCGGCTGGCGTGTGAACACGGTACCAACCGAGTTCCTCACGCGGGCATATGAGCCAGAAGAACCGGAACAGCTTACCGTCGTCAAGAAGTTCGTCCCCGATCTACCCGGAGCTTAAATGGCAAGGTCAAGTTATATCTACATGGCGCTTCACCCGGTGCCGGATGACTTTCCCACGGGCATTCCGATCCGGGCATGCACAGTCAAGTATGAGTTCACCAACTGGCTAAAGGGAGTTCGTGAAGAAGCAAGAGACACGTTGACATTGTGGCGCATGACTGACAGTGGTGACACCCTGACCAGGCTTGAATGGCGTGACCTACTTTCCTAGCTGATTCCAGTGAGTTATCAGCGTCCCTTTGTTCCCGTACATCATCGCCGTCTCCGCATTGCCGTCATATATCCTCGCCACGTCGGGCATGAAAGCGATCTCACGGGCGAGCAAGCCGGGATCGGTAAGCAGGATGTCGGCGACGGGCAAGTGATGCGCGTCGAGATGATCCTGCAAACCCATGCGGCAGTCTTCCGACTTGTCACCGACGAATGACACGACGTTGATGTTGATCCCCTGCCTCTTCGTCACGTCCCACATCATCCGGCACATCATCTGGTCGAGGCTCCATTGTGACCATGCCGTGTACCACTCGCCTTGCGTAGCGAAATGATTAAAGACGGGCACTCCTTCTTTACTTATGTGACCCAGTGTCCCTTCGAATACGAGCAATATCCGGGGCTGGACGACATTACTGATGTTTCCGTTCTGCATGATAGACAACCTCCAGGTCAACGTGTTAACATAATGTTAGGCGGTACCCCTCCACCGCTGCGTTCCTCCCCCCTCCTGGGAACGCGAAGAGCCCCTCTCGTTGAGAATACTCCGAGAGGGGCTCTTCATTTAACGCGGGTTTAGCTTACGAAGTAAACGTAACCCATCTTGCTTCCGTCGACAGGAGTGCTCCCACCCTGTCCGGTAACCGGCTGGTAGTACACGGTGTAGCCGTGGTTGTTCTCAAGCCCGCCGTAAACAGCTTCGTTGAGACCGACCTTGCCGTTGACCCAACCCTGGTGACCATTGATCTTGCCCGGTCCGACGATGGTGAACTTGTCCCACGACGCCGCACCAGACTGGATGAAGAACACGTCCTCACGTGATCCGTTGACCTTCATCGCGTGACCACCGGAAAGTACTGGTCCCTGGTAACCGACACGGGCACCGACGACACTGAGGTCGAAGGTCTCGACTGACGCGGCACCGGCAGCATCGCTGACGGTTAGCTTCACGTTGTCATACGTGCCAGGCGCAGCGTTCACAGCGACGAGGCTGTTGTTCTCCAGTGATACGCCCTGAGGAGCGTTCGAAAGGACGCCATTGTCATTCACGGGCACAGTGAAGTCCACATTGCCGGTCGTGTTGTTATTCGCGTACAGAGGCGAGATAGCCGGTACGGCATCCGCTGTCTGCCATACGTTGAACTCATTCACTGACGTTGCGACAGTTGGTGAGAACGTCACGGTGTCGATAGTCACGTCACCGAGAGCGTCAGTCACCTTGGCGGTAACAGTCGCGTTGGCAATCGGGAACGTCGGGCTTCCGACAACCTGTGCCGTCAGCACGTCAGTGCCCGTGTTCGGGTTAACGTTAGTGCTCCAAGTAATCCCCGTAGGAATGTTGGTGCTGGTGATGGCGAAGGTGTACGGAGCAGCCGAGACCGGATGGGTTGTAGCCGCGAAGGTCAGCGTGTCACCATTGGCGATCGGTGTGATCTGCGTAGCAGGATCTCCGACAATGCTTGGGATGCTGATAGCAGCGGAACTGTGAACACCCGAAGCGACAACGGACAGTGTGTGCTGCACGTCCCCGAAGTTGAGCGGCAGGATGCTCGCGGCAACCACAGTCGCGCTAGTGTCCGAGTAAGTCGGACTAGTTGCCGCGAGCGACGGAACGACACTAGCCGCAGTCGCCACAGCCAGGACGCCGGTTACGAATGCAACCTTCGCCCTCTTGCTCATGCCCTGGTAGATCTTCACCAGGCGGTGTGTACCTGTGTACATAATTTTCCTTTACCTAGATGAGACTAACCGGGCGGTCAGTCTTCTACGTCAACCTCGTCGTAAGCGCCGTAATTTTCTCGTCCGCCCTCTTCGCTTTCCACGATGACGCGGTTGCCGAAGTCTTTAACATCCTTGACGGTGCCGTTGCCCTTGATCTTCTCGCCGGGCAAAAGGCGTGAAACTAGTTTCTTAACCATAGTACCTCCTAGATGAATTCAACCTGGGCTGTCGCCCAGGCGATGCTTGCCTGATTGTACTTCTGCCTGACGAGTGACGCTATGTTGCGGGCGTTGTTGTAACTGTGCTCATCAGCGAAGTTCACGCACCAGCAGGCGTTCTGGTACGGTGCGCTCGGGTGACTGAAGCCAGCGAAGTGAATTTCTGCCGCGTGCTCCAAAACGAGCATCACCATGTCGGTGATGTAGTTAGCCCATTCTCGCTGGCTCAGCTTGTCATCTGGGTTTCCGATCGTCATGTACACGATCACTTGATTCTCCCGGCTGCGGTTAGCTGAACTACTGCGTCATCCGATAGCTTGGCTAGAATCCAGCCTCGCTTCGGCAGTCCCTTCGACGCTAGATGGTAGTCACCATCGGGCGTCATGTAATAGTCAGTCAGGTCTCCAGTATACGGACCTTCGAACGGGGGCTTGTCATACTTATCTTGCATGTATGACAAGCCGGATGTGACCTGGGCGAAAGGATCGGCGTTGTGCTTCAGTGATTTCGCCGCAGCCTTGCCGAGTTCTTCATCATGTAGCCGCGTGACTTCATCACGAAGTTCGTCAACCTTGTCACGGTCAGACTTGATGTTCAGCACGCCTTCCTCGGTGAGGATCTTGTAGACCTCCTGCCGGATTATCGACCGCAGTCCCTCCGCGAGGAGGGACTCGGCGGCGTACTGGTCCCAGGAGCGGGGTGCCGGTGTCGTAGCCAAGATCTCGTAGGCTAGCCCGACTGGTCCTGACGCGTCGATAGCTTCCGATGCCAAGACGACCTCCGTCGCGGCAGTCTCCTTCGAAGGAGACTCGAACGGGAGTTCATCAGCGAGCGGACCTTCCGTTGCCTTCGTCGTCACGGATTCGAAAGGTTCCGGCTTCGGGTCGGACAGTTTCCTGCCCCTGGTCTTCTTGACCGGCTCGGGCACGACTGCCTCCAAGTTGTCAATGTCTACCAGGTCCAGCGCAGCCGACAAGTCGAACACGGGGATGCCCCTTGACCAGACGTCCTTGACAAACGCTACCTCTTCCGGGGTAGGATCAGCCGGAAGCAGGGCGATGAAGACGATCTCGTCTCCCTCTGCTTCACGGGCTGTCATCAATTCGGTAACCAGGTCTTCCGATGCGATCGTGCCCCCGTCGCCCCACTGCTCAGGGCTTTCCAGCCAGTTGAGGGCGTTCCTCAACCCGCCACGCGGCACCTCGACGGGACGGAAGATGGCTCCGACCTGCTCTGATATGAAGTCAGCCAGCAAGGCTGACACGTTCTGGGGCGTTACGTCGCCCCTGCCCCACAGGGCGTAGCTTGTGTATGTCATGTTTCCTCCTTGCCTGAAATATACCCGCAGGGGAGCAGCTTGTCAAGCATGCCCGGACTGTTTGACACTGAGATAATTGTCTGGTACGGTTCCCTGCCAAGGGGGGTAGGGGGGTTAGATTTTGACTTTGACTTTCATAACTTGAAATATATCTACCAATATATGCAACTTGACTTCACTATGAAAGTCACGTATGGTGACTTCGATATCGACATAGGAGGAAACGATGGGCAAGCCATCTAGATTCGCAACGGATACACATGACCGTGCGCCCGCGTGGACGTACAAGAACCCGGCAGACAGGGCACCCGACGCACTAGGCAGTGATGACCTTGCGTGGGCAATGGCCAACCAGATCACGAAGAAGTTCATCGAGCACGGGATCGCGACAGGCAAGTCGGAGGCTTGGTTCTACTACCGGGTCAAGTCGGGGCTTGACAAGACGAAGATCCGCAGGTCATACTCAGACAGCCCCGAGAAGTTCAGGGACGGGAACAACAAGATCCTGCCGCTGCCCGAGTTCGGGCGCTACATGGTCAGCTTTTTCTTCCGGAACAGCCAGTGGCAGTACGAAAGTAATGTCGAGACTGTTACCGGCATGATGTGTGACCCCGTGACCCTTGCGGAAGTATGCAAGAAGCTTCAGGGAGTATACGCAAACCGACGTGCAACTAGGAGGGACTAGTGGCGACACTTATTCTCGGGCGTGAAATCGTCAGCCGGATCTTGGCGACGAAGAACATTCACCCGTACATAGAAATGGGCATGGACACCGAGTTCATGTCGGATGACAGGAACCCGGCTTACGCAGCCGTATTCCAAGGGCAGGACATCGACGCTTACAACAATTTGCTGCGGTATTACTCACAGTACTCGAAGGTGCCCGAGACCAGCCTGTTCAGGCGAAGCTTCCCCGTCGAGACTTACCGCATTGTCGAGTCAGGCTTTGACGACCGCGAGCTTACCGACCTAGCCAGGGATAGCATCGCCTTGTTCGAGACTGAGGTCGGGGCGACCAAGGCTCAGGCTTACTGGGAAGCGGGCAACGCCAAGGCGGCGGCAGAGATCATGATGGCTACCGCGAGGAAGGTATTGCAGCACCAGGCGAGAGCGGCTGTCACGGTAGCGTGGGACAGGAAGGACTTCGACCTCGAAGACCGGCTCAGCCTTGTCAGGGCACCGGCTCCCGGCTTCGGTATCGAAGCCCTGGATGACCAGTTTCCCGGATTCGCCGACGGTCAGTTGATTACCTTTGTCGGTCGTTCCAAGGCTGGCAAGACGACGTTCGCCATCCAGTCGGCATTCAATGCCTGGTTCGGGCGCAAGAGCCTCAGCCGGGCAAGGACACTGGAGCCGAGGCGCGTCCTCTTCGTATCGATCGAGGTACCCGAGCAGGACGTGCGGGACATACTTACCTGCTACGGTGCGGAGGTTAATCCCGCTCCTTATCTCGCCAGCACGGACGACTACCGCTTGTCTGATGCCGACATGGACAAGGTGAGGAAGTTCTGGGATGCCGAGATGACGAATGCTACCGAGTCTTTCATCGTCGTCCAGCCGGTCGCTAAGTTCTCGATGGCTGACCTTGAGTACGAGATCGAGAAGGCAGAGCCCGACATGGTATTCATTGACGGCTTCTACTTCATGACGGACGAGGTAACCGGGCGCACGCCAGGAAGTTCATGGGAGGCGCATGACAACCTCGCCCGTGATCTGAAGGCTCTCGCGATGAGGAACCGCTTCCCCGTGATCGTCACTCACCAGGCTAGGGAGAAGCAGTTGGGCAAGGCTGGCGGCGGGTTCGATGACATCGCGATGATGGGTGGCACGGGTCTCCGAATGGCTTCCGACATGGTGTTCACGTTCGACAAGGATGAGACGGGCGTCGTGACGATAAAGAACACGGCAGCCAGAAGGGGTTACATCCAGACAGTCAAGGGAGAATGGGACTGGGATATATTCCGGTTCATCGCTTACGCATGCAAGGAGGAAGATGAGACCGGGGAAGACTACTGACCTTCCCGACATCATCCCGGCTGACATAGCTTCAGCTTTGGACGAACTCGGCATCGAGTACAGGATTCGCGGCGACGAGGCGACAGGTATCTGCCCGTCGCCGCAGCACCCTGATACGAAACCGTCATGGTCATGCAACCTCGACACGGGCAAGCACCACTGCTTCTCCTGCGGGTTCGGCGGGTCATTCGAATGGCTTGTCCAGACAGTCAAGTGTGCCCGCAAGGGCGAGGCTGTCGCATGGATTCAGACGCACAAGCCGAGGGTCGGAGAGAGGAAGACAGACGAAAGACTCAAGCTGCTCAGTGAGGCTGAGCTATGGGAAGCGGGAGAGCCGCCCCCGTGGGCACTCGAACAGCGAGGCATGTCAGCACTGGCTGCCCGTGATCTGGAAATATTGTTCAACCACACGACGGCGAGGTGGATCTTCCCGCTGCGTGATCCAGTGACGGACATGCTAATCGGCTGGCAGGAGAAGGGAACTGGAGAAGAGTCAGCCGTCGTGCTGAACAAGCCTGACGGAGCGAAGAAGCACCTGACCGTGTTCGGCTACCGCTATCTGAAGCGGACGGGCACGGACGGTCCCGTCGTCGTAACGGAGAACCCTGTCAAGACAGGTAAGTTCTATGACGCCGGGTACCGTTGCGTCAGCCCTTGCGGAGCGGGCTTCACCGACTACCAGATGGAGCTTCTTTGGCCATATGCCGACGAGATCATCCTCGCGCTGGATAACGACGCGGCTGGTCAGAAGCGGGCGAAGAAGTGGATCGATGACAACCCGTTCGGCAGGAGGAAGACACGGATCTTCAGTTACGGAGGGGTGAGGAAGGTCAACGGAGCGTACGTTCACCCCGCATATGACGGCAGAGATCCGGGCAACCTCAGCCCAGCCGAGATCAGGCAGGGTATAATTGACAGTACTGTAGGCAGCTTTACCTACTTCGAGGGAATTGACTGGAGTTAACATGGCGCTGACACTGGACCTTTTCCCGTATCAGCGCGAGGCTGTAGACGTTTTCATGGAGCGCGGTAATGAACTCCTCGCGTTCGAGATGGGGCTAGGTAAGACCGCGACTGCGATCGCATGCTGCGAAGCCCTGCTTGACCAGAGGAAGATCAGGACCGCGCTCCTTGTCGTCCCCGGAGACTTGAAATACCAGTGGGCTCAGGCTCTTTGCAAGTTCACTGACGTTCCGACGAGGCAGGTGAAGGTAAAGAGGCGATTTTTGACTGTGCCCGACCTGGCGAGTTGCGTTATCGTTGACGGCACTCCGGAAGAACGGGCGAAGCAGTTCGCCAGGGCAAGGGAGTGCCGGAGTGAGTACGTCATTGTCAGTACGGACAGCGTTATCACTGACCATGCTGAAATATCGACATTGGCTGCATCGATGTGCGTCTTGGATGAGGCGAGCAAGATTAAGAGCATGACGAGCCAGCGGAGTCTCGCGGTGAAGGAGTACTTGCATTACCCGTACCGCCTTGCCCTGACGGGAACGCCGATTGAGAACAGCCTCGATGAGGTGTTCAGCATCATGCAATGGGTTGACCCGTGTGTCCTCGGCAGGCTTGACCTGTTCGAGCGGGCTTACATCACGAGGAACGCATCGGGAAGCATCATCAGGTACAAGAACCTCGACGCTCTTTACGCCCGGATGGGCACTGCCATGTGCAGGCGCACGTGGGAAGATCCCGACGTCGCACCGTACCTTCCTAAGATCGAGTACGACACGTGGCGGGTACCCATGGGTTCCGACGTCGCCGCGTTGTACAAGCTGATGGCTGCTGAACTGCTCGAAACTTACGGTACTTACTCGAAGGGGCTGCGGCTCAGCGATACGCATTCCGGGCTAGACCGACGTGGCGATAAGACCAGCCTTGGTCGCATCATGAGCGTGCACACCTGCATGGAGATGCTTGTTGGCTGCCCGCCAGCCATCGTCAAGAGCGCGAATGATTACGTCACTACTGATGATACCGGCAGTAAGTACGCCTTCGACTTCATAGCATCCGGGCACGATCTTCGCATCTTCAATGCTAAGAAAGAATTCGTTGAAGAACGCGTTGATCAGATCTTGCTGAGTGGGGCTGAAAACAAGGTCATGATCTTCAGCCGGTACCGCGAGGTCGTTGACATGTTCGACTCCGCTTTCGGTCATGTGGGTCATGTCGTTTACCACGGTGGCATGTCCAATCGGGATAAGGCTGCTGCTGTTGACAAGTTCCTCACTGACCCTAACATACGTGTATTCATTTCATCTCATGCGGGTGCCTACGGGGTAGACATGCCAGCGGCGAACTACCTGATCAACTACGACATACCATGGGGCGCAGGTCTTGCCAGGCAGATCAACGGCAGGCACGTCCGGGCGTCGTCACTCCATGACACGGTGTACGTCATCGACGTGGTGACTGAGTTCAGCATCGAAGAACGCAAGCTCGCGGTCAAGGCTTTCAAGAATGCCTTGGCTGACGCTGGCATCGACGGCAAGACAACGACGGGCACCCTCGTCAATGACGTGGAGGAACTACGGGAGCACTGCATTGACTTCCTCGCTAGGTTCGGGTAGGCTCTGACCATCACATAGTGAAAGCCCAGGAGGAAACATGGCTAGAACAGCGTCAGCCGAGAGGTCATACCTCGGCTCAGTTAAGGAGAGGGAGCACAACGGCAAGGCTTTCCCGCCTGAGTGTGACTGCCCGTGGTGGTGGAGCAAGGGTGAGACAAGGGACAACGTTCCTTACCGTCACCGAGTTCCGATGAAGACGCCCGAGCCGGGCAAGAGGTTCAGCTACCAGGCTGAACCTTTCCGTCTTGTCTTCAAGAAGAACACGAGGAATGTCCTCGCCGTTGTCATCGAAGGACGCCGTAACATGTACCTTCCGTATGACGTAGGGTTGCTGAAGGCACCCGTCATCTATATCGATGACAATCAGTACGCCAAGGCTGCCCGTGAGTTTATCGACATGAACAACATGCCAGCTCAGTGTGCCGAGCTTGAGCACAGGATCGAGCACAACAAGCAGCACATCGATCACATCGCCGCTCCTTACGGGAGTAAGTTCGGCAGGCTGCTGCCCCCGCCTTACGTCATGATCGACATCGACCTAGCCGTTTACGACCGGGGAAATCTTGCCGCCCTCCTAGAAGTCAAGGGAGGAACTAGGTATGACGACGTGACTGTCGCATCAACGAGCATGACTTACGAGTCGGCGGCACTGCTGGGCGTGCGTGCCCTGGGTCTCGAACTCCACGGAGGGCTGTACGAAAGGCATTCCAACCGTCTTGAGTACGTCGAAGACGTGTCGGCGACACGGTGGTACCGAAGTGTCGAAGACTGGTTGACCACAGGGGAGTAACCATGCTAAGGTCCTAACATGGGAGGAAGCATGGAACCAGTCGATGATCTTCTCAAGGCGGCACACACATTCCTTTTCTCTAAGGATCAGCAAGATAACTACACGGAGAGGCGCTCGTCTTCACGAGAACTGCTTCTAGCCCGGCTGCTACACCCAGAGAACACGGATGAGTTCCGCCTTGACGACAAGGGCAACAGGTATTACGACTTCGATGATCCTATCTTCATCGGGGGCAAGGCATACTCCGGGCTTCAAGCTCAGAGGCGCGTCTACTCCGAGATAGACCTCGGCGGTGCCGAGCACCTGATGCGCCGGTTGGGTCAGGAATTGTTCGACCGGGTGTTCCGGCAGGTAACGATCCGTCAGTTCAGCGAAGATGATTTGTACCTGCTGAATCAGGAGGGTGTCGTATCCGATGCCGAGCTTGACGACCTGATCATCGAGAAGGAAACGTGGGCACTCGTGGCGGTCAAGGCATGACTACGTACTACCCAGGCAGCAAGATGCCTCGCGGCGGTCACAGCCACGTTCCCGATGACGAGTATGACGAGCCATGGCCAAAGGGTCGTGTCCTCACCATTAAGGGCAAGCAGGTTGAGTGCTTCACGACGGGGCAGCTTGCCAGCATGCTCGGAGGTCGCTCTGCTGTTACCATCCGTGCCTGGGAGAACGAGGGAATACTGCCCAAGTCGGGCTACTCATTGCCTGGCAAGGGAGGTGACGTGCGGGGACGCAGAAGGTATTACACGCACGCGCAAGTCGAGGGAGTGCTTGACATCGCTCATTCAGAGGGTGTATTCTACCCTGGACCGAGGATTAACATCAAGAAGACGCAGTTTACCGGCAAGGTGACGAAGCACTTCTTGGACCTGAGAAAACGAGGAATCACTTGAAGTTGACAGCAGCAAGGACGCACGTTCTCGTCACTGAGAAGTACGGCAGCCTTACAATCTCCGCTGAGGTACAATTGGATACAGAGGTTGACCACATTGTCAACCTTGAAAGCCGAGCGAACGAAGTTCTCGACGCTACACTTGACCCGGCGCTAGAGAGACTAGACCGCAGCCTGGACATTCCGGGCGATGAGGAATTCGTCAGAGCATGGGTGAAGGCAGGTAACCAATGAGAGAAGCACGTACCCGAGGAACGAGAACAGAGGCAACACCAATGAGATCAGCACGACAGACCAGCCGTGGTTTCGGAGCATTCAGTAAGATCGCGGGGCGCAAGTCCAACCTGTTCAGGGTTGAGGATGACACGCGCATCATCGCATTCCTTGAAGAGGAAAACTTCGGCAGCACGAACCGTCACTGGATTGACGTCATCGACCCGGAGACCGGCAAGCGTCGTACGACAGTCAAGAACTGCATCAAGGGCGTACCCGGCGTCGAGAAGCGTCCCGTCAAGGAAGACGGCAATGAGGACATGGGGTGCCCGCTGTGCAAGGCTGGCGATTCTCCCAAGGCGACGGCGTACTTCAACGTCGTTGACCTTGAAGACCCGACGGTTTCCCTCGTATGGGAGGCTACGACAGAGCCCTTCGGCAAGATCTTGAAGAGGTACGAACTTCGTCGAAAGAACGACCAGAACCTCAACGATCCCGATATCCTCTGGGCTGTCAGCAAGGAAGCTAACGGGCAGAACGGCAAGGGTGCCAAGGTTTACTCGGTAGACCCGGTTAAGCTTCGTGACCTGTCTGAGGATTGGCCAAGCGTTTCCCCGCTTGACGAGGAGACCCGTGCCCATCTCCTGACTGAGATGGCGACCGAGGAAGGGTACATCAAGTACCCGGATTACACGCACCTCGAAGAGGTTGTCGGTCAGCTAGCCTGACACGTTGACAAGCAGCCCCGAGTCATAGACTCGGGGCTGTTCGCATTGGAGGGCAAATGATAAGCAGTCTTATCCTCACCGAGGATCAGCTTAGGCGTGAGGTCGAGATCATCGGCAACACCGGCAAGTTCGTCTTCGACATGGAGACGATACCGAGTGCGCCCGGGATGGATGACCGTGGTGTCCCCGCGAGGAACCAGGCATTGTGGATGGGTCTAGCCACTAAGGGCAGGACCGCCCAAATACCTATGGGTCACCCGATAGGAACGAAGGTCATTGGTGAGCGGCTTGACCCAAGGACTGACAAGAACGGAAAGGTCAGGAACTTCCGGGTACCCGTTTACGAGCGACCGCCAGAGCAGCTAGACAGGGCAACAGTATTCGACATCGTTAACCCTTTGTTCGCTGACCCTGACATTCAGCAGGGCGGGCACGGGTTTACCTTTGACCTCGCCACCGTGGCTAAGTACCGTGGCGGTCTTATTCCCGTTGGCAAGAGTGTCTGCACGATCGAGGCTCATCATCTTACCGACGAGAACCGCATGCGTTACGGCATGAAGTACGTCACCAAGGATCTTTACGGGTACACGTATGATGACGAGAATGTCGGTAAGACCGTCGAGAAGTACACACTCGAAATGGTGCGTCACTACCTTCACTGCGACGTTAAGTACGCTTGGCTTGAATGGCAGCGGTGCGAGCCGCTGATCATTGAGCAGGGTCTTGAAGAGTTGTGGGACATGGAGTGCCGTCTGACGAGTGTCCTCGCAGACATGCGGTGCAAAGGCGTCATGATCGATACGAAGCGCCTTGATGAACTGCAAATTGAACTGACTGCGCTTGCAGGTGAGCGTGAGCGCGCGGTTTATGCCGCCGCTGGCAAGAAGTTCAACCTTAACTCGCCACCGCAGAAGCAGGCTATTCTTTACAAGCCCGTGAGTGAAGGTGGAGAAGGTCTTGAAGGATGGAGGTTTACCAAGACAGGTCAGGAAAAGGTAGACCTAGGCCAAACGCCTGACCACACGTTTTACTCGACTGACGATGAAGCCCTTAGCTCTTACCCGGATAACGCGGTAGCACGGGCGATCCTTGACTACCAGGAGACAAACAAGGTCTTGACGACGTATGTCATTGGTTACAAGGGCGACCCGGATGCTAAGGACAAGCCCGCACGTGTCTTCGACAGCATCATCTATCCCGACTTCGTTCAGTACGCGGCGGGCACGGGTCGTTTCGGATGCCGTGAGCCTAACTTGCAGAACGTACCGGCACCAAGGACAACGCTGGGCAAACTTGTTCGCGGGCTGTTCATCGCCCGACCCGGATGTATCCTCGTCGTCGCTGACTACAGTCAGATCGAGCTGGTATTGCTGGCTCACTTCATCGGGTTCGGAGCGTTCTGGGACGGCTTCCTCAAGGGCATTGACCCGCACACCATGACGGCTGCGATGGCCATGGGAGTAGATCCCGAGCTATTGCAGCAGCAGGTACACGGCAATGTCCTCGAAGCTAAGAACGCGAGGAACAAGTACGGCAAGTCGATCAACTTCGCCACCGTGTACGGAGCGGGTCTGAAGAAGCTGGCTAGCATGATGGGCGTCAGCTATGACAAGGCTCGCGGCTTCAAGCGGACGTATGACAGGAACACTCCTGAGATCAGCGACTACCGAAGCGAGATCCTGCGCGAGGCGAGGCGGCACAGCAAGGCAAGGACGGGCTTCCCCCCGCATACGAAGACGTTGCTGGGAAGAATGCGCCGGTTGCCGATGTTGCTGGCGCACAACGAGAAGAAGAGGATGTACGCCGAAAGGCAGGCT
Source organism: uncultured Candidatus Saccharibacteria bacterium (assembly GCA_964448095.1). Lineage (GTDB taxonomy): Bacteria > Patescibacteriota > Saccharimonadia > Saccharimonadales > UBA10212 > CAYUUT01. The sequence continues at coordinate 92,376 of CAYUUT010000003.1, read as the reverse complement.
TTTAACCACATCTTCCAGGGATCGTCAGCCGACCTTACCAAGATGGCGATGGTCAGGTTCCACGAGAGGGTGAAGGAAATCGGCAAGCCTTGGCACCTCATCTTGACGGTGCATGACGAACTCGTCGTAGAATGCCCCGAAGAGGATGCCGAAGCCTGTTGTGACCTGCTAGTATGGGCAATGACGGGCGAAGGTATTCAAGAGCTTGTCAGCCTGCCTCTCAAGGTGGAGACGGCAATCGTCAAGAATTGGGCTTCGGCTAAGTGAGGCAACAGTGAACGAACTGATAGACCCCAGGCGGCTAGCTGTGTCGGATTTCCTTTGGGACATGCTTCCGCATACGCTTCCGCCTGTGGTCTTCCAGTCCGCCCAGGAAACTCTCGGCTTGCACCCGAGCGACATCGACGGACTCCAGTACCAGCATAAAGAATCAGCTCGCAGGTTCGAGTCATACGCCCCGATTAAGGAAACGGTTGACGTACTCGGGCAGTGGGCGGGCGAAGCGGTGACGGAGTACACCTTCCGGGCACTGCAAAGCAAGGGAGCAGACCTTAATGAAATTCCTGCGGAGATGCGAGACATCTTCAACAAGCAGAACGCGGGCGTGATACAGCTAGGTACCCAGGCGATAATAATGCGACTCCTAGATAAGGGGGTCCTAAAACTAGGAGACGGAATTGGACCGAAGCAGGTACCCAACCCAGGAGGAACTCCTCAACCTGGTGGGACTACCAATGGGAACCAAGTTGAAGATACCGGCAGAAGTAGCTGGCATTACGGATTCAGGTCGTAGAATAGTCCTGAAGCTTCCCGATACACGGGACGGACTGACCATGACGGTTCAGTTTGACTGGGACTACGTAGAGGATCTCGTTGATGAACGACTTCTGGGCAAGGAAACTAGGGATAAGTCAGCCAAGCGCGCCCGCGCAGGTTTCTGGCGGCACAGGTAAAGTATGGTGGCAGGACGAGCCGCAGCAGACGTACCAGCAGGCACCGCCTGACAGGTACCAGCAGCTAGCGCCGCCTGGTATGGCACCGGCTGAGCCTGCAATGTCACAGCAGCAGGAAGATCAGCTATTCCGCCAGCTACAGCAGGTGCGTGATGCCACCACCTTGACGGCTGATCAGATGGAGTTCATGGCTGAGTACGAACTGAAGCGACCGAAGTACAACCAGTCTTGCCCGCAGTGCGGGTCGGGCAACTTCATCCCTCACGGCACAAGGGCTGGGTCAGTCACGATGCCAACGGACAAGTGCTTCGACTGCGGCTTCAGTGCTCGCGGTCCCGAGCCTGCCCTCGCAGGTCGGGCATCCGGCAAGGGATCGGTGACGAGGCAGATCGACACGGGCGGGGCAGCGGGCAGCATGTACATGCAGTTCAGGTCAATCCCGCAGTCATACGTTCCGAGGGCTTGACAAGCTAGCGGGCGTGTGGCATACTGATAGCGGTGTTTGAAGCCAAACGGTGAGGCACAGGACTGTGAATCCTGTTACTAGCGGGTTCGACTCCCGTCATTCACCCTGAATTACCGAGTAAGAGGAGCTTAGTCAGCAACCTCAGCCTGATTGAAAGGGAAGCCCGCCGTGACCGGCTAGGGGATAATGGTAATTCGTGCTGTAGAACCGAGGCACATTAAATAAATCGGTTTGCATGCCGACTAGCACACCTGGTGGTGTGGGCTGCCTGTAAAGCAGTCCGTGGTAGGTTCGATCCCTACAGGCGGCACTGGCTCGTGGGTCAGGCGTAAGATGCTGAGCTGCAACCTCAGAGTGACGGGTTAAACTCCCGTACGAGCCTCCAAATTGTTTGCTCATATACCTCCTGGTCTGGGATAATGGATCAGGAGGTATTAATGTCTACAGCAGACTTCGCAAAGGCTTTGAACAAGAAGCTCAAGGCTGACCTGGTACTCACCGCCGACCAGATTGTCATCCCGAGACGGTACACGACGGGCAGCGTCGGTCTAGACGCTATCCTCGGAGGTGGTCTTCCGGGCAACCAGTGGACGGAGATCATCGGCAAGGCGAGCGCGGGCAAGACAGCGACAGTGCTGAAGATGGTCGCAGCAAACCAGAAGGAAGACCCTGACTTCACTACGTTCTGGGTAGCAGCCGAGCACTTCGATACCGACCAGGCTAAGGCTCTCGGCGTTGACTTGTCTCGTGTCACCGTCTTGAGAACGCAAGTGATGGAGGTCGCTCTCGAATCACTCGTTGACGCCCTCGCGAGTAAGGAATTTGACTGCATTGTCCTTGACTCGTACCCGGCTCTTAGTCCGGATGAGGAAGTCAAGAAGGCGATGGACGAGTTCACGACGGCGATGGGTGCCCGCCTTATGAACAAGTTCACGCGTAAGGCTGGAGTTGCTGGTGTCCGAAAGGCTGACGGTTCAGAGAGACCGTTTGTCGGCATCATCATCAACCAGTGGCGTGACCAGATCGGCGGATTCAGCCCGATGGGCGTGCCGCAGACGACACCGGGTGGCAAGGGAAAGGATTATTTCTATTACTGCCGTATCGATATCACTAAGGGAGAATGGCTGACAGAGAAGCGCCCTGGGCTAGCCCTGCCTTTCAAGGTCGGTCAGGTCATCCGGTTCAACACCGTGAAGAACAAGAGCGCGACACCACAGCAGAAGACAAGCGTAGATTTTTACTTCTGTGGTGCTCCCAGCCTGGGATTCAAGCGCGGTGATTATGACACGCTGAAGGAACTGACTGACATGGCTATCAGTCTCGGCGTTATCGAGCGTGCCGGTGCCTACTACAGGTTCGCAGGTCAGCAGTGGCAGGGCAAAGAAGGCTTGACAGAAGCGCTGCGAGCGGATACGCTGTTGCAGATGAGCATGTACCGGGCGATCATGGAGTCGTCGGGAGAGGAATCATTCCAGACTATGGAGGTTTAATGGATGAACCGCTGACGTATGAAGAACTTAGCCGTAAAATCGAGTCGGCTAGTGAAGGACTGGCACACGTATCGCACGCTGTCGAAATCGGAGCGAGTGAGTACGTCACCAATCTTGCCCTGCTGTTCGGCAAGGCGGGCATCAAGGAATACGTACCTTCTGCATGGATTGTGTATGCGGCGATGGAGTATGCGGAGCTTTACTTCGGTGACATCTCCCGTGATGAATGGCTGATGATCTACGACCGTGGTCGTGAGATCAGGCAGATCGCCGCCGATCATCCCGAGATCGCCGATGGGATCAAGAACCGCAGGGCAGCGGGCAAAGCCGAGGTTAAGCTGACGCAGATGCACCTGACGCTCCCGGACACCACGCCGCACCACATCGCCGGGACTCAGGAACCACCTGCCAGGTCGGCTTTCGACATGGCGATGCAGGAAGAACTGGGGCTTGACCTTGGATGAGTGGCAGGTGGGTAATCCCTTTCCGGGCATCAGCACCGAGACCAATGGAATGAACGATCCCGGTCAGGGTATCCCCCTTGACGAGTGGTCGCAGGAGATGCTCGAAGGTGTTCGTCCCGCTCGTCGTGAGCCAGTTAGCAAGCACCGGGCGGGCAGGCACAAGAAGCTCGACCCGAAGAAGCAGAAGAGCATCCGGGCAAGGTCATTGCGGGAAAACATCCGCAAGACATTGGATGAGAAAGCGTTGAGGGAGGCAGTCAATGCCTGAAATTACTTCTGACTGGATACGAAGCAAGTGGGTGGAGCACATCGAGAAGGCAGAGCACGACATTGCTGCCGGTGTAGTCGGTGACTCGATGGAAGAGATCAGCCGGTTCAATACGGCGGCGATGCTGCACCTTAACGTCGCGGCTGAGATCCGGGCAATGATGATCGAGGAGTACTGATGGCAGACCCGAGGTTGTTTAAGATCACCCGTCAAGAAGGGCAGGTATCTTACGGTGGGCGCATCAGGGTTGCCGCCATCGCTTCGGCTGAGCGCCATGGCTGGACCGAGTGGTATCGTCGCCCTGTCAAGATTGAAGCGGTTGCCAACGCGGATGTCCTGCCTTGGCAGGACGTTACACAGGAATTTCTTCCCGATGAGTGATACAAGGCTGTTCAAGATGTCATTCATTCGAGAGCGCATCAGGTACGGTGACAGGACTACTGTGGCAAGGCTCGTCCCGAGGAACAAGTACGCCCTTGAAAAGGGGTGGCTGCATGTATTTGCCACTAATGCTGACGTGACAGACGGGTGGACCGATGTTACCGATGAATTCAAGGCACGCTACCTTGGATAAGCCGCAGAGACTTGCCCGGAACCAGGAGAAGGTAACAGCTACGCTTCACGGCGGACGTGTTACCCCTGGTTCCGGAGCAGGATCAGGAGTAAAGAACGACGTGACGAATACCGAGTGGTCGTTTGAGGTTAAGTCAACCAGCCAGAAGGGCTACCGGGTAACACTCGACAACTGGATGACGATTGAGCACAATGCTCTCGTTGAAGGCAAGCGCCCGGCACTGGTCATTTCATTCATGACAGCGTCGGGGCGACCTAAGAGACTTATCGTTCTAGACGAGAACGATTTCATTGAGAAAGCAACTGGATATGGTCTTGCGACTGAGAAGGGAAGCACCTGACTGGTCGCGGGGCAAGTGCCTCGGATCTGCTCCGGTGAGACCCAAGGATGAGCCAGAGGTCTACGACCCTTGGTTTGACGAAGAAGAACCAACGCCCGTACTCGACATGTGCAATGGCGAAGACGGTGAAGGAGTGTGCCCCATACGGGAGGCGTGCCTTCACTTCGCCCTTGTTAACAATGAGAAGTACGGTGTATGGGGAGGCACGACGGAGCAGGACCGAAGGGCGACACGTAAGATGTGGCGGTGGAAGCCGGGCTCGTCCGAGCCGCGCAAAGAATGGCACTGGTATCCGCCTGGATACGTAACTAATCTATTGAGCCCGAAGGACCGGGCTGAACTGGAGGAAGACGATGACGATTGATGAAATGGTCACCAACTTGGTGAATGGTTGGCCAACGGAGATGACTCGTGAGACTGCCGCAGCCACCGTTGCTGCCTTGCTCGACACAAACGGGGGCATATCCCCTGAGGATGTCGGGGACCTGACAGTGACAGAGACTGACCTCGGCGGCATTGACATCCAGCTTCATATTTACTCGGACAAGATGCCACTGTACCTGGATGTCAAGTGAGACTTTCGAGCAGGCTAGCCGAGAGGCAGGACGCGAAGAACACTCCGGGCATCGTCTTGCCGAAAGTCAAAGAGATGATGCTCGCTGAATCCGTTCAGCCTCACGGGCACAGGACTCACATCGTCTATCCGTCAGAGCTTAGCCATCAGTCTACTTTTTGCCCGCGTGCTGTCTACCTCCGCATCACAGAGGGAGGATTGCCACCGGAGAAGTTCGACTTCGTTCGGGAGAACATCTTCGCCGAGGGCAACAGCATCCATGCGAAGTGGCAGGAGCGTCTCCGTAAGGCGACGAACTTGTGGGGTGACTGGCAGTGTGTCATTTGCGGGCACAGGGAGAAGAACTGCCTCGAACCTGAAGGTTATGACTACGTGTCCCCGATGAGGGTACGAGCATCTAAGCCGTGTGATTTCCGTACGGGTGATCACAATGGCGATGACGATAAGGGAAATCACATCTGGCAGTACATCGAGGTAACACTCGATGCTGTTGATGAGGTGCTGATTGGCGGGCATGCTGATGGTGCCTTCGATACAACTCTTGTCGAACTCAAGTCTGTTGGTGAAGGTACCGTGCGGATCGAAGACCCCGACCGTTTCAGGGAAGCAGGAGGTGACCTCAAGGAGTTGTGGCGGGGCATCACCCGTCCGTTTAAGTCTCACCTCGCCCAAGGCGACATCTACTTGTGGATCTGCCAGCTACGCGGGCTCCCGTTTGACAAGATCAGCTTCGTATATGAGTCGAAGTGGAACCAGCAGGTCAAGGAGTTCACCGTTGAATACGACGAAGCCCGGAGTGTCAAGCTTATTGACCAAGCGCGGGCAGTCAAGTATAGTGTAGACAAGCAGGAGGAACCACCGTGCCGCTTCTTCGGCACGTGCAAGCAGTGCGAGCCTTATGACGCCCGGAGGGACGCACTCAAGGAGCAGATAGTCCGGGCTTAGCTGAGAGGCGAGGAAAATGCCACAGCGTTATGAAAAGGTGCTCTACTGGGCATCTCAGATCGACTACAACACACTAGAGCAGGCGGCTAAGGCTGCCCGCTTGCCATTCATACACGGGCATGTCGCGTTGATGCCCGATGCCCATGTCGGCTTCGGTACCACGGTCGGATCGGTCATCGTCACTGACGGCGCGATCATTCCGGGTGCCATCGGAGTTGACATCGGCTGCGGCATGATCGCGACAAGAACGTGCTTCCATTCCGTTGACCTTCCAGACGACTTGTCTGGTCTTTTGTCTCGGATTGAGAAGGACATACCGGCTGGCGTCGGCAAGGGTCACTATATGGGTTACGCTGACGGTTACCGCCGCACCATCGGCACGCTGAAGCGCACTCCGCATACTGACTTCGACACGAGGCAGGAGCAGACGGCGATCACCCAGTTCGGTTCACTCGGATCGGGCAACCACTTTGTCGAAGTCTGCCTTGACGAGCAGGGATTCGTATGGACTGTCCTTCACTCGGGCAGCCGGGGAATCGGCAACCAATTGGCGACTAAGCACATCGACGGGGCAAAGGGACTGATGAAGGAGATGTTCGTCTCCCTCGAAGACCCAGGTCTCGCCTACCTTGTCGAAGGTACGCCCGAATTCGATGCCTACATCATGGATATGCAATGGGCGCAGGAGTACGCCATGGGAAACCGTGAGCGCATGAATGCTGCATTGCTGCGCAATTTGTGCGAGTTCCTCAAGTACGACGCGCACTACACGTCGGCAGCCCTGCAAGTCATCAACTGCCACCACAACTACACCGAAAGGGAGATGGTTGACGGTCAGCTCAGGTGGGTCACCCGCAAGGGTGCCATCAAGGCTGACGTGGGTGACATGGGAGTGATTCCGGGCAGCATGGGCACGAGTAGCTACGTCGTGTCCGGATTGGGCAGCAGGTCGTCATACAACTCGTCAAGTCACGGCGCTGGCAGGAAGATGTCTCGTGGTCAGGCGAAGCGAGAGCTTTCAGTCGTGACATTCCGCGAGCAGATGCAGAGGAATGGCATCACCTGGCAAGCCGGGGAAGCTTCGACCTTGATTGACGAGGCACCGGGCGCGTACAAGGATATCGAACAGGTCATGATCGACCAGAGTGACCTCACTGAGATCAAGTACGAGCTTCACCAGATCCTCAACTACAAAGGCCATTAGATGACCAGGAAGGTAGCTCAGGCGTTGTATTACATCGTCGTCATCGGGCTTGCCCTGTTGTTCATCTACCTTGCGACGACACATCTCACGCAAGGCTACCCTGTCAGAGCTTGACAGCCTCCATGGTAGTCAGATACCATGGAGGCACCATGAAATTTGAATCAGCAGGAGAGGTCTACGCGAAAGCGGACTGGGAGGGCGGTCTGCACGAGCTGATCACCGAGTACGGTGTGACGGCTGACGATTTGCCTGCGTCATTCCCTCAGGCAGTAATCGAAGCATGGAACAGGATCGCCCAGACACAGTTGGACGAGGCACTGATCATGCAGTACCTAGAGAGTCACCTGGACGAGGAGGAATAATGGCACTAACGGATGCACTGTCAGACAGGTTCAAGGCTGACCTGGCGAGGTATGTTGCCAAGAAAATACCTGATGGTTTCGCAGAAGACATCGAAGTCACTGACTTCGAAGACTTCACGTACTACGGCGGCTACTGCGAGACGTGTTCATACGAAGACACGTACTGCGAGCTTACGTACAAGTTGAATGGCGAGAAGAAGACCCTGGAGATTTATGAGTCTTTCGCTGAGCTGATCAAGACACTGACGTATGACTACAAGTGATGGATGAACTACCCGATGAAGTAGCAGGAGTGGGTACACCCCCTGTCAGGTACCAGTCGAACAGTGGCAACAACGTTGTCGATGTCTTCTCTGTCGTGGACAAGTACAGGCTTAATTTCTACGAAGGTCACGCTTTGAAGTACCTTGTCCGACTGGGCAGGAAGGGAACTGATGAGAGTAACCTCGGCAAGTGCCGTCACTTCCTCAAGGAGGCAGAGCTTCGCGCTCCTGTCCTGGTGTCTTGGATTGAATGCGGAGCGCATCCGGACATGCCAGTCAAATCTGTCCTCGAAGCATTCGGTCTGACACTCAACCCGGCTATCAAGGATGTGGCGACACGTCTCTTGACATCGAAGATAGACAACGAGCCGAGATACTGGCTCCGTTCAGCCGGTGAAGTTCTCGACAGTTACCTAGAAGGAACGTACGACTGATGTACAACGAGGCAGCTAGAGACCGGGCACTTCGACGTGTCTTCAACATCACCCTGAGCGAGTACAAGATGATCCTTGCCGCTCAGGGTGGCTGCTGCTTCATCTGCCTCAAGCCTTTGGATGGTTTCTCAAATCCTGTTGACCATGACCACAGTAGCGGTCAGGTACGTGGCATATTGTGCACGTACTGCAATCGGTACCGTGTTGGTAACTTCAAGGACTGGGAGATTGTCCAGAGGATTGCAGACTATTTGAGGAACCCGCCAGCGAAGAGAACACTGGGCGTAAGGCTCGTACCTAAGAAGAAGCCCGCGAGGAAGAGGGCAACAAGACCCGTAAAGACATGAAAGATAATAAAGCAAGTGGCGCTCGTTACCGAGCGAAGCTAAAGCAGAGGATGTTTGATCATTACGGGAGAGTTTGTGCCTGTTGTGGCGAAGGTAATGAGAAGTTCCTGACTCTTGATCATACTGATGATTCGGGTGCCAAGCACAGGCGGTCTATATCTAGAGATGGTACCTCTCGTGGGGGGCACACGCTCTATCGTGATCTTATTAGACTAGGGTTCCCTGATTACATACAGGTGCTTTGCTGGAACTGTAACTCTGGGCGACAGTACAACGGGGGCATTTGCCCTCACTTGGAGGCTCCTACGGTATCCTAACCATAAGGATTAGGAGCCCAAGATGGAGCCAGAAGTACTCTTTGTCAGAAATAGCACGCACGCTGCCTCTCTTGGATCAGCCATCGCTCATGCGGTTTACGAGCAACGACCGATCAAGCTTCGGGCAATCGGTGCGGGATCTATAAGCCAGGCAGTCAAAGCCGTCGCCGTCGCGAGGAAGTACGTCTCCGAAAGAGGAGACGACATCTTCGTCAAGATTGACTTCGCGTCAGTGCAGATGCCGGATAAACTAGTAACAGCGATGACATTTGAGGTGGTTACATGGACATCCCTGAGGCAGGCACAGGAAGTATGACAGGTCACTTTCAGGACGGGCACGACGGCAACCCTTACCGCGTGGCTTCGAGCCTCAACGAAGGTTCTTCCGTTTTCAGCCAGCAGGTACCGGGTAACTTCACCCCGCAGAGTGTCTTGAATGCGCAGAAGCCGAGCAGTAACGGAATGTCGGGCACTGATTACTCACGCATGCTACTCGGCGGCACAGTATTGCCGAGTGCTAACGGATCAGACCCGAAGAGTTATGAAGCGGCGAAGTACATGAATTACATCGGTGAGTTTGCCCGGTGATAAATCCAGATGTGCTAAGACAATGGGATGAATACGAACGACGCAATCCCGGCGTAGCTCACCCGGATCGCGTTAAGGACCGGATCAGGAGAGGTCGTGAAGCTGCGGCTGGCGACTGGCTGAATGGTACTGATCGTTTCTCGCATGACGAGGGTCTTTCTTTCGGAGAACGGGCGCGTCTTCAAAGGCAGCGCAACGGAGGCATGTAGAATATAGTCAAGCCGAACTTTAGGAGACACAATGGCTGACGTAACATCATCCGCATTCCCCAAGATGGGTGAGGAACCACTCACAAGTCATCTTGTCAACGCATCGGCGAACCGTGGTAACACGATGCCCGTCGCCCGTCATTCATCAGGTGACGCCCTGGCTGTCGGCGGTACTGCTATCCGTGGCGTCGGTCGTGACGCTACAGGCGAGGTCAACGGTCCTAGCTTCGCTCCAGTGACCCGAATCTCCTACCCGAATTCACCAGAGATGGCACAGACCGGGCGAGGTCTGCGTATCGTCCCTTCTAAGACGGGCGTCGGTGACTTCTGGGACAACAGGTTCGACTCAGGTAAGGTCATTGCGTAATGTCGGGCAAGATTGACCCGCTAACCGGGGAATTCAAAGCCGGGGACTCGGATGATGCCGACCAGATGACAGACAAGGAAGCACTCGGTGCTAGGCACAAGCGCAACGTCGGTTACACGACGGCGGGTGCTGACGAGCACGACGCCAACCTTCTAGCTAAGGGCGGGCACCCTAAGCACTACGGCGGGCAAGCACGCCCGGGTGGCAGCGCATCAAGGATCGGTCACTTCAACCACAGCATTGTCACATCCGGCGTCGTCGGAGGAATCGTAGGTTAACATGTTCGCACTACTAGCAGCCATCTGCGCCATCATCGCTGAATTTGAGCATGCTGGCTGGTTTTCCACCAGCAACCACTGGGTTGACGTAACGGGGCTGACTATCCTCGCCATCTTCTTCCTCGCCATCCACTTCATCCCGAGCACGCCTTACTACCCTTGGCGTCGTTAGGAGTCCTGATGGCTAACTGGTGGATCTCCAATTTCCCCGGTGGTACTGGTCAGCCCGACGCTCCTGCCTACGGAGGCGGCGGTGCTGATATCCTGACCGCCCGCGACCCGCTCGACGCTAAGAGAATGGCTGCCGGTTTCGCACCGGGAGCCTCATATCCTGACGGTTACCTTGGTACTATTACCAACCGCAGGGAAGACCGCGACCTAGCCGTCCTTCAGTCCCGGCTAACCCCGAACTCATACCAGCGGGGTGTTCACCGTGGTGAAAAGGCACCTAAGGGTGCCTATTACTGGGAGCCGGGCTTCAACCCGCAGTCAGGTCTGGAAAGGCAGATGCAGAGTCAGCTTGAAGATTCCGAAGGTGCGACCGTATTCGTATCGGCAAGGCACACGGTATCGGGAGACCCTGTTGAGATGCTTGCCCATGATGGCAAGGTGGCGAGCATGACGAGCAGGCAGAAGGACCAGGCGATGATCAAGGCTGGCGGTGACCCGGCTAAGAACCCGGTGACTGTCGTTGACCCGAGCCGGGCTGCTAAGATGCGTCCGATGCTACCCAGGTGGTCAGGTGCTTAATGGATGGCAACGATGGTGACGCACGCGGCAGGGAGCCACGGCATGTCGTCAACCCCGAGCAGTTCCGTGACTTCATAGGTCCGCTTGGATCTTACGGAGACCCAGCTATGCCTAGTACGGGCTTGGCTACTACAGGCGTTATGGCGGGAATATAAATGGCGTGGCGTTTGGCTGATTCCACTTATGATTACACCCAGCCGGGGCAGGCTTGGTCTAGTCAGTACATCCGCAACAGCTCATACAGGGTGACGCCCGACCAGGAGCAGAGGATTTTGTCCGCTCTCGTCGTGGATGACCCCACCACCCCGATGTCTGCCTTCAGGCAGACAGTGGCGTCCGTACCGGAAGTTCACCGCAACAGCTTGACACAGCCGACGATTGATGATGTACTAATGGGGACAGCGGGGCAGGCTCCGCAACAGACATTCAGCGACTTCTCGGGCACGCCTGCGGGCATGGAAGGGAGCGCGAGAAACCACATAGGAGGAATATGAAGCTAGCAGTACCGAGGAACGCGAACTACGCGGCGACAGTCGTTGAAGTTAAGACGATAGTCCCGCTTGCCGGGTGTGACAACATCGTCGGCACGCCTCTGCTCGGTTACCAGGCGATCGTTAGCAACAATACGGCTCCGGGAGAGCTTGGCGTCGTCTTCACGGCAGAGACCCAGCTTTCGGGCGAGTTCAGTCATGTCAACAACTTGTACCGTCATACCGAGCTTAACTCCGACAAGACGGCAACGGGCTACCTCGAAGACAACGGCAGGGTAAAGGCTGTAAAGCTGCGCGGTCACCGTTCGGACGCGTTGTTCATGTATCTCGACAGCCTCGCCTATACGGGAGCCGATTTGTCACAGCTACAGCCGGGCGACACGTTCGACTACTTGAACGGTCATGAAGTGTGCCGCAAGTACGAGGTCAAGGTCAAAGGTCATGCCATTGGCAATGCCCCGAAGCTGACGAGCCGCGTTGACGACAAGATGTTCCCGAAGCACTTCGACACTGACAACTTCTTCAAGAACATCGAGTCGGTTCACCCTTTTACCCGTGCGAGCTTCACACAGAAACTACACGGCACGAGCCTCCGTCTCGGGTACATTCCTGTCGCCCGCAAGCTCTCATGGCTTGAGAGGCTGGCTCAGCGCTTTGGCGTGCGTGTTGACGCGACTGAGTATGCGATGGTGTACGGCAGCAGGAACCAGGTGAAGGACGCGAACGACCCGAGCCAGAATCATTTTTACGATTCTGACTTGTGGACGATGACGGGCAAGAAGTTCGATGGCGCGTTGCCGAAGGACTACCTTGTCTTCGCCGAAATCATCGGATGGACTCCCGATGGTGCCCCGATTCAGAAGGGGTTCACGTACGGTCTGCCTCATGGCACGAGCGACGTTTACGTTTACCGGGTGGCTCACATCAACCCCAGTGGTTATGTAGTCGACCTTTCGTGGACACAACTCAAGGAGTTCTGCCAGCTTTACGGTTTCAAGCACGTTCCCGAGTTGTGGTCGGGCTGTCTCGCCCAGTTCACTCCGGAAGAGATCGCGGAATACTTCCTCGACAAGAAGTTCCACTTGAAGTACCCTCAGGCTGTACCTCTTGCGGGGGAAAGCCCTTGTGACGAGGGTATCTGCATCCGAATCGAAGGACTGACGCCGAAGGTTCTCAAGGCGAAGTCGCCCAAGTTCCTTCAGCACGAGACGAAGATGCTCGACAAGGAAGTTCTCGACATCGAGGCAAACGACGCGTGAGGGAACGTTGTGAGCTAGTCAGGCATGACGGTCAGTACACAAGGCTGACCGTCATGCCTATCAGGATGACGGTCAAGGTGGCGAATCGTCACTGGGACCGTTCGGGCGAACTCTACTGGCTCAGTGTCCTCGTGTCCGAGCAAGTTGATACCGACATAGCCCTGCGCGGGTGCTGGGACGTTGAGAATCAGCGAATCAGCATGTACACGGGCAAGAAAGTGCTTTACGGCACGTACCAGTTCGCATAAACCTAGCCTGGTCTTCTCGTCTCAGCTATACTAAGTGGGACGAGAGGATCAGAAATGGCTTATGCAAAAGCACGTTCAGCCAACCGCGAGCTTAACCTTGGCATGACTGAGGGCGGGTTCAAGCAGGTTAACAAGGACCGGGGCGGCGTTGTCGAGCCATTGACGGCTGACATTCGCCTTGACCTCGACCATAAGTACTATGCCCTCAGTGAGGCACCTTCCTTCAGGACACCCGACGGACCCAGCATGGTCAGTCCTTATCATGTAGCTACTGTATGCCCTTGCTGCGGAGGCAGCCACTAATGGCAACAATCTGGATGTTTGACGATGTACTTGTTTCCGATTTGCCGCCAGCGGATGCTTACGCGGGTTATACTGACGGTATTTTTGCGAACCTCGCCCAGTTGCGGGCAAGGTTTCCTCTAGCTCATATCCTGACTATCGCCGTATCCGCCAGTGATGTAGCCGACTGCCTTGACGTCGAACCGGGTGACGCGGGCAATTCCCAGGCGGCGGCATGGTTTAAGATGGTTCTCGCCGCTGGCGTGACCAAGCCTTGCTTCTATACGAGCGCCAGCAACGTTGACGCATTGGTAGCGGAATTGGCCAAGGCTGGAATCGGGAGAAACGCTTATAAACTGTGGTCAGCCCACTATGGTGCCGGGAATCACATTTGCGGTCCAACGACTTGCCGTGAGTGCAAGTTCGCTTGTGACGCTACCCAGTTCCTGCAAGGGCAGAACGGCAGCCCGGATGAGTCGGTCTGCCTGGATTCATTCTTCACTCCCGTCATCCCCGTGCACGCGAACCCCACCTTGACTATCGGTGACAAGGACAGCGGCGGTATTGGTCCAGTCCACACATTGCAAGAACGCCTGAATGCCTGGCATGTGAATCCTCCATTGAAGGTTGACGGGGATTTCGGTCCATCGACACTTACGGCGGTACACGCATTCCAGACAGAGCATAAGATGACATCTGACGGTATTGCCGGTCCTAGCACGTGGGCTGCCCTCAACAAGACTCCTCCCGTCATTTCTTTCGCGGCACCGGGCAGTCTCGGCGTAGTTAAGCAGTTCAAGGCTACGTGGACTCCTCCGACCGACTTGAATGGCAAGGCTCCTACCGGATACTCAGTCCTCCTCCTAGAAGGAACGGCTAAGACTGGCGTTACCAGGACGGTCACAGTTCCGGAAGCTGTCTTCGAGGTTAAGCCGGGCACGTACACGGTAGAAGTCACCGCAAATGGTGGACCCGGTACGCCCGCGTCTGCTAAGCTTACGTTTAACGCCTAAACTTGGAGCTTACATGGTTGCCCTTCCCCCACAGCGGGAGGATGAAAGGGTCGTTGATGATACGGACCCGCGTATCCGGCTTTTGATCTGCAATGACTGCGGTACGATCGAGCCATTGCCACCCTTCGATGGTCCCGTCCAGTATGACGACACACTGAATTACCGTCTAGCCGGGCACAAAACGGCTGATGGTACACCCCACAGGGGTGCGATGGCAACAGTGTCGTCAGTATCGTGGGATGATCCGGAGAAGCGGAAGAAGATCCTCGAAGAGCTTAACAAGGCGAAGAACGGAGGCGAGGTCGGTCTTGGCTCCGACTTGTACAACCTTCGCTCCACCTTTTCCGAGGATGCTTACTCGTGCTGGAATAAAGAGCACAACAGGACGATGAACTGCGAAGACTACAAGAGTGACAAGAAGAGGCTCGTTCCTGACACCAGGGGGGACAGGAAGGAACTCGGGCTGGAAACGAAGAGTTCTGCCCGCGCCAATACATGGCTTTGCGTCTTCTGCCCTTATCACTCCGTCGTGATGGAACGGGCGCGTAAGGCTGAGGGGTACTACTGATGAGAATCCGCAGTCCTTTTATCAAGCGGAGCACTCATGAAAATGAGATGCGTCAAACCGTCACTGACTACAACGACATGCTCGTGCGGATGGAAAAAGCATACGACAAAGCTTTGCAGGATGAGTACATGCGAGCCCTCCGAGAGGGAAAGCAGCAGCTTCACCGCATGGCTGTCGATATGACGTACGACGTTTTCATGGGGAAGACGATCCAGTGGCGGGCATTCCTGCAAGAGCTGGAAACCTTCTTCAAGCCGAAGCCGACTGATATCACGGAAGTTGTGTGGCACTGATGTTCGGGCTAATGCGTATCTCCAATCATGAGAAAGTCATTAACGAACTGATCAGCAAGCACGACGCGATCGTTGACGGGCTTGCTGATTCTTTGTTTAAGAGTGCTGATGACACCGTTAAGCGCAATATCCGTGAATCGCTAGCCAAGAACGGGCACGTTCCGCACTACCATAGCTTGTACCGGGTACAACGACCTAACAAGAACTCCACATGGAGGTACGGTGCACGGTGACAAGGTAAACCCATGGTGGGGTCATATAATGTGGTACCACATTCTGAAACAGGAGAAGTGTCCTAGATGAGTCAGTTGATTGTCCCCGGTGGTCGTCCCGCTCCGAAGAAGGAAGAGCCGACTGGTCCGGTCGTGTTGTCTTGGGCGGTAATTGTCACGGTGTCCGACATGGGCATCGTATCCGTCAATCATTATGACTCTGACTTCGAGCCGGTTCACTGCCAGAGGAAGGCAACTCCTGAAGATGTTATCGGAGCTTGCGCCTACATCGAGCACATGGGACCAGCGGGCGTTGACAGCCTGACCGACTTTTCCGACTCTGAAGAAATCTTCAAGACGGCTTTCGTTCTCGGCAGCGCGCCGAACGGGCACCCGATTATCCATGACGATTTGTTCGCGCCTCTCGTTGTGACATACCCTCCTACGGGAGCGCAGGTCTTCATGGCGGCTGCGACCATCAAGGTCAGGGTCGGAGCGACGATGACGGCTGAACTGACCGCACCGGGTGCGGGTCAGACTGCGGCTCAAACGACAATCGACATCTTGCAGCAATTTGAAGCCCGGAGGGCGCTCGGTGGCTAGCAGTTACTTTTCGGCTCCGTCTGACCGCCTAGATCCAGTTCTATTCGACGGTGATCATTTGAAGGATGACGTGCGAACGGGCTTGCTCAACACGCTTTACTCGGCTTTGGAGAATATCGTAGGTCTCAGGGAACCGTGGAACTGGGCTTACGCATGGCTCGCAGGATCAGCCGTTTCATATCAGTGGCAGGCTGACCGGGGCAACGGTGACCTCGACGTGCTATTTGGTGTCGATATTCCGCAGTTCCTCACTGATAACCCGAGTTTCCCCCGTTTGGGCATTCCCGCTACCGCCGACTACATAGACGGTTTGCTTAAAGACCAGTTTTGGCCAAAGACAGCGCATTACCCTATCGGCAGGAAAAAGTTCGAGGCGACGTTCTTCTGGAACGCGGGCACCGGAATTGACATATCGGTGATTCACCCATATGCTGCTTACAGCCTCACCAGGGATGAGTGGGATGTCAGACCGCCCGATCTTCCGTCCGACCCCCATGTTTTGTACCCGAAGGAATGGTATGACATTTCGGATGCTGACTACAGGCAGGCTGTCGCTCTCGAACAACTCGACGCGAAGGGTCCATCTGGCAAGGTATCTGCATACGGCGGCGCAAGGACAATGTGGGCTTCGATCCACGGCGGAAGGCATGCCGCCTTTTCTGACACCGGAATGGGTTACAGCGATATCCACAATTTCAGATGGCAGCGGGCAAAAGAGACTGGTACCGTGGAGATACTTCGTCACCTTGTATCTAGTGCTGATGAGCATGACGCCACCGAGCAGGATCGCCTATATGGAACTGCTCTGGAAGATCCGGGAAAGATTATCACAAGAGCCATCATGAGTTACGCGTCACCGAGGTACTGGCGTGCCTAAAACGGTTGTCATTCCTGTCGAAGGCGTATTGCGTAATCCCGTTGGAGGTCAGTTGAATCATGACGGGTATGCCTTTTACCGGGGTTTGTGCCAGTTCTTCAATGTCGTCTTGGCTACATTTGATACCCAGGATAAGTTCAAGGCATGGGCTGCCATGGAGAACATCACCGGGCATTCAAATGTCTTGTATCCCGATTTCCGCATGAACGTAACTGAATCTTACTGGGTCAACGTATCGACGTACTTGCGCCGTCACGGGTATGACATCGCGTTCATCGTAGTGACCGACCCGGCTGCGGCTATCGACTTGCTAAACCGGGGAGAAGCGACTATGCTGTGGACAAGCCCGGAGTACGCACTCAACGAGTGGCTCCCATTGACTACCACGGGCGGTCCCAAATGGGAAGCGCTAGTCGAACGGGTACTGACAGATAAGGCAGCACGGGCGAAAGATACAAGGACAGAGATAAAAATATGAAGATCTACTACGGTGGTGGCGAGCAGGCATCGTGGCGTAACTTCCTGTATGACAATAACGTCATGACCGTCAGCCTGTCATGGTATGGTCTTCGCCGTCGCCGTCAGAACCTCCGTGATTACCGCATTAGTGATGAATTCCCCGAAGGGATGAAGGTCTTCCTTGATTCGGGCACGTTCTCGATTAACAAGCAGGCGGAGGTAACACAGGATGAAGCTTACGAGCTTGCCCAGGACTATATGGACTTCGTTGAAAACAATATTTCGTCGATCGAGTTCGCGTCCGAGTTTGACGCCCTTGCCCTTGGGCGACCACTTGTTTCTGATCTTCGACGACAATTCTGGGAAAACCTACCTGGCGACAAATGGATGGCTGTATGGCACTCTGAGTGGGGATCAGGGAATCTCAGAGAGCTTTCGGGACGCTATGAGCGTGTCGGAATACTCCAGTCTGACGGCTCAAATCAAGATGTATCCGCTCTTCTTCGAACCCTTGCCGGTGGTACAAATTTCCACGGCATAGCGATGACGAAGAAGGAATTGATGAAGGATCTGCCGCTTGATAGCGTCGGATCGACATCATGGCTGTCACCCACCCAGTACGGTGACACGTTCATCTGGGACGGGCAAGAGCTTAACCGCTACCCGAAGAAGTACAAGCACCGTCGCATGGAGCACAGGACGATGCTAGAGGCTAACGGGTTTGACACGTCCCTGATCGAGGGCGATAATAACCATGAGCTTCTGAGGTTGTCGTTGTGGTCGTGGGAGCACTTCGCCGAGTCGATCCATCGCAGGGAAGTAACTACCAACGTCCTAGCGCCATTTTCGCCAACGGATGAAACACCCGTGCACCGAGTTGATCCCCCGCCCGTTCAGGAGAGAACAAGGGAGTTGGTACCCCGGCGTGAAAGACAGCTACTGCCGATCATGCAGACGCAGCAGCACATCGTCGCTCAGCCTGACGGTACCGAGATCGAGCAGACGATCCTTCGCCCGCCAACGGGCAACTTCATCCGGTGCGATACATGCCACATCAGGGACTTGTGCACAGAGTTCCAAGCTGGATCGGAGTGCGCCTTCGAGATTCCTGTCGAGATCAGGACGAGCACGCAGCTAGAAGCGTTGCAGGCGACGCTGATCGAGATGCAAACCCGCAGGGTATTGCGCATGACGATGATCGAAGAGGCTCAGGGCGGATATTCGGAGCAGAAGACGAGCGAGGAATATGACCGTTTGCAGCGCATGATTGACAAGAAGATCAACAACGCGAAGGAAAGAAGCCCGCTGATCCAGATGGCTGTCAACGCATCGGGAACGGGCGGACCTGGCTTCATCTCCAGAATGTGGGGAGAGGCTACGGCAGAGCGAGTGACCGAGCTACCCGCCGCGATTGATCCTAACGCAGTGGTTGACGCAGAGATCATCGAAGGATAGACTAGTAACTGATGAAGGCGACACAGACACGTATTCCCGTGCTTGACCCAGATTATTACCTCGACCCGTTCGATGTTGAGGAAGCACAGGACTGTGGTGCTTGCGATGGCACCGGGTACGACGAAGATGACGCACCTTGCATCGCCTGCGGCGGCGAAGGATATTTCTAGGAGGAAAGATGTGGCACTGGTGGCTACGGAATGTGTGGGCTAGCCCGGAACCGGGCAGCATTTGCCATTCAAGGGGACGGGCGATATCCTGCCCGACAGGAATAGAGCATTACGCTGTGATGGTAGTCCTGATCGTTGTAGGCGTAGTCGTTCTCGCCTTCATATTGTCGGTGATCATCGCGGCAATCAGAGGGGAACTTTGATGTTTTTCTACAACTGCTATCCGAAGAGCATGTATGACACGGCGGCGGCGTGTACACGGACACTGAATTACGAGTACATCGTATACGGCTTGATATTGATCATCATCGCATGCGCTGCCGCGATCGGCGTAATACTCGTCATGCAATACAGAAACCACAGGAGGTCAAGTGAAATCTTCATTGCCGAAGAGTTCCTGCCCGCTGGGCTATACGACGGCGGACCTGGAGAGCTTCATCACGGACATGGCGAAATTCTACAAGTGGATGACCGGGCAGACATGCGCAATTTGTGACGGCAAGACGTATGACCACGGTAAGCGGCAGTACTACTCAACTGAATGCGCCATCATGTTTCCTGGCATGCCTGTCACTCGTGATGAAGTACTGGGCGGGCACGGAATCGTTACATATACGTGGGACGTTGAAAGGTATGTCGAGGGCAGACCGATCATTGATTGGTGACATACTTGTCGTATGAAAACCTGTGCTAGCTGCAAGCTAGCGTTGGATCTTGACGATTTCACTACTGACAACCAGAAGCCTGACGGTCATAGGTACACGTGCAGGCGATGTGATGCTGATCGAAAGCTTCAGATTAAATACGGAATCACTCTGGACGAGTATGAAGCTCGTCTTGTCAGTCAGAACTACGGATGTGCCATTTGCGGAGTATCCGAGCACGGTGGCACAAAGTACATGACTCGCTGGGCAGTCGACCATGATCACGTCACAGGGCGTGTTAGAGGTCTTCTATGTCACTCGTGTAATCTTGGACTAGGAAAGTTTAAAGACTCAGCTCAAGTTCTACGCAGGGCTGCCGAATACGTCGAAGAAGGCATATGATGTGGCATTCTGTACTTACATGGATAGACCACACATACATCGCTCTCTGGAGCAATATCTGGGCTCCGTCGATATGGACGCTGTTTGGTGTCGGGCTGGCACACTGGCATTCAATGCACAAGCAGAAGAAGACCAGGGAAGCCCACGCGGACCGCTTTGATGACTTGACCCGCCAGGTTACCGACTTGTTTGACAACCTCGTCAGGAGAGACGATGATCGTAGCGCCGACGATAGACCAGTACGGGTGGACGTCGTACTCTCCGGTTCCGACGAGCAAGCCGGGCAGGATCGGGCTGACCCAGATCCACGGTGACCTTGGCAAGGGCATTCGCTTCGGTCAGTGGCTCAACGGCTCGGGTTTCGAGGATTACGAGCATGCCCTCATGGATTTGGGTGACGGCACGTTGATACAGGCTGAGCCGGGCAAAGAGGGAGCGCAGATACGACCGCTTGACATGTACACACCGGAAGAGGTTTACTGGTGTGACAACATCTACCAGACGGTGGATGCCACGACTGCGCTCGGCATCGCTAACTATGCGAGGCAGATGCAGGGCATCCCGTACAGCTTCCTCGACTATGACGCTTTGTTCTGTCACAGGCTGCACATACCTGTGCCGGGCTTGCGCAGCTATATCGCGAGCACGCACCACATGATCTGCTCACAGCTTGTCGATCGTGCTTACAACCTCGGAGGCGTTGAACTGTTCCAGAACAGGTGGGACGGCTACGTTACACCCGGAGACCTGTACAAGCTTGACAAGAGGCAGTCAGTGTTAGTAGACTCTGTGGCATGCGGGCTATGCGGCTCGTACACATACTGCCTGACATGCCGAAAGGAAAGAATTGAATAGTACTGACATAGCGCTCGCCGCATTGGCGGGCGCTTTTGCTTTCCATCTGTGGTCTGAGATCAAGGCGATCAAGACAGCCACGGGGATAAGCACCCACGTTGTGTCGCTTGACAGCATCCTCGGTCTCGGGGATAATGAAGGTGACGACAAGCCGGAAGCCCATGCGTTCGGATTCAACCCGAGGAGCAAGAAACTAGGCAGGAGGAAGCATGGCAATACCAGTAGTTATCTCAGGGCTAGCAGTCATCAGCGAGATAGCTAACCTGATTGGCTGGCTTTCCTGCCGTCTCGCTGATAATGATTACAAGTTCAGCCCGTGGATCTTCGCGGGTCCGTATATCTACCGGGACAAGGTTATCGGGAGGTAAAATGACTGAAACAGACAAGATCAAGGCTGAGCAGCGGATTGCCCGTCAGATGATCATGTCGATGACCGCCACGGGCATTCCTGTCATCGCCATCAGCTACTTCGTCACCGCATGGTGGATGCTCTTCATCTACCTAGCCGTAATCAGCGTCAACATGCTCATCGCGTTTGTGCGAATGATGCTGCTTCATGGCGAGTTTGACTTTGACGCCATTATGGAAGACTTCTGATGGAAGTCGGCTTCTACCTCCCCGATGTCATTATGTTCCTCGTCGGGCTTGGCTTGATGTTCACTTCTTTCATCGTCTTCGTCAGTGGATTCGGGGTAGGCATACCAGGCAAGAGGCAGGAGATAGCGTTCGGTATTTCCCCGTATGTGCTCTACATCGGGGCAATCCTCACTATCGCAGGCGTCATCATTCAGGCAGGTCACTGGTTCCATCTTTAGGAGGAAACATGCGTCCAGAACTGGTTCTCCCGAGAAGGTTCGCCGTCAAGGTGTTGCAGGGGCACGGCTTGACACTTGCGACTGCACAGCGTAGGCTGACAGAGGCAAGGCAGACCGGGCACACGCTGATCCCGAAGGGGAACGGCTACCCTGTCTTCGTCCTGTATGAGAACAGAAGGTATGTGATCAGATGAAGCTGGCGAAGAATATTCTCCTCGGCGTGGTGCTGATCGCGGGCATGGTGACACTGTTCGCATTCATCATCATCATGGACAACCAGCCGGTTGACCTTTACACCCGTACGGGACCAGTCCCAAGTCCTACGGTGTCCTACAGGTTGCCTTACGCGATCCAAAGCCCGCACAATGAGAGCGCGGGCGACCACGTATTTACGTCTTCACCGCTGGTGGACCGACCATGACAACGTGGCTCATCAGCACCAACGTCGGGTCGGATGACGAGTCGGCTTGGGAGGCGGATGATGACGGCGTTGAAGAATTCGCCCTCAGTATCATCCGTGAAGCAGATATGTACCCGGACGGCACGGTCTTCCAATTGAGGAAGGCTAACTACCTGCGGGTGCCGGGACGACCGAAGCTCACCCTGTTGCAGGGCGGGCTTTCTGCTTGACAACATGAGCGCAGTCTTGTAGATTGTGCTCGTCCCGCTTGCATGGTGCTCAACAGGACCGAAATCCTGGGGAGGTGGTCCGATTCCACCGGGCGGGGCGCAATACAAAGACCGGGCAAATAGTCCCGGCGATAACAATGGAGGGCATTGCATGGGTATTATCATCTTCATCATCTTCTTGTCCCTGGTCACCCTGGTCGGTCTCGGTTTCGCCGTGTTCGCACGCGAAAGCTCGACTAAGGGTATCGGTGCGGTTGTCGCCGCCCTTGTCGGGCTTTCCGTCTTCCTGATCTTCCTTTTCGGCGGCGAGCAGTCGGTCCCGGTCAAGAGCATCGGGATTCCGCAGGCGTTCGGCACGATCTCCGGTGGCGTTATGTCGCCAGGGCTTCACTGGACGTTCCAGCCGTGGATGTCGGTGACCAATGTCGATGAGACGGTGCAGACGACGACATTCGAGGGCAATAACGCTCTCGCCGTGCGTATCGGCGGTCAGCAGAGCGCCGTTGCCGATGCCACGATCCAGTGGCAGATCAACCCGGATGCGGCGTCTTCGCTGTACCAGGACTACGCGAACCAGGGCGACCTGATGACGACCATCACTGATGCCGTCGTAGTTCGTGAGTTCAAGCAGGTTGTCAACGAGGTTCTCGGGGACTACAACCCGATTACCGACGTTCAGAACGTGTCGGGCGTCAACAGCGCGACGAGCCAGTTCACGAGTTTCGGTCCTACGATCCTCGCTGACATGCAGAAGGATCTGGCTGGTCGCATCACCGTCAAGTCGGTCTTCCTTCCGAAGATCACGTATGACCAGGCGGTTGAGAGTGCTCTCCAGTCTATCCAGACGGCGAACGCGAACTTCGCAATCGCAACCGAGAACGTCAAGACGGCGGGGCAGCAGGCTAACCAGTACCAGAAGCTCGGTAACCCGACTCTGAGCCAGCTTGTCGCTCAGTGCCTCGTGGAAGCACAGAAGAATCCCAACCTTCAGTGCATCCCCGGTGCCACTACGAACTTGATGTTGTCGGGCAGCAGCAAGTAGCTTGACGCTTCGCTTTCGGGCTGGTACATTGAGACCAGCCCGGAGGGGCAACGTCAAGGAGGAAACAGAGCCTCACGAGAAGCCTAGGCTACGAATCGTGAGAGACGTGGGTGCGAATCCCACCCCTAAACCCAAGGTTCAACATCAGGAGGAATGATGGACGAGATCGTCTATGGTTACAAGTTGTTCCGAAAGGACACGTATCGGGGTGACCTTCACCCGTTGTTCATCAACAGAAGTCAGGTAATCACGCCCGGTGTGTGGTACACCGCTGAAGATCATCCGACTACCGGGTATGCACATCGCCCTGGATGGCATGCGACGACGAAGCCAGAGGCTCCGCATCTCAAAGAGATACTCAAGTCAGGTGAGCGCCGGGTGTGGGTTCAGGTTGCGCTTCGCGGTGTTACCCGGTATGCTCGACCTGAGTCGCAGGGTGGCACTTGGCTGCTCGCGAAGGAACTTATGGTCATGGAGGCATGATGGACTTCAACGCGTACTACCTTCGCCAAGACTTCGCTGATCCAGGTCTGAAGCCTGATCTCGGAAAAGACTTCAAGGCGAAATTCGATCCTGACAATGCCGAGATCGTGTACGTCGCAACCCGAGACAAGAAGCACCTTGTCAGCGTCAATGACGCCGGATGGGTCCAGGTATGGGACAGATTTCCAGACGGGAGACCAGCGGGCATGATCGGGTCAATACACGTCAACCGCTTTGCCGACTTGGAGGAATCATGACAGCGACACTCATTGGTTCTCGGGCGATCAAGCACTGGTTTCCCGATTTCCGTGACCCGCAGGATACTGACTGGCAGGCGGCGGAAGCTGGGGAGCTTACGGGCTACGCTCATGAGCACTGGGATGTCTTTATCGATGCCCGGCTAGCTGAATGGTCATGGGGTCCTATAGCGACCCCCGACGAGCTTTACACGATGAAGATCAGCCATGGTTACTGGGATATCAACGGATCATGGGACAAGCACGCCGCCGACATCGTTTTCCTCCAGCGTAAGGGGTGCAAGTTCATACCCGAGCTTCACGACATCCTGCTGGAGATCTGGAAAGAGCGGTACCCGAAGAACTCGATCAGCCTCAAGAAGGGAGCTGACGAGTTCTTCACTGATCACGTCCATTA
Organism: uncultured Candidatus Saccharibacteria bacterium; assembly: GCA_964448095.1. Classification (GTDB taxonomy): domain Bacteria; phylum Patescibacteriota; class Saccharimonadia; order Saccharimonadales; family UBA10212; genus CAYUUT01. Next base: position 67,728 of record CAYUUT010000003.1, on the reverse strand, counting down.
CATCTACGTTCACGACACGGTGCATCAGTCTGTCGCTTACCGTGACCGCCCGTGGTATGAAGACATCCTCAAGGATGGCGAAGACGTAATGGTTGACAACGCTAAGTTCTGGGCACTAAGCTTGGAGCAGCAGCTTCAGCTATGCCGGGAAGAGGCTTACGTCATTGCCCTTGAAAGGATCTTGATCCCTCGCGGGTACAAGGGCAGCCCGGTGTCGGCGTACAGGTGGGCGCTGCGCAGGATGGCTGTCAGTTTGTTCAAGAATCAGTGGGCGACATTCTTGCTGCTTCAGCTTGACGAACTGGGTCGTCCGGACTGCAATTATGTTCAACGACACCTTGATAATCGTGCTATGCTAGTGCCCTATGGAGAAGACAACCAGAAGAGCTAAGCAGCCGGGCAGGGGCAAGGCTCAGTGGTATCAGGACAACAAGGAGCCTTGCCCCGACTGCGGGAATAGCAAGGGTCGGTACGCTGAGAGGTGTAACCCGTGTGCTGCCAAGAAGCGCAGGAAGTATACGCGGCGGTATGACAGCCACGGGTACATCATCCTCAGCGGATACCAGGATCATCCGAATGCGACTTCTGCGGGGATCAAGGAACACATTCTTGTTATGAGTGACTTCCTTGGTCGCCCGCTGTTGTCACACGAAAATGTTCATCATAAGAACGGTCAGCGTGACGACAACCGGATCGAAAATCTTGAGCTATGGTCTACTTCACAACCGCCTGGTCAGCGTGTAGAAGACAAGGTGAGATGGGCGCGAGAGATACTTGACCTTTACGGCACCCTGATGTAGACTTCGTGAAGAGGCACAGGGCTAATTCACACATGTTGCGGCTAGTGCCGCCGAAGGAGGATGCGTGATTTACACACCACAGCAGATCGAGGAAGCCGTCGGAGAGACTGACGGCGGATGGGGCGAGATCAAGTACGAAGACAAGGGCACGCTCGTCATCGACGGCGTGACCGTCCCGTTCGTCACCGCTGATGAATTCGGCGGTGAAGGTCATGGTGACGAGGCTTGGGTCGTCATCAAGGTCGGGAACCAGCTCTTCCGCAAGGAAGGGTACTACGCCAGCCATTACGGTTACGACTGGGATGGCGATGTCCAAGAGGTCAAGCCGGTTGAGAAGACCATTACCGTTTACGAATCCGTTTAGGAGAAACATGTCAGTTACGCTCAACGAGGCACGCGACGCTCTTCAGTACGTTGACTGGTCGTCACTTCACCGTGTTGCCGAGGGCACGAAGTTTGCTGTCGTCATTGACGGTGAGCCGGTGACCGCTACCGTCGTTCAAGCTGTCAAGCAGAACGACGAGTCTCATGACCGTGACATCTTCGTCACGGTCGAGATCTCGGGGCAGTACTTCCAGAAGCAGGGGTACGCCTCTGTCGGGTCGCATTGTTACGGTGACTATGAAGACTCGTGGTATGACCTCCGTGAGGTCCGTGCCCGCGAGAAGATCGTCACGGTGTACGAGCCCGTTTAGGCCAATGGCTTGACGTTGCCCGGCTGTTCATGTAGTGTGGAGACATGCTAAGGATGAACAGCCGGGCTTCGTGTGCCCGTTGTCCTCATACCGAGGGCGAGCACGCTCACTATTCAAGCAGCACTCGTTGATGCATCATCGAATGCAAATGCACGTATTATCAACGCCAGCGGAGGGTAACATGGCTGTACTCATTGTGGCGGCGTATGTCGCCGTCACCGCGATAGGTCTTCGACTGTACGTTCGGTTCACTTAAATGACCCGTTACCGCTAGCCTGACACGTCGGATAAAGATCCGGAAGAGTCATGGCTAGAATACTGGGACCGCAAGGCTGACGAGAGACACGGCAAGGGTTGCAATTGCCTCCACCATCGGCTAAGATCCCTTGGTATAGGGGACGACATACAGGAGGTTGAAAGATGGGTTACGTAGCATTTATCGCCGCTGTAGTAGCGTGCTTGTGGGGCGGTGTCATTCTGTTCGTTCTGCTGCCAATGCACCCGTATAACGACAACACGGGCTTGTGCGTGTCTACGTCACCGACCGTCGTCATCACGACACCCCACGTTGACCACAACGGAAAGCTTTACTGCCGTGTCGGCAAGTTCGTAAAAGCGGTCGCCCAGTGAGGCTGTGGCTTGCCGGGTGGCTAGCAGTTGCCCGGTGGTACACGTACGAGGCAGTCATGTCAGTCAGGGATTTCATAGCGAGGTACTTGACACATCGGTGCCCCGTGTGCCATATTGGTCACGGGTTCCACAAGCTAGACTGCTACCACGTTTACTAGGAGGTAACCATGGCAGTATGGTTTACCTCGGACTGGCATCTTCAGCACAATAAGCTGGGGGTGGAAATCCGGGGATACGAGAGCGTCGAACAGCATGACGAAGCAGTCATAGCTACGGTCAATCAGTACGTGCGACCGGATGATATCCTGTGGTGCCTTGGTGACATATCACTCGGCAAGCTGGATTCCGGGCTGGCACTACTGTCACGGGTCAACGCTCGCATGGAACTGATTTACGGCAACCACGACAAGGGCAGTCCGATTCACAGGGACGCATGGAAGATCCAGAAGAAGTACCTCGAAGTCTTTGAGAGTGTGCAAGCTTACGCCAAGCTGAAGATATCGGGAGTGACCAACAGCGTCTTGCTGTCACACTATCCTTGGAACGGTGACGGCGAGGGCGGGCGTGACCTTGAGGAGAGGTACAGTCAGTTCAGGCTCAACCGTGACCCTGAAGTTCCGAGGATCTTGATTCACGGGCATACTCACAGCACCTTGCGAGTTGACGGACCTGACAGCATCCACGTAGGATGGGATGCATGGCACCGTCCGGTTCACCTCGATGAGGTCCGGGAACTTGCCGTTAGTTTGGAGGAACAATGGAGCACAACTTCCCGGTGAAGCCGGAACACTACAAAATCCTCGAAGTCATCCAGAATGGCGGCGAGGATATTGATATCGTGCCCGGCACCATCGGCGGGCAAGAGGTCGTCTTCATCGTCAAGTGGCTCAATGACGACGACGGATCACCGTTGATGACTTACCAGGTGCTCGCCCAGATCGTGACGGGCGAGCTAATGGGAGCTGTCAAGGTAGAACAGCCTGTTCTACAGGCTTGACCTAACGGGTCAGATGGGGTAGGTTGTTGATGCAACCTGCTCCGTCTAATCAATTAGGAGGGCGGCATGGGCAAGAAGGATAATCCAGACGATGCTCGTAACTGGTCTTACGGCGACATGATTCGTGACCAGGAAGAGCTTGACGACGTTCATCTACGGGCATACAATCCTGCCAAGGATGAAATCATCGGTGAGACCTTCATTACAGAGTCCGAGGGCAAGGAACGCGCTGAGCGTGCCCGTGACCGGGCGGACAATGAGGCGAGACGCCGAGGCAAGAACATATCTGCCGAGGTCAAGAAGGTACGCGGTGGGTACAAGATTATCGTGTACACGCCGAAGAACAAGAAGGGGTAAATATGATCATCGATACCAGCAAGAAGACGGTCAAGTTCTCGGAGGGCGAAGTTGTCGACCTTGGCGTACTTACCGCACTGGTTGCACTGTTCAGCGACGACCAGCCAGGAACTGACCCGGAGCCCGACCCGAGTACTGTCGTCATCGCGGAATACGCGTCACAGAGTGATTCCGAGCACCGCAAGTGGTACACGGTCAAGCAGTTCAAGGACAATCACTTCACGTGTGACTGCCCTGACTACGTGATTCGCAGGAGCAAGGACGGCGGCAAGTGCAAGCACATCATCCGCGTTCACTACAGGTCCCTCTGATGGTGAGTTCGGCATGGCGTGTCGCCGATACGGTTGACACGCCATCCGGACCCCGTTACACTGTGGTTCACATGGTTACCAAAGAGGAATTGCTCGTCCTTCACACGCTTAGCGGAGGATGGAAATTCTGGAATGGTACGAACCTAGTTGAGCCGACAGCGGGTGCCCGTGCGGCTGTACTCGAATACGAGAGGCAATGATGCTGGAAACGTACACGGTAGTTCTCGAAGTTCCTCCCGGTATGCACCCGTTCGAAGTTGAGCGGGCGCTACAGATGGTTCCAGTGCCATTCGGCATCGAGGTCATCAGTCTCCGTCGTGCTCATCCCGACCAGGGCGTTCAACTCGGCGTGGGCAACACGCAGGTTAACCACTTCACGTAGGGATTCTGGTGGAAAAGATCTACTACTTGTTTCACTGGCGCAGCGACAAAGGCGAGATGTTTGCCCTGTTCTCTGATCGGGGCAACGCCGACAAGTACGTCGATGCTAACCCGGTTGGCGGCGATGTCGTCATATCGGAAGTCATATCGTTGGTGGTCATAGACGCGAATTAGAGGTGTGCGATGGGACTGCCAGTACTCGACCGGATAGTCGAATGGTTTAAATGCGAGACGTGCGGCGAGCGTGTACACGAGATCCACAACAACTCGTGCAAGTTCTGCGCGACCATCGCATACCTCAAGTTCAGGCATGCTTTCAATTGGCCTTTGACGGCTGAAGACAAGGCAAGACTGGGCTTGATATAGCAACAGGAGGCATAACATGGGCAGGAAGCACAACCGGGTGCAAGTTCCGGTTCTACCTGGTGATGTAGTGATCGACCTTACGCCCGTGTCATGCGAGCGGTCGGTGCTGATGACGAACGGTTCGGGTTACACTACCGTCGTCGTTACAGGCACGGCTGAAGCCGCGTGGACATGGGCTGAACTGATGGGCGAGCGTGGCGGGATCAAGGCGGGCGAAGTGTGGTACCCGATTGCCCAGCAGGCGTATCACGGTCCTGAATCAGAGGATGTTGCCTCGTTCGAAGTAGTGCAACAGCATTGAGGTTGGTGCCCGGCTTAACCGGATGGTTGACATACCGGGCATCTTCCCGTATGCTGTTCGGCATACCCAATAGGAGGAAACATGGAAACACTTGATGACCTGATCAGCTACTTCGAGCTGATGTCCCTGGTAGCTGACGCGCTGCCGCTGTCCACCCTTGAGGTGGCTAACGTGCTGCACGGCTTGTCACCCGACGGCATCGATAGCAACACGTGGGAGAACGCCGTCATCGGCACCGTCTTCCTCGCTGGCAAGCTCGGTTCAGCTCATCTCGTCACGTCTGACGGTCATGTCGTCGTCATCTTCGACGGCTTCAACTTCTACGCTCTCTTGCAGGAGGCAGAAACGACCGAAGCGCCAGCGGAAGCCACCACGTCGGAGACCCTGCTGGTTGACAAGGACAACTAATGCGACCGATTTACACAATCGCGGAGGAGATTTACAAGCTGTGGCGCAAGCCGAACGGGCAGTCAAATGTCTGGTACGGTGCCGTTCCTTACCTTGAGGCGATGTCGTTTCTTGACAAGACGACGGACACGTACTTTGATGACACTGCCAAGTCAGTCGTAGTGTACTTCATCAGCAACGCGGCTACATGGCGTGGCGAAGATGCGAGGAGGATCAAGAACGAGCTTCGGCAGATGTTCTCTTTGCCGATCCCGAAGGAGAAGAATGCGAAAGCTGATAGTAATTGAGTATGACGTTCAGCCGGGCAGGGTCGCTCCTGATCAGGATGTCGAGGATTACGCCGGGCGTACTCTTACCGCGCTCGTCGAGGAGCACTTCCCCGTACGTAACGTCGAGGCGTACGTCATTAATGCTGATGACGTTGGCAGAACGAATATTCACGATTTCGACTTTGGCGGGGCACAAGCCCCTTGACAGCCCGATGGTGCCCGTCTAGTATGGGCATCGTCAAGGTAGCGATCAAATGGAGGTCATGATGTTCAAGATTGCTGTTTTCCTTATTCTCTCCTTCGGAGTCGATGTCGTGCTCGGCAACGTCGCTGGTGAGCTTCTGCACACGTTCGGCGTGGACACTGGCTTCTGGACCCAGTACGGGCTGGTCATGCTTCCTCAGAGTGTCATCGCTCTTGGTGTCCTGGCTGGTTCATCTACTGACTAAGTAGTAAGCCCGGTTATGCCCGGCACGCAGGTCAGCACCATGTTGACATGCCGGGCACTTCCGAGTAGATTACTTACAGGAGGTCACAATGGACAACATAAGAATCTTCCCCATACTCCGGTTGGGGTGCGGCTGCTCGTTCGTCGGAATCACCGTTACTGCGGGATCAGAGCCGACACGACCATGCAAGCGTCATCTGAAGGATCAATACACCTGTATTGACATCTCGTTTCCGGGCACGTATCGTGGAGACGTAACAGCTTCATAGGAGGTCACGATGTACACATCATCTACGTTCTATGCGGGCATGGCTGAGGGAGTTCTGCTCGGCGTGCTGCTTGCCTTCTTCTTCATCGATATGGCAAAGAGACACCAGTAATGGACATGATCAAGATTCACGCATCACGCAACGTCAATGGTGCCGCCCAGGTTCTTGTCGAGCATTATCCGTCAGGTTACTGGCTGGTCGTGTCAGCTAGCCCAGTCTTTAAGGAAACTGCCATATTCCCCGCCGTGGCGCGTGTTTGGAAGTACACGCATGTCATCGACGACTGGGAGGCTGTTTACGCTAATGACCTTTACACGTCTGAGGATGACATGCAGACTGTCCTTAACCGGCTCAATGACGGTACCCTGTCCTGCAAGAAGGGCTGACATGAAACTTCTCATTACGGTTGAATTCGAGATGGACCCGCTCGCCCCCACGGGCGACCAGGAATGGCTGATCGACAAGTTCGGCGAGGTCATCAGGGACGAGGCTTACAACACGGGCTTGACAAAGTTCTGCCATACGGATACCTTGATCGTGGAGGAATGATGTACTACATGGGCGTCAATGGCGAGATGTATTACACATCCCAAGATGATTACGAGACATGCGAAGACAATGGTGTCGAGTGCGACTTTGATGATGTAACGGAGATGTGTGTGTATTGCGGTGCTCCGGCATACAGTTGACATCGTTTGACTCATCGGGTACAGTAGTAAATGCGCCGTAGAACCGAGGGGCAATATAAGTATCGGTTTGCATGCCTGGCTGGCGGAACGGAATACGCAGCGCATTCAAAATGCGCCGTCATATGACATGAGGGTTCGAATCCCTCGCTAGGTACGTGGAAGTCAGACAATAAAGAAACGCATGTTGCCGCGTGCAATAGCCAACAAGGACGGCAATCCTTGCCAGAATCTTGTCGGCAGTGCCCTTTAAGAGCACTGTCGGGAAACGGACCTGGCTGGCTTCCGTAAACTAGGAGGGATCATGAATCACGGACGACACCTTACGGAGTTGCGTCGTCGCGTCAGACCGTATAAGGTGAAGAAGAAGCCCGACCGGGCACAACGCAAGCGTGACGTAAAGGCAGAGATTCGGAGGGAATCGTAATGTACTATGCAGAGGTTTACGGTCACTCCAACTTTGCGGACTCGGACAAAGAGCTTGCCTTCTTGGAAGCCAAAAGGTACAGTGCAGGTGAGTACAGCGGAACAGAAGTTCACCTGATGCATGATGGCAAGCTTGCCCGTATTTACTACGATGGCAAGCTTTCCGAGTCTTTCGAAGTGGGGGAATCATGAGAGAAGTCAGCCAGATCGTAAATGTCAGCAGGCACAAGAACGGGCTGGTTCATGCTCGTGACCTGACCGAATTTGACATCATTGATTCGGGATGTATTGTGACTCGTGTCACTCCGGTAGGTGATCGTGTTCACGTCACTATCAGAGAGCAGACGGAATCCGGTGAGGCTGTCATTGATATTCGTGTCTGGGATGCGGATGACCTGATTAGCATCATCTTTAGGTACTAGGAGGTTGACATGCCGGGCGATTACGTGTTTATTGTTACTGAGTACGGCATCGACTACGAGTATTTGCACGGTGTTTACACTGAGCAATGGGCTCAGGTCATAGCTACCAGCCTTGAATTCGCCGGGCTGAATGAATCCGGTGACACGGCACATTTCTACATCAAGGGCACGAGCCAGCAGGTAGAGATCAGGCGCGTGATGCTCGATGCGTAGCATTCCTGGTGTCAAGAAGATGACACCGTGCGGATGGGTCATGTGGGCACCTAATATGCCTCACGTGATGGCAAACATCATTGGTGTCATTATCCAAGGCGAAAGCGGCAATTATCACGGCTTCGCCAAATTCATGGGCAAGGATTACAGGCAAAGCCCGACAGCTACCCTCAAGGGTAGCGTCAAGAAAGTTAACCGTGCGCTCTCCGGGCTGTCATAGGGGTTGACATGAATGGCAATTTCGTATTCATTGTTACCGAGATCGGCGTTGATTATGACGCCATCGTCGGTGTCTACACGGCTGAATGGGCGATGGTTGTTGCCAACCGGCTTGAATTCACGGGCAGGAGCGGCGACAACGGTGAGTATGCTTACTTCCGTGTTCGCGGTGAAGATTACACAATCGAGATGCACAGGGTCGAGGTCAACGCTTGAGGTGATGACTTGACAAGACGTTACGGCACGACTAGTCTCAAGGGAGACATGCTGAAGGGTCGCCCCGGATGCTGTGCCCACGATGATATGGGATGGCTCATATGGCAGGGCGGCAAGCGGAGGCTGCGCCGCAGATATCGCAGAAGGAACAAGCAGCAGTTCAACCGGGAGTTGACACACTCGGCTGACTGACGTAATGTGTAGTCATCAGCCAAGGAGGATGAAATGGCTAGTGACAAGAAGATTTCATGGATTACGTCGATGCTCGAATCGAAGGAAATGACGGATGATATCCGTTCATGGGCGATCGACAGGACGTATGCAGACCCGAGCGGGGTTATCGATAGCCTCCGCTATCTTCCCCGCAAGGATGCCCCGAAGAAGCGCGTGTTCGAGCCGGGCATTTATTACGTCACAGGCACGATCTACAAGGTGCAGCTATCACAGACGACCGCGCGATCTTACGCGAAGAAGCTTGACACGTCGGGCGAGTGGCTGTACGATCCTAAGTACATCAGCGAAATCCCCGAAGGGGCGGCTAAGCCGACATTCGAGGAAATGTTCGCATTCGGATTCACGTATGACATCTGCGGCAACTGTGGCAGGCTGTTGTCCGATCCGGATAGCGTTCATGCCAAGATCGGACCCGTGTGTGCCCGTAAGCTGTACGGGCTAACGCCTAAGCAACTCCGGTTGCGCGCTGACGAGATGTATGACAGGTTGTCACAGCCGGAAGAGAATCCCGAGCATGCGGGCATGTGGCGTCGTGATGACGCGGGTAATCTCGTTAGCCTGCTTTCATAGTTGACATGGTGTCCTCAGTCATGTAGATTGGGGGCACCAAAGGAGGTAATGATGCATGATCTTGTTAAGTGGTGGGGCGGTGCCCCGGCACTCACTGAAGAGTACGAAATCGATAACGGCAAGGTGTACAAGAATGGCAATGTTGCCGTTCTTTACTCGCCCGGATACGGTGGCGGCTACACCACGTGGTCAAGCTCGGAAGGGCTTTCACCTTTTCAGCCGCAGGTCGTCGCTTGCCTGCTTGCGAGCAGGCGTGATCTCATTACGGTGGACAATCTCCGTATGTGGATGGATATTGCTGACAACGACGATTTCAGCCCGTACCTTGGTGGTGTCAAGGATCTTGAGATCGAATGGCTGCCGAAGGGCACGATATTCGAGATCGATGAATACGACGGTTTTGAAAGTATCCGTGTCTTCAACGCAGACTCACGGGGCATTTTCGTTGCTTGACATGATGCCCGATGCTGGGTAAGTTGTAGCTATCGAAGCCAGGAGGCAACATGGATTACGAAATGTCATACAGCGGTCCCGAAGTCATCCTTCCGATCGGCAAGTACGGCACGGTGCGCGTGTGCTTCACGGATGGTGGGCACGCTGCTGTCAGTAGCAACAGCAGCCCGCGTAAGGACGGCGCCGGGACCGTCGTGACCCAGAACGGCGAGCACTGGTACCTGCACCTCAGCATGTACAGCGATTTCGGCTGGGACGAGAATCCGTCGCGTGATCACCACCATCACCAGGGGGCAAGCCAAACGACGTACGGTCGTGAGCTTCCCGTGACGTGGCGGGCAAAGATCGTGCAAGCGGTCCAGTCAGCTATCAGCTCTTGGGTTGCGGAGCATCCCGACGTCCTTAACGTCGCAGCCCGCAACAACCTTGACCACCACCTTGAGCGGCAAGAGCGTGAGCTGGCTGAGGCGGAAGAGACCGTGCGCCAGCTCAAGGCGGGCAGAATTGAGATCATCGACGCGCTGCTCGCACTACCTGAACTGTCATAGTTCACACCGTGCCCACTGTTGACACAATGGCGGGCACGGTGTAAGTTATGAGCATCAAGGGAGGCGACATGGCAAGGATCGTCACGGTTACGACAAGAGAACTAGACCTGACAGAGTGCGTGGAATTCCTTCACATGCTCAACTGGAGTGCAAAAGACATCGTACTTTCCAACATGGCAGCCAACGAATACAGTGATTACACGATGGGTGGCGTCAAGGTGATGGGGCGGGCACGCGGAACACGCATCGCCCGTTTCGTCCAGTTCCAAGTGCAGGAGGCGGAAGATGCATAGTGTAGACATCTGCAAAGCAATGGACCTGCTCGATGGCGGGTTCGTCATCCATGCCTATTCTCACCCGGTGCACTCACAGCTTGTCGTCGGTTTCCCCAACGGCTACGCCGTCAGCATCATTCGGGGTGCTGGTACATACGGGCACAAGGAAGGCTTGTATGAGCTTGCCTACGCCGCGTATGACAAGTCAACGGTCGGACTTGACAAAATCGAGTGGGAAGTAGTAAGTTACGACTATGCCACACGGGTACTCATGCAGAGTGACAGCATAGCTGGCTGGCTGACGGAGCACGATGTGTCAGTCATTGCCCGCAACGTGTCTCTCTGGCAGCCGTACACGTCATACTCTGACGTAGTTGACGAAACCGCAGAAACCTGCGATGATGAACCCGTCGAAGGTGACGATTCATACGACGAGTTTCCAGACGAGTACTTGCCAATCGAGCCATATTACAGCGGCGAGTACGATTATGACGCTTGACATGCTCTGCACCACGTCATAAGGTGTAGACAAAGGAGGCACCAAATGAGCAACGTGGATCTTTACGTGGACAATTTGCTTTCACTTTGGGAGCAAGTGCCCGAATCTGTCCGTGAAGAAGGACGTCAGTGGTACCCGAACGCACACAAGCTTGCCCGTGAAATCGGGCACGGCGACGTGTACATGGGTGCTGGCGTGCTTGCAGCACTGTCACCCCAAAAGGCTTGGGATCTCAACATCAAGCTTGCCAAGCTGGCGAGTGATGGTGTATTCTCTGGTCATGTCGGGGATGCGCTACGCAAGGCAAAGCGCATCATGGATGGTGAGAACCCGTCTGACGTGCTCCCAACGGGTGCCAAGACTTGGCACTTCTACCACAACATAGCTTTGCCTCTGGCTGAGTGCTGGGTCACCGTTGACAGGTGGGCTTGGCGTGCGGCTACGGATGACATGGATAACGGCAACCCCGTTATCAACAAGACGACCTACCGTGAGGTTGGCACGGCTTACATCGTCGCCGCGCGTGAAGTCAGTGAGATCCCGTGTGACTTGCAGGCTGGTCTGTGGGGGTACGTCCGGGGCAGCATGGTTTGATAACTGTCGTCAAACTTAGGCAGGTGGTTATCATGTAGCGGGATTAAAACCCCGATGATGGTTGTTGCGGTGCCCGGTTGACATTTGACCGGGCATCAACTAGAGTCATCGTCATAAGGCAAACGGAGGTCAGCATGAAGAACCGTATTATCTTCCTGATCAGGATCGGGCTTGTTATTATCTTCCTGCCCGTACTGATCGTGCTCACGATCGTCGGGATTATTCTCGTTGCCATCGCCGACTCGGCATCCGCCCGGGGGTGACGACGTGATTGACGAATCACCAGTCAAGATCACAAAGAATGATGGTGAGATCATAGAGGGCGTGTGCGTGTACATCGCCCCCGACCTTGACGTCGGCTCTTACTGGGATTGCTATGTCCTGCGCCTGCCTGGTCAAGAGCTATTGACAAAGGTATACGCCGAGCCTAAGATGGTGGAGTGGCTGTGATGCCATACAGACCTGAATCATGGATGGCACTACGTGAGATATGTACTCAAGATCTTGAGTACATCGTGAATCATCCGCACCTATTTCATGAGCTGACAACCGAACGGGCAACAGAGATCCTGAAGACCAGGATTTGACAAGCACGATGACAGCAAGTAGATTACAGGTATCAACGATCCCTTGGAGGGGACATGCCGCAGAACTACGATGTTAAGTTCGTTGCTCTCACTGGTGCGCAGCTCAAGGCGTTGCGCACCGCCGCTGGTCGCTACAGGGGCGCCGGGTCGCCCGTCAATTTGTGCCAGGCGAGGCTCGCGGAGACGCGTCCGGGCTTCCCGATGCTGATCGCCGGTCTGACGGTGCGAATCGACCGTCACCAGTGCTCCAACACGGCGCGATGGATCGATGAACTGTCGGGCAGGCTGATGTGCGGTGCCCACGCCAACCGTGCGGAGAACACTCACCACGATCACCCGACGCCGGTCGTTACCTCAACACTGTGACGACTCGAATTAATTGACATCTGACGGGACATCATGTAGTTTGATGATGTCCCGTCAAGCAAAGGAGAAATCATGAGCTGTGCAGGCTGCGGTATCAAGGTCACTTATGACGGTCACGGCGAACTGGTGCACGTGACCGACAATGACCAGGCGGGCAAGTACGGGTGCGAGCCGCATAAGAAGGGTGGCGATTATCCCGTCGCCCGTTAATTGACATCTGACCGGGCAATATGTAGTTTGATATTGCCCGGTCAGTCAAGTAAGACTTGATGCAACGGGTTCAAATTACTAGGTCTCCCGCCTCAAGATGGTTACTCACCTAGTTTCACCATCTGTTTACATCAAGTCTTACTTGACTGACCGGGCAACGATATAAGGTGGAGACATGCAGATAGGGCTTATCCATCACGACGGATACGAGCACGTCGGGCAGGCGCATGAAGGTTCCGGGTACGAATGGTGCGTATTTGACGTTTACGTCAAGGATGGCGTATTCTACTGGACATCGGATGGTGGTTGCTCATGCAGCTACGAATACGAGAGTCATAGCTTCCCGGATGACTTCGACGGTCACGGTACCGCTCAAGATGCGTTGCACGCGCTGACTGAATGGGGCGGAATGGGTTCCGCTTTGTTCTCGGCACTGGTGCACGCCAAGCGTTGACACAGCGGGCACATCGGCGTAAGGTGGAGACATGGAAGTAAAGATCTACTCACCAGCGGGTGACAAGCTCGCTGACGTGACGGGTGTACTCGCACTGACGACTGACGGCGCGGCGCATGCTGCAACTGAGCACGTCGTTTCTCAGGTGGCTAAGCATGCATTCGACTCACCTGTCATGATTGTCGTTGTCGATGATGGCAGCGGTGTCGATGACGTGTTCGAAGCGTTTTCAAGCGTGTCCGCTGATGGCGATCAACTGCATGTCGGTACGATCGTCAGCAAGCTAGGGCATGGTGTCGCCGGCACGATGTACCTGATTTGACTTACCGGGCAGGATGACATATCGTGATGGCATGAGCAACGGAGGAAACATGAAGCGAATTCGCGGCAAGCGGGTACTCGCAGCGGCTATCAAGGCGGTTGTCATCGCGGGGGGGCACTGGGATCAGCACTTCTGGATCTCGGGCAAGTACTTCGACAACTATGCCAAGGTGGCGACGGGAACTGAGCTGCGTGACGTGCTCACGCGTAACGTGCGCGGCACGACGTCTTGCGTCGCCGGTACGGCGATTATCTTGACACTGCCGGAGTCGGGCACGTATGAATACGGCAGTGACATGATCCGACTCAAGGACGGAACGAGGATGTTCGCACCCGATTACGCCCAGGATGCGCTCGGACTGGATGACGGAGAGGCGACCTGGTTGTTCGCATCGCACCGGAGCAAGGCGGATGTCATGCAGGCACTCGATCTGCTGATCGCGGGCAAAAGGCTTTACACGCTGATGCACTGATGGTAAGGTGTAGTTAGCAACACGGACCTGCCCGCAAGTCCTTAAAAGACGGGCGTAGCTCACGATACGAGACGGTGGCTGACGTATGCAGCACGGTGCCCGGTTTGACAACAGACCGGGCACCACATAGCATGGAGTTGTTACGAGATCCCTTGGAGGGGACATGAGCGGTGAGCTTGAGATCCAGCAGCGTGACGACACATGGATGCGCATGGTCGCGCTGTCGGAGGGAATTGAGCTTGACGGTTAGCATTAACCGGAAGGTAATGGCATGCAGCACAACGTGATGACGTTCGTACCGAGGAACACAACGATCTTGTCGGAAGACTTGCATGAATGGGGTCCGAGGGGCAAGAGATACGTCAAGCGTGCCGGTAGCCGGGTTAAGCGACGGGCGGCAAAGCTTGACATCCGAAAGAGGCAATGGTAGCTTGTAAGAGTGCCCGGCACAGTCAAGGGATTCGGTAACGGACCTGCGACTACAGATATGGGTGCCGGGCACAAATTAGAGGCTATCAAGGAGGATGAAATGCCTTACATAGCGCAGCACTGGTATGACAACGACGTGACGGGGCTTCCTGGTTATCATGTCTTCGATGCGGAAGAATATAACGACCCGACGATTCGCAACCTTCGCCCGGTAGGCGAAGTATGGATCACGGGCACACCGGCAGCTACCGGGTACATGCCTACAGGATGGCGATGGCAACTATCGGGAACGGGCATGACCGGGGCATCGGAAGAGATGCCGTTGACTAGTTATCCGGCGGCGGTGAGGGATGGCGTAAAAGCGATAGCCAACGCCATTGACACCATGGTCAGGACGGGATAAATTGTAAGCATGAGCAAAGGAACGGAAGACAAAGAGCAAGAGCAGAGGGACGGCGCGGCTTACACGGAGGCGCGGGCTTACTTGTCAAGCCCGTTGAAAGCAATTCAGGTGATTAGTCACGCGAAGATGCACGGGCATGCATGCGTGCATGATGCGGTACGAGGGATGACACTTGAATGCGAGTACACAGACGGTCGGTACACGTTTCTAGGCGTGGCGGATACGATTGACTGGTAGTTGACAAGTAAGAGGGCAACGCGTAGAGTGAGGGCATGAAAGACACCGGGCTTGAAGAAGCAGCCAAAGAGCTGGGTATCGACCTGACGCCCGTCCGGGCGTACGCAAGAATGATCAATGGCGTGATGGAAATCAGGCACGGTAAGAACGTGATGGCTTACGCCGTTCGGGTAATGCCGGGCTTGTGGGAGTACGTGACGTACGGGCAGGATACGGGGTACGTATCGGGCGATATCATGGCGACAGCGTGCAAGCTGGCTGAAATATGCGGGCTGCCAGAGCTTTACAGCCTCCGTTGACAAGTAGCCGGGCATCGCATAGACTTACAACGTAAGCAGGAACGAGCCTAGAAAGGCTAGTCATGCCAGAGGTAGTCGTAATTACCCAGAAGTCGGATATGAGCGCCTTTGCCCGAAAGATGGAGAAGAGCCCGATCACGTGGCGTTCCGTCGCGGGTCCGGGCGGAACGATCATCCTGGTTCCTAAGGACTAGACGGGCTTGACAGGCTACCAAATACCGGGTAGCTTGTAGACATGCTCGATAACACGTACAGAGACCAGATGTGGCTAATCCAAGATGGCAAGTGCGGAGTCTGCCAGGTATTGTTCACCTGGCAGACATCGAACATGGATCATGAGCACAACGTGTGCCCGCATCACGGGGGAAAAGAATATTGCATCATGTGCATCCGTGCATGGGTATGCAATTCATGCAACCAAAAACTAGCGTCGGTTGACCGGGGCAAGTCAGCTAGTCACCTGGCAGACGCGGAGTCATTCAAGGCCAATCCTCCCGCTGACCAAATCCGGGCAAAGATGGGCTTGCCAAAGCTGGCAGATACACGTAAGATGGCTTACGAGAGCAAGATGACAGCTCCGGTAAATCCGGGCATGTATGAGCCCGTAGAAATAGCTGAGTGGATAAAGGCGCACATTGGCAATGACGGAACGTGCCGGTCTGCGGATGTTCGAAATGAGTTTGATATTCCAGCGCACGTAGCGGGTGTCCTGCGTGAGGAAATGACTCAGTACGGAATCAAGAGCAAGCTTGACCGTAGCGCTCGCGGTTGGCTATTCGAGCTAGCCTAGCAACTTATGCCTCATGAGTTTCCCCTGGTAGTCAGGCTAGCAACTTATCCCTCAAGAGAACGTGTGCCAGGTAGACTAGCAACTTCCATATAGCGGGAAGTCTTGCCTGGTCAGGCACTAAACGCAAAGTCAAGAGCTTGACAAGCCGCAGGCAGTGTCATAAGCTGTAAGTGTAAGGCGGTGCAGGGCAAGGAGGGTCCATCTCCTCTACCTCGCATAGCGGGTCTTGCCTAGCTAAGAACTAGGGAGTTGACAACCTGCCCGGCACCGCATATGCTGTAGCTAAGCACAACGACCTGGAGGGGTTATCATGGGGTTCCACGCAACGATCAACGGTCGCCCGGCACCGCGAGTCAGCGTCACGGCTAGGGTGACCGGGTCTGACCAGCAGCGGAAGTTTCACCAGCTAGCCGGACCTGTCACGGTCACCCGCGTCGGCGTCACAATGCCCGATGCGACGGTAGCTGAGAAGCGTGATGGTGCGCTTCGCCAGGGCACGACCACGGCGGGCAGCCGGAACGGCGTGACGGGATGGGTCAAGGTCCCGCATACGGCTAACCACTACATGATCACGGTTCGTAAGCCGGGCGCCCGTCATGACGCGGTAATCACCGTCCAGCCGCAGACTGTCAAGGGGCAGACGGTATGGGTCGCACGCATGAGGATCGGTCAAGGCGAAGTCAAGCCGATCGGCTACCTGACGCGTGACCGGGCATTCCAGCCCCACAAGATCAGCGAAGAGATCAGGGACGCCGCCATCGGGCAGGTCAAGCGGGCAGGCTGGGAAGCGATCTAACTAGTACCCGGCGGGGGTTGACACGCTAGCCCCCGCCGGGTAGATTGATATTGCAGGATGAAAGATAAGGGAAGGTAAAGACCCCCCATCATTAACGAACTTCGATTCAGAGGAGCCCGGACCTCATTTTTCGCGTAGACTGCCATTGTCTTTCCTAGACAGTGGCATTTTCATTTTTCCCGTATTTCAACTAGAACCTGAACAGTGGCATTAGACGGACCGGGCTTTTTGTGTTTCCGGGTATATGCGGAATAGCCAGTCGATGATCCTGCCTTGTCCCCTGTTCTCCGTTATGTCAAGTATGTTGCCCGAGTAGTTTCCCCGGTAAACGGGCAGTACCGTCGATCCCTCGCTCAAGGCTTCCTTTACTGCCTCATAAGCGGCTTCCGGATCTAGCCCGTCTCCTTGCAGGAGGAGTTCTATCAGAAAGGGTGACTCAGCCGTTGTCATTGCTTCATATGACGTACCCTGTCGCAACGTTACCTCCACGCCTGGGCACACGTCGCCATCCTGGTACTTCCATATTTCACCCGTAAGGGTGCTCCTTCGTCTCGATGCTGAATTCCACGATGTCCTTCGTCTCTGCTGCTGTCCTTACGCCCACCGTCAGTGACACCCTGTCACCGTACTCTGTCTTGTCGTACGTGTCAACCGTTACCCGTCCGAACTCCGTCGCCAGCCACAATATGCTGAACACGGCGTCTTCGCCCAGACCGGCTGCATCTAGCTGTCGTTCTAGCTGCCGCCGGTCTCGCCCGTGTACCCGTCCGTTCCACTTGCTCATACCCGTAGACTACCTTGCCCGGATCGTCGTGTCAACCCCCGGCAGGAAATTTTCTTCTTTGCCGTTCTGCTTGACACGGGCTAGCCGGGCACGTACAGTCGTAGACATCCCAGTGGGGGAGGCAGGAGGGGGACTTTAAATTTGACTTAAAGCTTTTGATTTTTTACTTACCTCTTTACTTACCTTACTTACTCATGTAGGATCAGAACATGACTATCTTCAAGAGACATCAGGAGGACCAAGTGACTACTAATTACGCCACAGACGCCCGCGCGGGCGTACCGGATCAGAATTATGCCCACGTGCCTCCAGCCGCCCGTGTCAGTGCCCCTCAGGGCTACCCGACTCCATCCGGACCACGTTATGCCTCAACGGCTCCTGCCCGTGTCAGCGCGCCTCAGCCCGAGTACGCTCCCCGTGTCCCCGCTCCTGACAGCTACGCTCCTGCGCCTCCGCAGTCTCCGCTGCCTCCCCAGCTAGTACCAGCCGAAGTCAAGTTCCAGCTACGCCAGGCTGCCCTCGCCGCTGCCCGTGACTTCCTCACCAGCCGGTCATACGCCGACAACGCCGAGCGGCTGAAGGCAGAGATCGACCTCGCCAAGTTCTACCTCAGCGAAGACTGATCTTACCCCTTGACACGAGTCCGTGCCGGGTATATGCTCGTCGCATGGACATTGAATACGAGGTAAAGATAACGATCCCTGGCGGGGCACTCCGGTACGAGTCAGGAGATGCCGAAGCCTTCACCACCTCGGTGCTCGCTGCGGCTGCCGAAAACCTGCCGTTTGACCTGGTTGACGACTTGCTCACTGGGATCGGTCCCGGTGACAGCCTGATCGTCCAGGTGATCATCGGGGCGGACTTTCATGGATAAGAAACTGCAAGCTGAGTACGTCATTCCCGGCATACTCGTCAAGTCGTTCGCCGGGCTGCCCGTTGACATGCTCAATACCGCGATCAGTCACATGCGGAACGAGTTCACGTATGAACGGCTGGATGATCTCGTGACTGACATCGGTGATGATGATGAAATGGTAATCCGGATCGTCGTCCAGGTGAGGACGCCCGGTGACTGACTTCATGCCCGACCTTATGTTCGACGAAACGTCGTTCATGTCACGTGGTGCTTGCGTTTCACACGACCCGAAATACTTCGATACGAGCACGAGGGACGGCGTTACGACGATGACCGGTTCCGTCATGATCGACGGGCGGCGCATACCCCGTCGTAACGCCATTTCTTATGCCCGCATGATCTGCATGTCATGCCCCGTTCAGGCTGCATGCCTCGATTACATCACCAGGCACCCGTCAGAGACGTCCATATGGGCTGGACTGCTGCCCGAGGAGCGCAATGATGCCGCTTAACCCGGTCAACCCGGCTGTAAAAGCCGCTCATCAGGTTTACCAGCTTGAAATTGACCACGGGATGACCCACGAACAGGCTCTTCAAGCCGCCCTGACATCCGGATTCGCTCAGATTGAGCGTTTTACGACTCACAATGTCTTCATCGCGCTGATCGACAAGGCTGAAAAGCTCGATGCCGACGATCATGACGCCGATTCGATCTTCTACGACGGCGTTGCCGCTCTTCTGAGCTTCGCGATGGACCTCGAACAGGCTGTTCCAGCCGATGACCGGGCATAGCTACTCCCCGCGAGTGTAATCCTGCGCTGATCGGTATCCTTTTATTAACTTCAGGAGATGACATGGCTTTTGACACTTTTAAGTATGGCAAGCTTGACCCGCATTCGGAGGAAACGCACCCGCGAGTCAAACTGGGTGACCACCTTGACCCTGTGCAGCCGCCATCCGTCGTTGACTACGCCACACGGGTATCCGGATGGCCAATGTACCTCAACGACAGGTTGGGTGACTGCACGTGCGCCGCTCTGGGGCACTCGACGGAGGCTTGGACAACGTACTCACGGGGCACTACGCTGACCCTGCCCGATTCAGATATCCTCAATCTTTACATCCGCGTCAGCGGGTACAACCCGGCGACTGGTCAGAACGACAACGGAGCTGTCGAGCAGGACGTCCTGGCAGAGGTTCAGAAGAACGGCATCGGTGGTCACAAGTTCCGCATGTTCGCCCAGGTTGACCACAAGAACCTCAGCGAGATGAAGCAAGCCCTTGACATGTTCGGCACGGTGTACCTAGGCTTTCAGGTGCCTCAGTCGGCTGAAGATCAGTTCGGCGCAGGGCAGCCGTGGACATTTGTCCCTGGCAGCCCGATTATCGGCGGGCATGCGATCGACTTGCAAAAGTGGGACCAGGATTACATGTACCCGGTGACGTGGGGTCGCCTCCAGCCAATGGATGAAGCCTTCTGGCTCGCATATGGTGACGAAGCATGGGTGATCATCACGGATGACTGGATCGAGCAGAACGGGCTCAACCCGCTTGGTCTCGACCTACAGCAGATGATCGCAGAGTTTGACCAGATCACGGGGCAGCCAGTTCCCCAGCAGCCAGCGGCGAAGACATGCTGGCTGACCAACTGGCTCAAGAAGTTGTTCTAATCAGAGCCCGGTCAAGCCGGGCTCTTTTCTACCTATCATTCAGGAGTTCATTTTGGCAACCTCAAAAGTAAAGTGGGGACCGACCGGAGAAGCGGTCTACAACAGGACGTACAGCCGTACGAAGGATGACGGTACTTTCGAGAACTGGTTCGAGACGGTAGACCGCGTGGTCACCGGCAACCTCGCCCTCGTATATGGCGACCCTTCCACGTGGTCCACCGAAGTCAATGTTGAGTTTGCCAAGCTGACGCATTACATGGACCGCTTCGCCATTGTTCCGGCTGGCAGGCAGTTGTGGGCGACGGGCGTACCCGGCAGGCAGTATTTGTTCAACTGCCATGTGTCGGGATGGGGAGAAAAGTTCAGCGATCACTTCGCGTTTATCTTCATGCGACTGGTCGAAGGAGGTGGCGTAGGAGCGAATTACAGCACCCGGCTCGTCAAGCACTTCGGAGCACCGAAGACATCGGTCAACGTCCGCGTCAACTGCAACCAGGCTCATGAAGACTTCGGCAAGCTTGAGCCCGTTCTCACTGATGACGGGCGTCATTACGGCAACGGTTTCTGGGTTGACGACACGAGGGAAGGATGGTCGAGGGCGCTTGAGTACCTCATCGACATATCGATGCAGGATTACTCTGATGTCCCCGCTGTCATCGAGTTCGACGTGTCATACATCCGACCTGAAGGTTCACAGCTGGTGTCTTCAGGTGGTACCGCCGCTGGACCGCTGCCTCTCGCCATGATGCTCAAGAACATAGGTGACGTTCTCAACCGGGCACACAAGCAAGGGTACTTCTCTCCTGTTGACCTGATGGAGATCGACCATCACATCGCTGTCGGCGCTGTAGCCGGTGGCAAGCGAAGGTCAGCCAGGATGTCGGTCTGTCACTGGAAAGACCCGTACATCATGGACTTCATCAAGGCGAAGCAGGACGGTTCGAGTCACTGGTCAACCAACATCAGCGTCGAGATCGATGACGAGTTCCTTCAGCAGCTTGCCCTTGACAAGGACCCGATGATGTGCCAGGATTACAGAGCAGAGATCGTTCACGGCGCTGTATGTGATGCCGTACTGTCAAACGGAGAGCCTGGGTACTGGAATTCGGATCTGGCGAAGGTCGGTGAGACGGGCACTATTGTCGCGACGAACCCTTGTGGTGAAATCGCTTTGGAAGCATGGGAAGCCTGCAACCTCGGGCATGTTAACCTCGATGCGTTCATCGACTATGACAACTATGGCGGTGTCAACTATGGTGCCCTCAAAGAGGCTCACGAGTTGATGACGAGGTTCCTCATCAGATCGACATTCGCTGACATTAATGATTCGCGACAGCGGGCGATTCAGGATAAGAACCGCCGCATAGGTCTCGGGCACTTCGGTGTCCAAGCCTTCCTAGCCAAGCAGGGAATCAAGTACTCCGATGCCGCTCATTCGAAGGCGGGCAACGGCGTGGCGAACCTCGCGGGGCAACTTCGTTACCTGCGCGGGGTTGTGCGTGAAGAGGCGAGAAGGTATGCTTTCGAGTTGAGGATTCCAGAGCCCGTGAAGGTCACGTCGGTCGCGCCTACGGGGACGATCGCCAAGATGCCGGGCACTACAGAGGGCATCCACCCGGTTTACGCCAAGTGGTACGAGCGCCGCATCCGCTTCTCGAAGAGGGATGAGCGGGAGTTCGAGCAGGTCATGGATTACATGTCGCAGGGCTTCACCGTCGAAGACGACGTTTACGATCCATCGGGCATGACGGCTGTCGTCGTCTTCCCAACGGAAGACATCCTCGTCAGCCAGGTTCGAGACCTCGTGGAGCGTTACGACCTTGACTTCGATGAGTCTGTTGTCGAAGCGGCTGACGAGATCAGCCTCGAAGACATGCTCGCCTTCCAGGCGATGTACCAGGAGTACTGGGCTGACAACGCGGTATCGTACACTGCCAATATCGCTGATGGGCAATATTCTTCCCCGCAGCTTCAGGAAATTTTGGCGAAGTACTTGCCAAGGCTGAAGGGAACGACTATCATGGTGGATGCAAGCAGGGAACAAGCACCGTACAATAGGATTACACGTGAGGATTACGAGGCGGCGGCTGCGAAGCTAGTCGAGGACTCAACGAGTGAGGAATGTTCCAGTGGGGCTTGCCCTGTTAAGTAGTCTCTGGTAGTATCCGGGTATGAGACAAGTCAAGCTAAAATCGGGTACTACCGAGACTACCGCCTGGGTCGACAAGGAAGTCAGACCGGGCAACACGGTAACACTCAAGGACGATCCTGGTACAACGTGGGAAGTCTTGTGGGTTAGCGAGACTGAAGACGCGATGCCCGAGAGGGGCTGGAGAGTCGGAGGCATCGACTCGCCGCTGATTTGACATGTAATCCTGGGTGTGGTACTGTAATCCTATACAGATGAATAGCACGACCGTCGCTGGCTCGACGCGGGAATATCGGGCACTATACGCACATGGTGTTAGCGGTAGCACGGCGGTCTCCAAAACCGTTGGCGTGGGTTCGAATCCTACTGGGCGTGCTGACTCGAAGACGTGATCCGACCCTAGGAACGGAAGCAAAGAATCGAGCGCGTGGGACGGCGAGACAGTCCCTACATTCCGATGTCGTTTAACCAGGCAGGACGCCAGGCTGTTAACCTGGCTATCATGGTTCGAATCCATGCGTCGGAGCAAGGTCTAGCGCTAAGCGATAAACGGGCAGGCTAGACCTAGGCAGATCAGCGCTCTAACCCGTGAGTGCCTGACAGTTAGTAGGGGACGCGCGTCCGAACGCTGTTATGCTGATCATATGCACCCATCGTCTAATGGATCAGGGCACTAGGCTACGAACCTAGTAATAGGGGTTCGACTCCCTTTGGGTGTACGTGTTGGTCGGGATTCTTACTCGACTAAGGTGGCAACTTGACATGAGCGCTTATGTCGGATAGCTTACGGCGGTGGTCGCCGGTTCAAATCCGGTCACGGGTCTAAGTGCCCGTGTAAGTCTCAGCGGTTAGAGCTATCGCCCTGTACTCTTGTTGTGATTTCCGAGACAAGCAAAACAAATCGGGCTACACGGGCTATCGTGTATGGGGTAGCGCATCTGCTTTGGGAGCAGATAGGCAAGGTTCGAGTCCTTGTAGCCCGACGATCGAAGGAATATCATGAATCTGAAGATGCTTGGCGAGCGGGTCGAAGGTGATCCCGTTCTCCAGTACAAGATCCACAAGTTCATGGCAAGAGTGTGGCTGATCGTCACGTTGCCCTTGCTGGCACTAGCTGTATTCGAGCCTCATGTTTGGCTCACTGTTGGTGTTGCTTACGTCATGGTCGCGAGTAATTATGCCAACTGGGCAACAGATAACGGCGCAATGGCGGCAGCCAATGCTTCGACAGATGAAGATATAACAAAGTTTTCGCAAGAAGAGTAACGACTAGGTGTGGGAAAGCTTGGTTAATCTGCCTCCCTCGGACGGAGGAGAACGCTGGTTCGAATCCAGCCACCTAGACAAGGAAGTCTGCGCAGGCTTCCCAGTCCCCACGGGGGTTCGAATCCCTCCAGGTAGGAACGTGGGGGCGTTATGTGTCTGTACGCCAACGGCAGAGCGAGTCCGGCTGAGAACCGGCGGTTCGAGGTTCGAATCCTCGTAGGCACACGTAAGCCGGTCCACTCATGGTTCAACTCCATGACTCGCGGTTTGACTCCGCACACCCTGTAAGTTAAGGTGGACAAGAGATCCGGGCGTTGTGGACGGGTGACTTGGAGGAAACATGCCAGATGTGTGGTACATGCCACCGAGGTCGAGCTACGAAGATGTGTTCTTGCCCGGCGATACGAAGGCATATGAAGAGTACCTGGACGACCTATACTGGGTCATCTACAAAGATTTTGACACAGTGTCACGCTTGAACTTGACAAGCGGGCACGAAGTTTGATACGATGGCTTTGCGCGGTAGTGAAACAGTATCATGGTGGGCTCATAATCCATCCGTTGCGGGTGCAACTCCCGTCTGCGCAACGAGACCTGGAATGTCTCAAAACTTACCCTGGTCCTGACGAGTTACGGTAGGCGACCTGTAGGATGTCGTTAAAAGCCTAAGACGCGCGATAAGGCGTCTCTAACCACTTATCGGGCTTCAGGTGCTAGTCGCAAAAGAGCATCTAACTTGCCCTTCTGGTGTAGAAGCAACATGCGTGCCTTCCAAGCATGAGTCGCGGTGGCGGAATCCGCGAGGGGCTCGTCGTCCTGGGTATAGACGCTAAACTATCCCCGAATGTAGCCTCTCGGCTGAAGGGGCGCTACGGTACATTAAGATCAGCCGGGGACGGCTGTGGGACACCTCTCAAAAGTCCTGCGACAACTCTCCCAGTAATGCCCGGTAGCTGGGGTGCTCAACACCGGGTTATGGTCGGTTAGCTCAGTTGGTAGAGCACCCGGTTGAAGCCTTTGTGATAGACTTCAACGATGGCTTCAAAAGAGTATCAGAAGCAGTGGCATCAAGACCACAGAGAAGAACGGATGCCAATTCTTCGCAGGCAGAAACGTGAACGACTCGATAACATGAGGCTCTGGATTCAGGAACTCAAAGAGTCAGAACCGTGTGTGGATTGCGGACTTAGGTATCCTTACTGGGTGATGGACTTCGATCATCTTGACGGAAAAGTATTGAACGTTTCGCAAGCAGTACAGCACGGATGGGGTCGCGAGCGACTTCAAAGTGAGATTGACAAATGTGAACTAGTATGTTCTAACTGTCACAGAACAAGAACACATAACAGAAGAACACATGGCTCTCTAGCTGAGACGGATTAGCGCTCGTCTGAAGAACCTGAGAGGGTGGATCGTTACCACCGGGAGCCACTGCTGGTACATACGCCAGATGATGAGTAATGAGGGAACCAGATCCCGAAGCGCTCACGAGCACAGCGCCGGATTATTTCCGGGTCGAGCCAAGTGTTCATGTATCAGTAGCATGGTCCCATCGTCTAGCGGTGAGGATGCCAGGTTCTCAACCTGGTGACCGGAGTTCGAGTCTCCGTGGGACTACGCTAGGATGGTACAGACGAAAGGAGAGACATGCTACTCATCATTATTGTTGTCGTCCTGATTGTTCTGCTACTTGGCGGCGGCGGCTTCTGGTACAGAGGTCGTTAAGCTTGACAAACCGAGCCATCCCGGCTAGGATGGCAACATGCATCGTTAGTGTAGCGGGAACACGTCACCCCGTCAAGGTGATATCACGGGTTCGAATCCCGTACGGCGCGCTCCGGAGGATCTACGTTTGGGTACGTACAGCCTGCGTAAGCCGGGCATCCGATGGTATGTGACCGTAGTGTTAGCGGATAGCACGAGACATTGCCAATGTCTTAGGGTGGGTTCAAATCCCATCGGTTGCTCGCTATAGCCCCGTGTAAGCGTTTTGTCGATCTGGTTCGCTTCAGTGGAAATAAAACCAGTGGATATGGTCCCATCGTCTATGGGTTAGGATGTCGGGTTTTCACCCCGACGAACAGGGTTCGACTCCCTGTGGGACTACGGGTCTACTTTATTCATCCTAGGCAATGTCGCATGACCACCTGCGCCGTGGAGTGAGCGCCCAAGTGGCAACCCATACAGGAATCATGCAGCTAGCTAGTGACACGGTGTCGAAGCTGGCAATAGGGTAGACTTGAAAACGATCCGGTTCGCGACCGGACAGGGGCGCTGTGCAGAAGCGTTCCCAAGCCGGTGACAGCGTTCACTCTCGACGGATAAAACGGAAGCTAGAGTATGGAACGTATCTCTAGCACTGCAAGGTTTCTCGTAGGCTTCCCTTAATAAGCTTGCCAATGGGGTTGGGTCCAACGACCAGGATGCTCTGGCAGGGCGTTCTAGCCGGGGGTAGCACTCGGTGACTCCACGCAGCAACGTACGGCTGTCAGTGTGGGCTACTGGTGAAAAAGCCTTACATGGGGCTATCGTTCAACGGTAGGACTGCTGTTTTGCAAGCAGCGGATTAGGGTTCGATTCCCTATGGCTCCACGGCTTCATGGTGGAACGGCAGACACGCTAGTCTTAGGAACTAGTGCCTCCGGGCGTCTCGGTTCAAATCCGAGTGGAGCTACGCGACGACAAGGCAGGGTTCGAATCCCGGCTGGCTCAATTGAGCCGGATAGTGTAGTGGCAGCACGACTGCGACACAGATCAAAAAGTTTGACGCAAGTAAGTCTGACCTGCTGGCGATCTATATAGTTCCTCTCAAGAAAGTTGTAATTCTTGAGTCTAAATGCTACGATGGTCGTACAACAGTCACCCTGGAAGGTACGGTCCCGGCGGACCAGCACGCCTTGAAAGCGTGAGGCGGGGAAACCCGTGGGGCTCGACACCTCTACCTTCCTCTGAGCGTGGCTCGGCTGGTTGAAGAGGCTTGCCTGATAAGCAAGTTTCGATGGGTTCGATTCCCATACGCTCTACTCAAGGAGAATCATGGCTTGCAGAGTTGACAATCATGAGTCCCCGAGAATCACGAGCACATCTTCTGGTCAAGACCGTCACGGCAACAAGTGGACGACGGTAAGCTGGAAGTGTGATTCGTGTGGTGTTGCCTGGACGGAGACATCTGGTCCGGGTGCTTAATGGAAGATTCGCATAGCGGCTTATTGCGCTGGTTTGCTAAACCAGTAGGCTACGGTCTCATGGGTTCGAATCCCATATCTTCCTCCGGATGTGCGGGTAGTACTAGTCCCGTATAAGCCCGAGCGAGCCTGGAAAGAACTCATCCGAAGTCCGGAACTAAGGTGAGGGAAGCAGAGGCGGACGGAGGATAAAGAGGTCCGCCCTGTGCGGGCACCCACACCCACCAACATGGGTCGTGAAAGGTCCGGTGACCTAGCGCGCATGACGAGTTCGACTCTCGTACGATCCACGGGTGGCGACTCCACTTACGCCCGACTTGCTGACGTGTCGTTAAATTGTCAGCCTATGCCCGGTTAGCTCAAAAGAAGAGTAGCGGTTTTACAAACCGACGACGAGGGAGCATTACCTTCACTGGGTACGCAAGGGTAGGTTAAACAGTCATCCTGGTTCCGGTCTGGGATGTCGGGCAGAGACCAGCTCGCGGAGAGAAAAGTGAAGGTGTCAAATCCTTCTCCTTGCCCCTGATGCCGCTTTAGCTCACCCGGCTAGAGCACCTGTCTTGTAAACAGGAGGTACTCGGTTCAAGTCCGAGAAGCGGCTCGTTACTGTGAATGGCAATATTCCCGTCAGAGGTGCCGCTTGACTTCGCGTCCGGAAAACGGGTAGCCCCAGGAATTCGCTGGTCGCTCTGAGAGTTCACAGTACATGCCCTGCTGGTTCAATGGCAGAATACGTCTTTCGTAATGACGTGATCGGGGTTCGACTCCTCGGCGGGGATCTGGATGAAGCGTACGATCTTGGCTCTTAACCAAGTTGTCGGCGCGAGGAAGGACGCTTCCGTTTCCAGTACGCCCGGATGTTAGCGACGGTAACCAGCCCGATGCCGGGCGCTATTCCTTGCTAGTTCAGTGGCAGAACACTTCCTTGGTACGGAAGAGGTCCAGGGTTCGATTCCCTGGTGAGGATCTTGACAAATGATATTTTGATAGGTTAAACTAATCATGGTCCCTTCGTTCAACGGACAGGACAGTAGCCTTCTAAGCTACTCATGAGGGTTCGATTCCTTCAGGGACTACGGTCGCGGCAGAAGCTTGGCTAGCATGGCGAGATGCCGACCTCATAAGGATGCGCGCCTGATCAGCGTGATAAGTCTGAGGGACAGCACGAGTAGGCACGTGCGCGGCTACCAATGGTCTTGTAGTACAAAGGACAGTACTAGCCCTTCCTAAGGGCAGGATCTCGGTTCGATTCCGGGCAGGACTACGCTCCCCTTGTCCCGAGGGGCACTCCGTTAAGTCGGTAAAAATCGGGGCACAAGCGCTGCAAGCATTAAGGTGATGCACCAGACTCTTAATCTGGGGAACACGGGTCGGTACCGTGGCGGTGTACTGACCGGGATTCGGACGGTTTGACGAATCTTGTCTTATAAGCAAGCTATCTGGGTTCAATTCCCAGCCGGTCTACCGGAAACTCCCCCAACGAGGTCCGGGCGCGACTCAGTAGATAAGCGCCGGGGGGTTGTGAAAATACGGACGCGCCATGCCTCTATCGTTCAGCGGTAGGACAGCGGGCTTTTACCCCGCGTACCAGGGTTCGAATCCTTGTGGGGGCACTGAGCAGTGAATTGCCCGACACCACGGTTAGCTGCTGCTCTTCATTTCGGGATCGTTCAACGGCAGGACTCAAGGCTCTGAACCTTGCAATTGGAGTTCGAATCTCTGTCCCGAAGCTGGATCACCGGATTCTCCGGAGAATGGAACGCGCGAGCTGCGACCTGTGATCCTTCATTGACCGTTCGTTCAACGGCAGGACGCGGGGTTTTGGTCCCCGCTATCGAGGTTCGAAT
This sequence comes from uncultured Candidatus Saccharibacteria bacterium, assembly GCA_964448095.1. GTDB lineage: Bacteria > Patescibacteriota > Saccharimonadia > Saccharimonadales > UBA10212 > CAYUUT01. The sequence continues at coordinate 39,019 of CAYUUT010000003.1, read as the reverse complement.
CCTTGACGGTCAGCCTTCGACTGTGTAGACTCCAGTCATGAACATACCTGAAGCCATAGGTCGGTGCCACGGCACTACCGGGCGACCCAACGATCCTTACTGCTACCACCCTGGTCCGGGCATACTGCCCGTTTGGGAGTCTGACCTGCTCGCATGGGTCGTCGTCCTTCTGTTCATCGGGGCAGTTGCCTTCGCCGTATGGAAGACGAGCAAGAGCATCCGTTGACTCTCATGCCTCAGCGTGATACGGTCGTTATATGGAACCTACTGAAGAAGAAATGATCGAGTGGCTTCGTGTCCTCGGTCTGCCCGAAGAAGAGTTCCGTAAGGCCATTAGACCTTACTTCGCTGACACGGGGCAAATGAACATGTACATAGAGGAACGACGACCTCTTGAGGTCGTCAGGTATGAGCGGGCAATTCAAGATGTGCCTTCAAATTTCAGTACACCTACAAAGCCTTTCTTCATTGAAGAGCTACAATCGGGTCATTACAAAGGTAGGCACGGGAAGCGCTAGACTAGCTGAAGATAGATCTATCATTTCTTTCTCGAAAGGCTAGTCACTATGGCTAACTTCGCAGGACTTACCTTCGCCGTGGTTCCGGTCGTGACTGGCGCAGGCGCTCTCAACACTGGTGCCGTTACTCTCGGCACGACGATGATCGCAGCGATCATCGACCCTAACTCAACCCAGCGCATCTTCAACCCGCAGGCTGAGGGCAACGCGGTTGCATCTTCGGATAACGCCACCAAGTGGCTGCCCGTCATCACCAAGTTCACAGGTACTACTCAGGTTGACAACTACTGGGCACCAGTTTTCGTTCAGCAGACAGGTGCTACTTCAGCACCTAAGACCGATGTCGGTCAGGTTCAGATCCTTCTGACTCCTGCCGCTGCCAACGTCGTAGAGGCATCATCCGTGCTTCAGTTCTACGTCAGTCCGCAGGCTCTCCTGATCACCGCAACCGGAACCTTCTAGCTCTTGACACAACAACGTTAGTACGATAGATTAGCCCTGTGCCCAACGGTACGGGGCTTTTCTCGTTTAAGGAGGATTCATGCCCTACATGATTATCGAAGTTGCATCCGGATCAGAGCGGGTAATGAGCAGCTTTTTCACCAAGGAAGTGTCTATGTCGGATGGCGTTGACACTATCAGGGGCAAGGTTATCGAGATCGGGCAGGAACTACATCCACAGGAGGAAGAATGAAGCAAGGAACGATGGTAAGGCTCAAGGTCCATCCCGAAATCTTCGGGAGCGTGTCCGCGACGGAGCCGGGGAGATTTCGGGTGACGTGGCGTCCCGTCCTGCATGAAGGTGAGAGGCGTCCTTCGCCTCGCATGCGTGTTTGGTACGACAGTGACAACAATTTCGTGGAGGCGGCTCATGCTTAACTTCCTCGGAGACAGGAAGCGGTGGTTCTCACCGACCGTCAACGATCCGGCAGCACAAGATGTCTACCGTGACATCAACCGGGTAGAAGTAGAAGACGACGCTGACGCTAACCTCGTTAGCTCGAATGTCAGGGACAATGATGACCCGTTCGGCAACGACTGGCATCTACCTTGCATCGACCTCGACTACGAGGCTCATCTTGAGCCGTCAACTACACCGGGGCACTATCACTTGTACCTCAACAGGCATATCACGTGGGATAAGTACGTCGATCTGCTCGACGCCCTTTACAATGCCGGGCTGATCGAGTTCGGCTTCTGGCACCTGTCGAAGGAGCGCGGGGGCACATTCGTTCGCATGCCGGGCACTCAGAAGCCAGGTCGGTGAACTACCAGGTAGTCGATGGCTGCGTGACTGCGAAAGACATCGCCGCCATGACTATGCCTGAGTATGTCGAGTTCAGGAAGAATCTGTCACCTGATATTGACATCCCGCCTGCAAGGGGCATATTCGAGCCCGTTATCGTTCGAGGGGAGGTTAAAGATGGACCAGCCGAGAAACCCGATGAGAACAGGCAGCGTGAGCCTCGACCTCGCCCTTGGACGCGGATGGCGGCGCGGCTGCATAATCGACATTCAGGGGAAGACAGGATCAGGGAAGACGACTCTGGCAGAGCACGCCGTTCACGCGCTGGAGAGCGACGACGCAGCCTTGTGGATACCTCTGGGTACCGAAGTTCCAACTCGGTGTCAAAACGTCGTCCTCGCTCGTCCTGAAAGCGCTGAAGAGGCATTCACGGTGATCAACGCAGCCTTGTGTGAGGGGGCTGCGCTGATCGTCGTTGACACCGCCAATGGTCTCGTACGGCAGCGTGAGATCGACGGAGACCCGTCATACGTCCCCGATACTCACCGGGAGTACAAGTTCGAACTCGCCATCGTCAAGACATTGTGCACCGAATACGGTGGCAGCGTGATGTTCTTGTCGATGCCCCGGGCTAACCAGCATCCCCCCATCAGGGGAACGGGCATCAGCGAAAAGGCTCAGCAACGAGTCAGCCTTAAAATACAGTCAGAGCACCAGGACGGAACAAAGCGGGTAACCGCCCGTGTTGCAGGTACTGACAAGTACGCAGACTTCGATATCAAGCCGGGAACCGGGATAGACTGGGCGACCGACTTGCTGCACACAGCGGTTGAAGCAGAAGTTATTAATTTCCGGGGATCATGGTATTACCTGAACCATACCCGCGTGCAGGGATTCGACAGAGCCGCTCATTACCTTCGGCAAAATCCGCAGTATGCGAGTGACCTGTATGAGTACCTGACGGGAAACGTTTAACAGTCGGGGCAGGTAGACTATAGTTAACCTGCCCCGACTATCCCTGGATTCGCCGTGCACGCAAATATCTACTTCCTATCAGCCGTCGGCACCGTTATCGCTACGATATTCGGGGCAGTGCAGTACGTGGTAAGGTCACGGAAGAAGCTGATTGAGGAAGCGGTTACCATGGCCATTCACAGGGTTGTCGAAGAACTCTTCGACCCGCTGGACAAGCGGGTAACGATCGTAGAGACCAAGATGGACTTGTTCTGGCAGAAGCTTGCCGGTGACATGGCGCGTGTGCTTCATCACCCGGAGCCAAGCCGGGTTAATATTGACCTACTACTTGACGACCTAATGGATGGCACGATGACTCCGGAAGGAACAACAGAACTGGCTGGTTACCTGAGAATAATCCGCGACTGGGAGCCTGGGCAAGACGTTGGGTTCGTCGTGTACCCAGGCGAGCAGGTAGCGGCGGCAATACTATTGCACACGCTAGACCACGTAGCACCGGAAGGAAAGTAATGACACAGGGGAGCACTAGGCTAGTTGACCTGGCGGATCGACAGCTACTTCAGATTGACTCAATTGTCGAGAAAGCCTTGAAGACACCTAAGAGATCGATTAGGTGGCTGCAAGGTGTAGTCGGCGTACTCGTCCTCGGTGCTATCTTCATCGCTTACCTGTACTTCGGGCAGGTTAACCTCACTCACTCAGTCCAGCAGCAGTCTCAGACGATCCAGCAAGGGGCTATCGCCTCATGTGAAGCCGGTAATGCCCGAGCCGTGACCGACGTTCAGAACTGGGATTACTTCATCGGTATTCTTACCCGGAATGACAAGAAGCCAGCCGACCTGGCTGAAGTGAAGGTCATCGAAGCCCACATCGCCAAGGCTGACATTGTAAGAGATTGCGCCAAGGTATACGGAAAGTAAATGCCTGTAGACCCGCTGTTTGACATACCTCGTCCTTTCGTACCGAAAGACGAGCCACCGGATTTCCGTCGCGAGTTCTGGCAGCAGGCTCCCGATATGCGACCCAACCGGGGCAGTGATAGGATGGCGACGTTGAAGGTCTGCCGGTATGCCAACGGCAAGCACGAGTCTCCTCGTGCTTCCTGGTGCCCTCACTTCGAGCGTGAAGATGAGACGGGCAAGCGGATCAGACCCGATTGGACAGTGCAGTGGGATAAGGTAGGTGATGGTAGTGGCATTTAAGGACAGGTTCGGGTTCGTACGGCGCAGGCAAGCTCCAGAGCCGGTGAGGCGACTGCCTCAGCCTGATACGCATGTTCGTGTCGTCGGTCGCACGGATAACAAGGCGATGCCGGATTATTACCGTAAGCAGGCAGTGTCATCGATGACGCCGACCCGCATTCCCGGTTCGAGTGGTGAATGGCTTCCTTATTACCACCCGGAAGCTGGCGATGAAGAATTCAGTGTCAGGTACGTCACTCCACCGTCTGACTGGGGGGACGACCTCAACGCGGTTGACGACGACGTTGAGTACACTATCAGTCCTTCATCTACGTCCAACCCTGCCCGCCCAAGGACTCGCGCCCTCGGTTATAACGAGCAGACAGGTACGATGAGGGTCCAGTTCCGGGACGGCGAAGTGTATGACTACCATGACGTGACTCCCGAGCAGTGGCAAGGTATCAGCCATTCCTGGTCACCGGGCAAGTGGATGTACAGGAACTTGCCGAACGGGTATACTCGCCTGGCATAAGTTAAATTGGAGCACACATGGAGTACAAGGACTTCAGCGATGTCATCTCTTGGATGCACGGTCGCGTTGACGCACTAGACCTTCTCATGCGCAAGACTTTCGTGACGCGGTTCTACGTTAGCGTCGTACCACTCAAGAGGTATGCGCCGCCTCATACGGCGAGAGGTCAGGAGATCGACGAGCCGTACAGGTATACTCGCAGTCTCATCTTGCATGTTCCGCCGTTCCGGCGCGGTATCGCTGTAGGCTTGTGGAGCAAAACGGGACTCAAGGAAGACGAAGCCATGCTGAGGGCTGTTCGAACCCGTCCCCCTACACAGAGCGAATTGGAGTTCTGGGATGGTGATCACACGAGAGATGTGTCGTTCAGTCATGGAGTCCGTAGCCGAGTACGCCAGGGGAGACCTGGACTGCGAGATGGAGCTACTAGAGATGCTGGATCTGATGTGGGCTCATGAAATACTTGACAGGTACGGGGTGACTTGATGGGTCTGTTCGAGCAAGCGGGCACCCAGGAAGGGATAGAACGTGCAGCTACGAGGATCAAGAACCTTGGTAAGACGGACCTCATGGACTGGCTTGAGGTGGCGATTCCGGGCATGGGCAGGCACTTGGAGATGTACCGGAGGTCAGGTGATAATGCCCACCTAGCCGAGGTAGCCCTTGCCAACATGGTAGTCACCATGGTAGTATCGGAACTACTAGAGAAGGAGGGAATCTCATGAACGACTACGACTTCCAGCAGGAACTCGGTTACATCGAGGGGCATGACCCTTGGGAGCACAGCATCGGCGGCGGTTACGATCTTGAGAACAGAAGGTGGAACCGGCTCGTTAACAGCCGTGGCGGCAGCCGTTTTGGTCCTGCTCCTACATCCGGCTTCTACCTGCCGTTCCAGCTAATGCTGATGTTCGCGGGCATCATCCTCATCATCCTTGTGGTTATGGCGTGAAGGTAACGGCGAAGACCAGGAAGAAGACGCACCAGTGTGGCTTCTGCCAGACGAAGCATCACGACCTGTGCCCTGTGAGTATCAAGGGAGCGGCTGGCGGTCCTGCTAGCGTTTGGTACTGCTCTTGCGCTACAGCCGGGCATGATCCGGATAATATCAACGTTGAAGTTGACGAAGAAGACGAGACCGGGTAGACTCGGATTAACGGAAGGATCAAATATGTTCATCAGGGAAATTCACGATTTCTACACGAACCTGATTGAAGACCTTGACAAGGAAGGCAAGGCAGCCCTCGAAGTTGCCAAGGCTGACCTGACTCGCCTCGGTGAAACGGTCAAGGCGAGTGTCACCGCTGAAGAGCAGGTGTTGCTGCAACAGTACCAGGCAGCGGCTCCTGAGATCCAGCAGGCATTGCAGGTCGTCATTCAGTCACTAGAGCAGGCGATCATCGCCGCGCTGAAGCAGTACGGACTGTAACATCGAAGCCCGGACCAACGTCCGGGCTTCTTTGTATATCCTAGTGTTTATACACTAGGAGATGACATGGAGCTTGACGAGGAACTCGATGTATTCGAGGGATACGAAGACGAGACTGACTCTGAGAGGGAAGCCCGAGAGGGTACAGAGGTCATACTCGACGAGGTTACCCAGGCGAATGTCAATAGCATGGTTGACCGCTTGATGAAGGTCAACGACATTATCTCCGGTCATCCTTTGCGTAACTACCAGAGACCTTTCGCCCGTCGCATGTTCGAGTCCCTCATCATTGATGACGGGGCGAAGATCACGGCTTTGTTCGCCAGGCAGACGGGAAAGAGCGAGACAGTAGCGGATGTCGTCGCTACGAGCATGATCATGTTCCCGCTACTCGCCAAGGCTTACCCGGAGATGCTGGGAAAGTTCAAGGGAGGCGTATGGGTCGGTGCCTTCGCTCCCGTTGACGAGCAGGCTGACACGCTATTCGGTCGCATCGTATCCCGGTTGTCGTCGGATGCGGCTCAGGTTGTCATGGCTGATCCCGAGATCAACGCGAGGCTCGATGGCAAGGGAAGGACGGTATACGTCCGGTTCCTCAACAGCACGGAATCCTTGCAGGACGGCAAGGGACACAGTTACGTCAGGAAGACGACGGCTCACCCGAGGGCGACGATCGAAGGTCGTACGTACCACCTGATCCTCATTGACGAATGCCAGGGAGCCGACGACCGCGTAGTTGACAAGTCGATCGCCCCGATGGGTGCCGCCAACAACGCGACGATGATCATGACGGGAACGCCGACATATACGAAGAACGTCTTTTATGAGCAGATCGCGAAGAACAAGCGGGCGCTGACGAGGCGCGGGCGCACAAGGGCGAATCACTTCGAAGTTGACTGGCGCGAGGCAGCTAAAGAAAACGCTTATTACAAGAGGTTCGTAGAGGGAGAGCTTCTCCGTCTCGGTGAAGACAGTGACGAGTTCAAGCTGTCATATCGTTTGATGTGGCTGCTCGACAAGGGAATGTTCACGACGAGTGCGAAGCTGGACGAGTGCGGCGATGTATCGATGCAGTCCCTGGTCAAGCAGTGGCACCACACTCCTGTCGTCGTCGGTATTGACTGCGCCCGGAAGCAGGACAGGACAGTAGTCACCGTCGTCTACGTTGACTGGGACCATCCCGACGAGCTTGGCATGTACCATCACCGTGTCCTCAACTGGCTCGACCTCGAAGGAATGGACTGGGAAGAACAGTACTTCCAGATTGTCGAGTTCCTCGCCGGGTACAATGTGTGGAAGATCGGGATCGACGTCGGCGGCGTCGGCGACGTTGTAGCCCAGCGTTTGAAGATCCTGATGCCCCAAATTGACGTGATAGAGATAGGCAGCGCGCAGTCGGACCAGTCTGACAGGTGGAAGTATCTCCGCAACCTGATTGACAGGCGTCAGGTGATGTGGCCTTCTGGTGCGAAGGTAAGGAAGCTGAAGGTCTGGCGTCGTTTCCGTCAGGAGATGGAAGACCTTGAAATCTTGTTCAAGGGTCCGTACGTCTTGGCTGAGGCACCGAATATGCGTGATGCCCATGATGACTATGCCGACTCTCTCGCCCTCGCCTGCATACTTACACGGGACTATAACGATGAAGAGGTCGGAACCATTGAAGTTATGCAGAATCCTTTCTACACCAGGAACAGGCGCAGATACGAAGGGCGATAGTCCCGTATGATATAAGGGTGAGCACGCCGAACAGTTTTCCGCCAATTTACGACGGCACGTACAATGCCGACGATCCTCTTGTCGCGCCCTGGTGGATTCCCGGCTGGACAAATCAGAATCCTAAGAACATCCTTGCCAGCACGTCCAATGTCTTCGGTCCCCGCTTCCCGACCAACCTGGCGTTCGTCAACATCGTCGGTAACTACTTCGACTCGAACTCTTCGGGCGTACCCGGCTACCTGACATTGATGATGAGCGACAACATCACGGTTCAGGATACGGTCAACAGTGTCACGAGTTATTACAGGCTGCCCGCTCGGCTGACAGGTACGACGAACAACCCGACATCGTTCTCACTGAACCAGTGGGGATCAGGACTTTTGTACTTGAATCTCGGTTACCTCAATATCGAGGTATTCGCGACAGACCAGACAGCTTCCGGCGTGACCATCACGACTGACTCGGGCAACTCGCTTTATTACTTCGTGATTGAGCACTTTCCCGGTGGCAGGACTTACCACATCCAGGTTCCGGCATCGGACTCACCCGGTCCGGTTGACATCGAAACCTTGATTGTCTCGGGCACGGTCAACCCGTACAAGTACGACCCGGTATTCCCCATGTCGAACATGTGGACACCGGAAGAAGAATATAACGTTATCGCACCGTATTCGGGGTACTAATGTCTGCTGCATCTGGTAAGCACACTGGTCTTGGTAACCAGAAGAAGCCCAAGGGATGGGAAAGCCCGCCTCCGCTACCTGCTCCCGACTCTCCCGACTTCGCCGCGTGGGCATCACAGCCGCAGCGTGACACGTCGGGTGTCAACTCTGGCATGGTCGGGCATACCAGTAAGCCGAGAGAAGCGAGCGAGCCCGACACGAACCCTCACAGGATCAACCTCGATACGACGGGCGCTGAAGTTGATTCCGACGTCGCGGCTATGCACGCGGCTCATGCCGACATCGCTAACGACGAGCAATTCGGTGATCACAAGCCAGCACCGGCTAAGACGAAGCTCGGCGGGGGTGAGATCGACACGGGAGGCATCGCCGACTTCCAGGCTAAGTTGCTAGCCGACAGGGCGTCTCGTGGTGTTCCAGCCAATGGTGACTACACCCAGAAGAAGTCTGAATGGGAAAAGGCGGGCGGTGCGTCTGGTTCAGGAACTGCTGAGGAAGCGCACGCGATGCTGACTGCTCACAGGAACGAGGCTGACGCCAAGCCAGCAAGGGCTGTCAGGGCGGCGAAGACGAATGTCACGCAGAAGAAGGCTCCTCGGGCATCAGCAGAGATACCGACAGCCATAGCGACGGAACAGGTTAAGACGCCTGCTCCAGCGAAGCCAGCTATTGCGGAAGCTCCCAAGGTAGCGCCGGAACAGCCAGCGAAGACTCCTGACGTGTCGCCACCCTCTCCCGCTGCTTCCGAGTCACGACCGGCTACACCAGCTACCGGCAAATTGACCCGTGTCGGCAACCCCTTTGCGGGCAGGTCAACTCCGACGAGCTTCGCCGTTCCCCAGAATGAGTCGGGTACGAAGGTCAAGGTATACAAGGAGAAGACGAGTGCCCCGGAGGCTGCTGCCGCACCTGCTGAGGCACCCAAGAGCCGGTATGTCGAGCCAGAGAAGCCATCGGCACCCGCTCCTGCTTCAGCACCTGTTCAGGCACCTGCTCCATCACGCCCTGCCGCTCGCCCTGCGCCACCGGCTCCTGTCGTTCCTGTGTCTCCAGTAAGGACGGCACCGCAAACGGGTGCCGCATCTTCGAAGGTCATCGGCGGCGGTAACGTGCCGACGCTTTCACCCGCCCAGATGAAGGAAACTGTACAGGATACCCCTCCTGCAACACAGGCAAGGCAAGTAGTATCTACCCCGGCTGCCCCCGCTCCAGACAAGACGGCGCGGGCTCCAAGGTCATCTAAGAGCATTGGTGACGGATGGAGTGATGGCGGTGTTCACCACCACGTGCACAACTACTACGGCGGGCAGCACTTCGGTGACGTTTACCATAACGCGGGCGGCGTCCAGAACATCGGGGGCAGCGTCTCAATCGGTCAGTCCGGTGGAAGCGTCGGCGGTGGCAACAGCAGACCCGGTGGAACTACAGGGGGAGGATCTAGTCGCTCTCCTGGCGGAACTTCTGGCGGGCACGGGCGTGCCTACGGTAAGGCTTCGCCTACTCAGTTCGCCCTCCACACCTTGATGAACTCGACTGTCAACGGCAAGTCACTTAACGACCATGTATTCCATGCGACGGGCGAGCATTTCGAGCAGCACGATTCTTCGGGTTCCCGTATCGGTGACGTTCACTCGGACGCCCACAAGGCTAGGAATGTACGTGGTCACGAAGCGGCGCACCATGCGGCGGACGCATACCATGCCGATTATGCGCAAACGAGGCAGCAGCGCCAGTCGAGCCGAACACCTGCCGCTCCTACTCTCGGACAGCAGTTCACTCCATAAGGCGCTACCATATTAATGAACCTCACGTAAGGATTAAACATGGCAACATTCGCACAGCAGCCTCAGGACGACAACCTGGTTACGGGCTGGAACGTACAGGGAAACTTCACCGGCAACGGTGCTACTGGTTTCGGCACGCCAGGTCCGGGCTTTGCACAGCCTGCTGTTGCCCCGATCTCAGGCACGTACACGTCGGCACTTCAGGGCGGCGCGGGATTCCCGAACCCTCCTAAGGCTGAGGACATCGGATCAGAGAACGACGGTGCTTACAACGTGTCGATCCTGACGAACCCTGGATATGCAGACGGCAACACGATCATGACGGGTACTCTTGCTGCGCCTTCTCCGACGACAACGGGCGTTCAGAACCCTTACGGCATGAACGCGACACTGACAATAGTCTACGGTGCTACCGGAACTACCGCTCAGGTTGCCCCGTATGCGGCGTCGGCAGCAGCAGCTACCTTCGGTGCCACACAGCCCGTGGCTGCGTCTGCTAACACTGTGATCGCAGTTCCGCCTGCGGGCTGGGTCAAGCTTGCTTCCATCGCCAACCTGACCAGCGTTGTCTGGACCCCGGTTAACTAAGGACCACTCGTGGCAAACATCCCGATTGCGTCGGGGGTAATGGCTTACGCCGGTACCCTGATCGCAGCCCAGGCTGACACCGTGTCATTCGCTGACAGGCTCGGCTATGTCACCGTGACCAATACGGGAGCGGCGGGCAATATCTATGCGACCAGCAACGGTACTGTCCCGACTGACACCACGTCAGCCGAAACCGGATCAGTCGAGATCCCGCCCGGTCAGACAGTGATGCTGGCTAACGGAGCGGGCTTGTGGTCACAAGCGCAGAACGTCCTTGTCGCCGGTACTGTCGTCGTCGGCAACGGTGCCGCCTACAATGCGAGTACCAACCCGAGTACTCCGACCCAGCCGGGGCAGATTGCTCCTTACGGGTCATCCCTGGCGGGCAAGGGAAGTGCGAACTACGCCAATACCGGCTTCGTAGTCGGGCTGATCAGCACGGGCACGCCGACATACCTTATCCAAGCCGCAGGATAGACTAATAGCAACACCATCTTTTAGGAGAACAGATGACTCTAGCACCAGCACCCCGTGTGCCTCAGCAGCAGTCAACAGTGTATGAGGTCAAGGTTGCCCCGGATGCACCGGGCGGGCGTGGTCCTCTGCGCTTCGAGGAAGGTCTTGCTACAGATACCGACCTTCCCAACGAGTTCGTTACTGGCATGCGCCAGGGTTATATCGATGACGGTCGCGGGCACAATGCGAACGTATATGAGAAGGAAGCCGAATTGACGATGCGCGAGCGCGTCCACGTCGGGTCAGCATCCTGGGTCGAAGCTCCGACTTACCTCCAGGGATTCATGGGCGGTCAGAGTGACGAAGCCGAGAAGACGTACATCCAGGTCAGCCGTGACGGTGGTCATTATGCTCGCAGGAATGCGGCTCAGGTACTTGATTAGTCCTGGACTATCTCATGTGTTAGACTATACTGCATGAGAGCTGTAGATGTCAAGGCTGGTTTTACGCACGGACGCTGGACTGTTCTGTCTTCAGAATTTGAAAGACTTCCTTCGGGGGCAGCAGTCTTTAGCGTCCGTTGCGCTTGCGGCACTGAAAAACGCCTAAGGTTTAAAGGTAAATTTCACAGTGATTCTTGCGGTTGTATCCAACGTGAAGTAGCAAGCGCCTTGATGACTACACACGGTCGTTCTAAAACAACTGATTACAAAAAGTTTAATTGGTTGAAAAGACAATATGGTATCGATGAAGAACGCTGGAATACACTTTTGACAAGACAAAATGGTGTATGTGGTATTTGCAAGACTGAAGTTTCGCTTCACGTTGACCATGATCATTCTTGTTGTTCAGGAAGAACAACTTGTGGTGAGTGTATCCGTGGTCTTCTATGCCAGACATGTAATCAGGCACTAGGATTCTTCGGTGATAGTATTACAACCATGAAGAACGCAATTATTTACTTGGAAGCTCAGGTTCTCGACTAATGAACACTCAAGAACTAGACCGAAGGTTCTCGTATCACCCGCCGAAGGGAGACCAGGCAGCCCGGTACGAGAACCTTCGTTCTTATGGTCGTGAGCTAGCGATTCACATCAATACCCTTTGCCCGGAAAGCCGGGAGAAGAGCCTTGCCATCACGGCTCTCGAAGAGGCGATCATGTGGGCAAACGCGAGCATTGCCCGTCGTGAGGAATGGCATTCGGATACGTCATACGCCATTAATCAGGGCTAAACTTATTGCATGAATAATACGAATTTTTACAATGAGCGACGACCGTCGCCACACCTTGACGGTGACAACAGCCGACCCCTTGACCGGATGAACCTCCGGGCAGCCAATAAGGAGATTCTCGAAGCCACCCCGTTGCACCGACGTGACGAGATGGACACGAAAATCCACACGGCTGCCGTGCAGAGGCACCGATGGCGCAATCGCGGGCAATCCGACTTTGACGACATCAGTGAGTACAAGCAGTTCATCTGGGGAACGGAAGAGTAATGGAACTGCAAGGACTCCAGTTCAGTGTCTTGCCAGCGGGGGATAACGGCACGAAGTATAACCGCATGCTAGCGGAACACGGGGGAAGGTCGGTCGGGCACCTTGACTGGCATCCGGGCAACAACACTATCCACAGTGTCTACGTAGATCCTGACTTCCAGGGGAACGGCATCGCTACCCATATGGCTCGCACGGTAGCTGAACAGCACATGCCGGTATACCCGAACGGCAAGAGGGCGACACTGAACCACTCGACCAACAGGACACCCGATGGTGAGCGTTTCGCTCAGTCAACACGTGACTTTACTTATGCCCCGCCAAACCAGAACATTCCCCGCCGTAAGACACGAGCGGGGAATGTCGCTGACGACTTCTAGTCAACGAGCACTGGCTGCTGACCTGTGTTTCGGAGCTTTACGTTTAGGTCTGCCCCTCTTAGACGGGCGTCCCTCGGGTCTATCTCTGTCCACGTAGTTTGCGTTGACCCTGGAACGGGCGCGGCAGCATAGGCAACCTGCTCCGCTGGACGCTCGATCGCAGGCACGGGAGGGATCAGGGCATCAATCCCCTTGTTCACCTGGTCCGGGTGGAGCGCCGCCTTGTCAGGCTTATTCGGAATGACTTCCGCAGTCATGTCATACCTTACCTGGCGTGCCTTATCCGAACGCTCGCGGGCGAGGCTCTTCAGAACTGAGAACCCTATGAGGATTCCGAATGCAGCGGCGACGGGAAAGACAAGTGCCGTCAGATCCCATGGCAACGGGTGATGAGCGTAAACATGACCGATGTTACCGGCGACGCTAGCGCTGAACCCAAGGAAGACCGCACTCCAAGGAACGAGCCTCTTCTTCCAGTGCCACTTTCCTGTCAATGCGGTGAAGATAGCCAGTTCACCGATAATCATCGCGAAGTCGATGGCGATCGGGGCGATGTAACCCCAGTTACCTCCGACGCCGTGAAGGACGAACCACTCGTACAGTCCGTGGAACGACTCGGACAGGCTGACGACCGTCATCATGACGATCAGGAGAGCGAGGGCACGGAAAGCCCATTCACGCCAGCGACGCAGGAAGGATTCCTCCGTGACTGTCATGTCGGGCTCAACCGAGCCAAATCTCTTGATGAAGTCTGGTAGTTTCATATGCACAGTCTATCAACTCCTGGTTAGTTGTCAAGTCCTGTAGACTAGCTACAGACCAATCGATCTTGGGGACACACATGGCGCTGGATTTTATTAGCCCGAGCATGAGGGCAGCGGGATCAGACCTTGCTATTTCAGTGTCTCCCTTGGGTCTGATCGAGCTTAGTGACGAGGAATTCGAAATACACGGTCCCCGCCTCACCCGTTACGCCAATGCTGCGGCGTTCTACCTGGGTCACCACTGGGCATATCGTCGCCCTCCGGGCGAGCCTCAGCTTACCGCAAACTACGTGTCAACCTTCAGCGACTACCTGACGAACTTCACGTTCAGCAAGTCGGTGATGTTCAAGGTTGACCCGATGTTCACGCATATCACGCCCGCGCTACTTGACAGGATCTGGAACCAGGATAACCGCAAGAATGAACTCTTGTGGGGGATGGGCAACCTCGGCAGTGTCTACGGTGACTGCTTTGTCAAGGTAGCTTATGAGCCAGCTTATGTCAATGAAGCTACGGGAGAGCCGGTCAACGGGCGTGTCCGCATCCTGCCTCTCAACCCTAGCTTCTGTTTCCCCGAGTGGCACCCTCATGACAAGGACCGCCTGCTCCGGTTCAAATTGAAGTACCGTTTCTGGGCTACTTCTCCAGAGGGAACGAGGATGGTCAACACTTATGTCGAGATCATCACCAACCAGTACATCGAAGAATACATCAATGATGAGTTGATCGACAGGCGACCTAACCCACTAGGATTTATACCGATTGTCCACATCGCTAACAAGCCGGTAGCGGCGAGCCCTTGGGGTTTGTCCGACGTCATCGACATCATCCCGTTGAACCGGACGTTCAACGAACTTGCCACGGACATCCTTGACATCATCAACTACCACACCGCTCCTGTCACGATCATTACAGGCGCGAAAGCTTCGAGCCTTGAGATGGGTGCCAGCAAGGTGTGGGCTATCCCGCAGAAGGATGCCCGCGTAGAGAACCTTACGGGTGGCGTCGAAGGTCTCGCTCCCGCGATCGAGTTCATGTCGATGATCAAGCTGTGGATGCATGAAATAACGGGCGTACCTCAGACTGCACTAGGGCAAGAGCAGCAGATCAGCAATACATCGGGAGTAGCCCTGGCTATCCAGTACATGCCGACGATGCAGAAGTACAATCTGAAGACGACCCAGTATGGAAACGGCATCCGTAAGATCAGCCAGATGGCACTGAAGACACTGCTCTTCTTCGAGCCCGACGAGGCGATGTATAACGAGATGACTCAGGGCATCATGACCGATGACCAGCAGCCGGGGCTTGACCCGTTCGATCCTCAGGTGTACAACATCGAATGCATCTTCCCGCCGCCTCTGCCACAGGACCAGCTTGTCGTTCTGAACGAGATCCAGGCAGAATTGATGCTCGGCATCGAGAGCAAGGAAGGCGCACTGAGGAAGCTCGGTGAGCAGTTCCCTGACGAGAAGCTACAGGAGCTATTCCGCGAGCAGTTGAACGATACTAAGATGGACGCTGCGAAGCGGATCTTGATGACCCAGATCGACAGCATGATCATCGCTCTCACCGGAATAATTCCAGAGGGAGCAGGAACGCCTGTCGATGGCGGCGAGACTTCGGAGACGACAACCAAGAAGCCCGACGGGACGAAGACGACTAAGACTACTGACAAGCAGCCGACAGTAGGCAGCCAGGCTACGGGCGTCCTTCCTCAGCTACCAGGCGTTGGTGACATCACGAGCGCCATCGCCGGATCATCCGATATGATTCTTCGTGACCTGGTTACCCAGGCATTCGGTACAAAGCTCGCCCAGAGGCGAATCCCTTCCGCCGACCAGGACAACCCAGGTTACGACAAATAGAAGGTAGACTTACGACAAGTGGCTTACTCGGACAAAAGGAAATGAAATGACGACACCGCTAGTTGATGACACGGCAACTCCACCGGCTTCACCTGCACCCGCCGCTGACACAAGGTTTTACAGCCAGGAGCAGGTAGATGAAATGCTCAACAAGGCAAGGACACAGGAACGGGACAAGCTCTACCCGAAGCTTCAGCAGACAGACGCGATGGCTGATGAACTGAAGGAGTTGCGGGCGTCTCAGAAGAAGCTTGAGAAGCTTGAGGCTGACCGTCAGGCAGCTATCGAAGCAGAGCGCAAGAAGGCGGAAGAGGCAAAGCTATCGGCTGAGCAGCTTATCGCCAAGCGCGAGCAAGAGATGAATGCCCGGTTCCAGCAGTTTCAGCAGGACCAGGAAGTCAAGGTCGCTCTTCTTCAGAAGCAGAATGAGATGATCGCCCTTCAGGCTTACGTCCAGCGCAGGATCAATGAAGAGCAGGACAACATCGCTCCCGAGCTTATCGACTTTATCGACGGTGACACTCAAGAGGCGGTCGAGGTTTCGATCGAGCGAGTCAAGGTTAAGACCCAGCAGATCGCTGACGGCGTGCGCAACGCGGGTGTCCGCCAGCGCAGCCAGATGCCGGGTGTAGCCCCTGCCGCTGGTGTCAACGCTCAGGGTCCGCTAGATACTCCGGGTGACCGGCAGTTGACCGCAGAGCAAATCCAGGGCATGTCAATGAGCGAGTTCGCTGCTCTCAGGCAGAGGATCAACATGCCAAACGGATCGGGCAAAGGACTGTTTGACTAAAATCACACAGTAACTACTTTCTGCTCTATACTCATAAATGTTGGCAGGGCGACTGCCTGCCGGATCAGATTGCAAAGGATAATCAATGGCAGGATCATCGATCACGGGTACTAACTTCCTGGCGAGTGCCCCAACCGGATATTCCGGTGCGAACAGCCAGCTCAGCCCTGCAATTCAGCAGCTATGGAGCAAGGAAATCCTCTTTATGGCGATGCCCGTGCTGCGTTTTGAGCAGTTCGCCGTAAAGAAGACGGAGCTTGGTGTACAACCAGGACTCACGATTCACTTCATGCGTTACAACAACCTACCGGCTGCTTCTCAGCTTGTTGAAGGTGTCCGTCTTGAGCCGGTCGCACTGACCGCTTCTCAGTTCGACATCTCCGTAGCTGAGCAGGGATTCGCCGTAGCCGTTACCGAGCTTCTGCTCAACGCATCCTTTGATGACGTTATGGCGAGCGCGGCACGTCTTCTCGGAAGGAACATGGCGCTGTATCTTGACGGTTCAGCCCGTGACACCCTGCGCCAGGCAACTTCTCTCCTTTACGGTTACAACAAGCCTGCTCTCGCGAGCGCTGTTCGTACTCCTCTGAGCCCGTATGACCACGGTGTTCCCGGTACTAGTTCACAGAGTCTAGCTGCTGGTAACTACGCGATGACTGAATCAGTCACCAAGGATGTCGCTGAAACCCTTGCGACGAAGAACGTCCCGAGGCTAGGCGACGCCTACGTCGGTTTCGTTCACCCTCACCAGTCACGTCAGCTTCGTGACGACCCGAGCTGGACCGAGGTCACGAAGTACGCGGCACCGGGCAACTTCATGCTCGGAGAAATCGGGCGCATCAACGACATCGTGTTCATCGAGACGACTCAGGTGTGGAACGACCTCGTGAACAACCTTCCGAGCGTCACCGGTTCACCGACATCGCTCTACTATGACGCGATCTTCATCGGGGACAACGCCTTCGGTCACGCTATCAGCCTCCCGGTTGAGCTTCGTGACGCGGGTATCCTCGACTACGGGCGTGAGCACGGTCTTGCGTGGTACTCGATCTGGGGTCTTGGTCTTATCACCGACCAGGCTGTCGTGATCGCCCGTACCAACTAGTACCACCCTATCCCAGCAGAGTCTTACTGTCAAGCCCGGCTTTCGCCGGGCTTTTTCAGTTTTCCGGCTAGGTTAGTACTCGCCCCTCTGATCTTCGGGTACCCGTGCCTCGTAAGCTTCCTGGGATTCGAATGCCCTCCTGGGCATGTACCCGAGTATCCGGGCATTCGATTCCTCTATGTAAGCGATGTGCTTTCCTACGGGGTCGTCAGGATCGTTAAGAGCCTCATCCCTCCAGAAATCTTCCAGGGCTCGCTCATACTCGTTCACAAGTGCCTCTAATTTCCTTGTCTCGGTGGAGGTGGCAATGGCGGCGCAGAGGGTTGCGTCCCCGGTCCCCTGTTTCCTGCTGCTGACCCGCCCCGGTCTCCCCTGCCTGGTCCGCCGTTTGGTCCGGAACCCCTTCCAGGCTGCGGGCTTGGGCGTTCTTCACGTCCACGCGGCGGCATAACATCGCGTCAATCGCGAGGTCGATCAGCTTGTCCGCCTCTGCCTCGTCATAGTCTTCGAGGTAGCCGTCTGTCATCTTTCCCTTGATCAAGTTCGCCTCAACGAGGGCTTTGTAAACTTCTGACTTCCATCCGGAGTTACCGAATGGACGCTTCCCGTCGAATCCCTCTTCTTCTTCCCATACGAGACGGAGCAGCTTGACGAGGTATTCACCTACAGTTCCGGCTTCGGCGTCGTTTTCGCCCATCGGGCATGCAAGGACGGCGTTGCCGATGATGAGGTTAATGCTTCCGTAGTAGTCCATGACTGAAGCCTACTAGGTCATGCCGGGCGTGTCAAGCTACTGCCCGGGGAAGTTCGCCTCGAAGATCTCATAGATCGAAGACAGCGGGCAAGCGAACGAAATGAGGTCGCCATGGTCCTTAATCGCGATGATCGTCCAGTACTGGGGGTCATGATCTGACTGACTGACATCTCCCAGCCATTCGCCGTCACCGGCAACCATGACGTGGTTATTACGCGGCATGTCTTGGTGAAGATCGTAATACTCTTCTGCTGTAAAAAGTTTCATGCCCCGAGTCTACCTAAAGGCTCGGGGCATGTCAACTCAGGTCTTACCTGCGGAGATGGTCGTTGATGATGAAGCCGACCTCTGGGTGGATCTTCTCACCGTGAGGATCGTGCGTTCCGTCGAAGAACCGACCTAGTTCGAGCATAGCCTGCTCAAGCGCGGTTACACGCTTGTCGAGCGGCGCTAGCTTCTCGTTGAGACGGTCGCCCTTGACGTCGCTCTCACGCTGTGAGCGTGCTTCCTCGGGAGTGCGGATCAGGTTGCCGTTAGCGTCACGCTCATCACGTGCCTGGGCATCGCGGGCTTCCTGGTCCCTGCGATCCTGGTCCTGCTCGTTCGGTGTTCCGAATGTATCAGCCATAACAGTTCCTTTCTGTTGTCATGGTTATACCCGGATCACCTGCCGGTAAACCTGCCGCGAGTCCACCATTCCTTGTACCAGGGCGGGCGGTACCCGAAGAATGCCAACGTGCAGAACTGATCGTCAAGCCAGTCATACACCCGTGCGATTACCTTTTCCATGCCCAGCAGTCGCAATCTCCGCTGGCACCACATTCTTCGCACTTCATCATGACCCGCAGCATGATCACTTCTCCTTGTCAGTCTTGGCGCACATGCAGCCACATGAAGTACAGCCGTAACCGTGCTCGCAACCGCACGTCTTGCAGCGGTTCCTTGGTACTAGCGGAGGTCCGCCTTTTCGGCTCACTTAAACCACTTCCTGTTTCCGTTGTCTTGCCTTGCGGGTATCGTAACACTAAAAGCCTACGACCCGTCAACCGTGGTCGTGTTCGTAAGACCACAAGAGCAGGCTTTGACAGTAGTTCTTACCCTGTGCCCGGCGTGGTAGCCCGTTACCTCACTGACAAGCTGCGTATATGAGTGCGCGTGATTGTCAGACCTGCCCGGAGTACGTGCGGGTTCCTTCGCCGGTTCTTCCTTTTTCTTTCCCCATCCCATCTGTGCCTCCTAGTCTTCGTCCTTCACGTAGATCAGCGTTCCGCTGTCCGGGTTGTTCGGGTCAGGCTCGAATTCATAGTGGCGCTTCTTGCCACCCCCGGTTACCTGGTCGCCTTGTTGCTTGATGAAATTATCGGCATCCTTCTTTGACATGCGCTCAATCGGGAGCTTGCTCCCCTTCTTGAGTCCGCCGCGATCCGTTCCGCGTGACTGCCCGGCGTCGGCTCTCTTACGCCGACCGCCGAAGGCACCAGCTGCCCTGTCGAGGCTGCCCTCGCAACTGGAGCAGTCGCAACCGGACTGGCAGTTGCCGCGCCGGTCGGGCGTGCATTTAGTGCATCCTCTTGGCATTGCACCTCCTACTTAGTGACCGTTGCTGCTCTGCGTGCCTGGGAACCAGTAGTACACGATGTCCACTTGCCGGGTTTTCTTGTTGTAGACGGTGCGGCTATAACTGTGCTCGGTATGAACGGAGCTGTCTCCGCAGTGCTGTGTTTGTGACATTAGTCCCTCTTAGGTGCGGGATGGCTGTTAGCGCATGCTACAGCCTTGTCCAATGTGTCGTATGTAGCACCACACCCCGTACAGGTAAAGGTCATCTTACCTGGAGGGGCGGGTACTGGCTCAGGGTCAGGACGCCTTCTAAGTGGTGACATTTAACCCCACTTCTTTCCTGAGAAGTATCCGACGATGAATGCGATGATCACCGGGATTCCGATGTTAAATCCGAAGATGTTCAGCCCGCCTGTGACGGCTGCTGCTGTTGCTAGTAGTATCATGATTCCTCCTGTAAAGTTAAAAGAGCCCCGGACTCGTAAATCCGGGGCTCTGTGCAGTTGATTCTGGTGGGAAGACTCGTGTGTGCTCCACCGAAAGAATCAGGCAGAGCGCCACTGCACGCTGAAGGCTCCTGCCGCTATGCGGTTTGCTGCTTCGTGGCGTCTGTCATGTCTTCTCCCTTGGGGTCTGACACCATCTTACACCCCAGGCAGAAGGCTGTCAAGTGCTAAGCTAGGAACGTCAAATCGTACAAGACTAGGGGATAGACATGCCACCACGCACGAACACACAGCAGAAGAACCCTCGTGACTTCACGGGTCTCCGTGGGCAGCAGCTAGCTAAGGAAGCAGCAGCCAAGAAGGCACAGGAGCGCAGCGACATCGAGCTGGAGCTAGAGGCAGAGGCAGAGCGCAAGAGGACTACCGAAGTTGATTACTCGACTCACCGCCAGGCACCACAGGAAGTCGAGGTAGACGGGGAAGTCGTCATCGAGGAAGTCAGTGTCGAAGTCCCGACCCGGCGTATCCGCGTCAATGACGACATTCAG
This sequence comes from uncultured Candidatus Saccharibacteria bacterium, assembly GCA_964448095.1. Lineage (GTDB taxonomy): Bacteria > Patescibacteriota > Saccharimonadia > Saccharimonadales > UBA10212 > CAYUUT01. Next base: position 18,198 of record CAYUUT010000003.1, on the reverse strand, counting down.
GACATGACCTTCGGAAAGAGCATCTTGTCTGATGCCGTCATCAAGGACGGCGTAGTAGTGCAGCCAGCCAGGATCGGCGGGCTCAACAACTACAACTTCGAGCGTGGCAGGTGGTACACGGTCGATAGAGACCTAGCCGATCACCTGGAATTCCTGGGGTACCTCGTTGACTACTGAAGAGTGCGCGGAAGAGATCACCGCGCTGAAAGATAAGATCAGGCAGCTTGAGCTTGACATCACGCTTCTCAAGGTAACGAGGATCGATGACCTGCCTCAGCCGATTATTCTTCCCCCGCAACAGCAGGGCTGGATATTTCCGCAGCCTTACTGGCAGAGCCCAATCGTTACTTATTGCAGGACGTGACATGGCAGGACAGCTAACTCAGGTCGGAGCACAGTTCCTAGCGAACAAGCTATCCGGTCAGGCGAAACCATTCGTAGGTGCGTCGGCACCCGGATCTTGGATTCCGGGGCAGGAGTGGATCAATACATCCGCTGGCAATGCGATCTACGTGTATGACCCTTTTACTTCGACCTGGGTTGATGGTCCTTATGACTTGTACCTCGCCCTGCTGGTATCCGACCCGACTACGGGCGGACCAGGCGGCGGGCTTGTCCAGACAATCCAGCAAGCCGCTGCCCTTGAGGATACTACGACGGGCTACCTTCGCCAGCCCTTCCCGATGACCGTTGGCACGGCGGCGATCCCGTCAGTCATCTCGAATACGGGCACGGCTACTTTCGGTCCGTATACGGCTAACCAGGCTGCCCAGGTATCTTGGGCGGCTCTGATGGCGGTCCCCCGCGTTGACGACAGCAGTGACACTCCGATCGCATCGACTGTCAACAACGGGCTGCTGATGTACTTGTGGATAGTGCCCGTGCCTCAGCAGGTTCTGGCTACGAAGTCTATCCAGGTCGCTCCTGGTCAGTTCCAGATCGGGCTAACGTAATGACGTTCTCGACAGCTTCAGTCCAGTACTTGCTGGCAGCACCGAATGCCGTCGCCGGTTATGCGTTGCCCGGCACGGTGTACAACTCGAACGGGCTGTTCTGCTCGACCACGCAGGTAGACTTGTCCGTCACTAAGAACAACGTTTTCCCGGATACGACGGGACCACAGAACGCACAGCACCAGGTGGACTACCAGTGCTTGTTCGTCTACAATTCCGACACGGTGACGACGCTGACGGCGGCGACCGCCTGGATTCCCACGGGCAGTGTCGTATCGAACGCGATCACGTGGGCTATCGGTGCCGATCCTACACCACCGAGCGGCTACACGTCCAGTACCCCTCAGGCTGTGTCCGTATCGAGCCCGTACATAGCCCCTGCTGGCGTCAGCACGTGGGCTGGACCTTCAGCGTCACTATCGGGAGGTGTCGTGCTGGGTGACATCCTGCCACGCCAGGTAGCCGCTCTGTGGGTCAGGAGGACGGCAACGGGCACTCCCGCCTCGTCAGCTTCCTTCATCCTCTACACGAGCTTCGGGACGAACAGCTAATGGACAAGACAACCCAGATAGCCATAGCTGCCCTTCAGGAACTGTCGGCAACCGTTACAATAGATTGTGCGGTCGCTCAGCCCATTCAGGGAAACATGCAGCAGTTGGCGGCAGATCGCTGGCAGTTTATGTATCCGAGCACGTCTTCATAGGAGCGTCATGAGGCTTCGTGACCTTATCCACAGGGTCCGCCTTCAGATAGGTGACCCGGCGATGCCTTTCCGGACGACGGCTCTCGGAGACGGGCAAACGGTCTGGTATGACCTGCCCAAGCAAGAGATCAACCGGCAGACCGTTCTCGGAGTGACAGTTGTCAACGGCTCCGTCGAAACGGTACTGACCGATTTCTCATTCGCACAGCCCTGGTCTTCGACCGTGACTTACACAACCGGGCAGCAAGTTACCTTCGAGGACAGTTATTTTACCTCATTGGAAACTAACGTCAACGACACTCCCGTCCCGGGCAATACGACGGCGCAATGGCGTGACGATACCACTATCGCTTACCGAATGGATGCATCGATCGGTCAGGTATTCCTCGGTGCCCCCATCCCTTTGAATGCGACATTGCTGATTACCGGGTGCGCTTGGAGCTTGTTCTCCGATTATGAGCTAGCCAGGATTGCCATCGAGTCAGTTAACCAGCATACTGCCGGGTCAGAAGTCGAGGAGCGGTACAGGGACGCACGCGGCTTCATTACGTACCGTGAGACCCCGAAGACACTGGAAAACTTGCCGGCGCTGGAAGAGCCACTGGTAGAGATGCTAACCGTGGTTAATGCGTTCTGGGCACTCGCCAATGACGCCGCTACCGATTCGAACGTCCAGACGGCTGAGGGAACTGTCATCGACAGGACGACCCGGTATAACCACATCATGGAGCAGATCCAGGCGATGACGCTCCGCTACATGGATTATTGCGGGCAACTCAACGTCGGTCTGTACCGGAGCGAGGTATTGCAGTTGCGCCGCACGAGTAAGACGACCGGAAGGCTCGTCCCGTTGTTCCGTCCGCGTGAGTACGATGATCACAGGTACCCGCAACGGCAGATTCCTCCTGTTGACCACAGGAACGACGATGTATCTGGTGTTCCCAGCCCTCTTTGGAATGGAAACTGGGGAACATGATCGACAAGCTAACTGCCGGGTATATATCAGTGTCACCAAATGAACTTCAATGCGAGAATTGCGTTATGTTCAAATGGGGATCGTGTGATCTCGTTTCCGGCATGATAGAGCCTTACGCTGTGTGTAATAACTGGCAGTCCGCCAGCTTTGACGCTCCCAGTGTCGGTCAGGTGGTGAACATCAATGAGTCGCCTCGACTATAAGCGCGGCAAGTTCAACTCTGATTATGAGACTGACAAGATCCTCGGTGCCCTTTCCGGTTGGCAGGTCGTAGACGGTGACTGGTGTGACTATTACCGTTTTGATCCTTACCATTCGGAAATTCACGACGTTTATGACGAGCCAGCGGGTAACGGGCTCATATACTTTCCCCCGTTCCGCATCCAAACATTGCACATCACGCATGTCGAAGGTGCCAACGAGGATAGTGAGTACGGCTTCTACTACAACGACGACGCTGAACTCATCGTCGCGTTCGACAAGTTGCTGCAAGCGGGCATGGACTATGCCGACATCATGACGGGCAACTACCTGAAAGACAGGATCGTCTACGACCGCAAGGTATTCCGTGTCCAGCAGATGTCAATCCGGGGACAGATCCAGCGTCGTGACATCATCGTATCCATTAGCACGACTCAGTGCAAGCCCGACGAGCTAGTCATGGACACTCAGTTCGCTCAGTGGGCACCTGGCGGCGCATACACGACGAACGGACCCGTGACTCAGATCGGGGGAGGCACGCAGTAATGCTTCCCCTGTAAGGCATGTTTATGGTAGGATCTTCTCATGAACACGCTACAGGAACTCATTGAGTCGGGAAACTTTGCACCGGACGGGATGATAGGAACTTACAAGACGCTCAAACCATTGCTGGGGGTGTCCGAGAAGCAGCTCAAAAAACAGATAGAAGGGCTTGGTGCTACGGTTCTTGTGACTCCTCTCGGCATATTCACTAACCCTCGTCCCCATATTCGTTGGTGTTCACTCTGCAAAAAGTACGAGAGCCTTGATAACTTCGGTAAGTCTGCCAGTAAGAAGTCCGGAGGCTACCAGGCTTACTGCCATCCGTGTGCCAAGCTAAATAGCCAGCTTAGATGGCATAATATGAGTAAAGTAGAGTATGATCTAAGGCTATCGGAGCAGAAAGGAAAGTGTGCGGTCTGTGATGAGAACATGAATGTCCCACAGATTGACCACGATCACTCTTGCTGCCCGAATAGCAGATCATGCGGACGATGCACACGGGCACTTCTATGTGTTTCATGTAACTTCACACTTGGCTGGAGCAGAGACAACACTGCCCGCCTACGATCGGCTGCTGATTACGTCGAGCAGCATAGGCGGGTGATGCAAGATGAGTTGGCTCCTTAATGAGGACGCCGCTCTTTTAGCGGCTTAAATTCAGGCTGCAAGGATTGCAGGTATTCGACGCCAATGCTCCCGATGGCAGGGACGTCGATGTCCGGTACCGCCTGCCCAATGACGAGCTGGCTAACCTTACGTATCCGGTGATCATCATCGAGCACGCGGGCATCTACCCGGACCAGGACAGGATGCAGGCGGGTGTCAACTACCAGTTGCCTTATGCTCCCGATGGGTCAGCTTCATGGACTACTGAGAATCAGGAGGTAGTCCCGGCGACGAGCCCGTATTATGCGTTCTATGCCCCGACTCCTTACAACCTTGACTACCAGATCACCCTTTATGCCAGATTCTGGTCGACGCAGGTACAGCCCCTAGTCGCCCAGTTGGCTACGCTGACGAGACTGCCAGCCAAGATCGGCGCGCTCCTTGTCCCTCAGGACGGGACATTGAGGACTATGAGGCTACTTGGTGGTCCCGAAGAGGGATACGGTACCGACGAGGACGGTAAGCGCCTCTTCAAGGTCGTATACAGGTTGCGTGTATTTTCAGAACTACCCGAGTACGTTAACAGCAGCATTTACTTCGGCGGTACACTTGTTCCTGTGACCACCGTTGATATTGACTTTTCGGTATATTCCGATCCGGGCAACATTGACCTTGCATCACCTGCCGGTATTGCCCAGAACACCGGCTACTTCAGTGCCGGTCTCCAAAGCAGTACAGACATTCAGAACTAGGAGAGCTTGATGGTAGCTTACTCGCGCCCAGGCGTATATGTCAACCAGACGCTAGCGCCAATCGCTACTAACTCGGGCACCATTCCGGGTCAGCCGGTGGGATGCTTCGTCGCGAACTACAATGCTGGTCCGACTGTCCCGACTTTCATCACGTCGTGGCAGCAGTTCATGACTCAGTTCGGTGGCTTCGGCACCGCTTCGAACTCATACCTTCCGTACGCTGTATACCAGTACTTTGCCAATGGTGGTACCGGGTGCTTCGTCCTTCGCGTTCCCAACTCGGACGCGATTCAGGCTAGCCTCGTCGTCGCCGATGTCACCGGAAGTAACCTCCTTGCGCCGACTGCTCCTGTTGTCACGCCGACGACGGGAACGGGAACGCTAGCCTCGGGTACGTACAAGGTAGAAGTCACTTACGTTGACGCGGCTGGCGAGACGACAGCTTCCCCTTCGACTACCTCTGTCCTGGCTTCGACTGGTGAGATCGTCATCACGAGCCCGGCGACTCAGGCGGGTGCGACCGGATGGTACGCGTACGTTACCCAGGCTGGCGGCAGTACTTACACGCGCCAGCAGACTGTAGGCAGCCCGACCGCGATCGGAACGAACCTCACTATCTCTACGACGGTGACGAACACTGGTGCCAACCCTCCCGTAGCCAATACGACGGGCGTCCCGGCGTTCACTGTCACATCAAGGAACCCTGGCACTTACGGCAACACGATTTACGTATATGTAACTCCGACTTCCGGCACGACCACGACATTGTTCAACCTCCAGGTTTACCTCGGCGGTACCCAGCCGAGCAACCTTGTCGAGAGCTGGAACGGCGTCAGTGTCAACCCCGCCGCCAGCAGGTACGCGCCGAGCCTTATCAACTCGACCAATACCGGGTCGAGCTTCATCAAGATCTCCGGATTGCCAGCGTCTTACGTGCAGGGAACATCCGACCCGATCGCATTCACCACTCCGATCGCCCTCAATACCCCAGCGGGACCAAGCCAGCCTGTCGTTGTGTCAAGCGTCGCGGGCAGTGACGGAACCACCCCGATGGATTTGTTCAACGTCCTTTCCGGTACGTCGGTTCCGAGTGTTGCGTGGAACCAGGGGACACTCGCGACGCTGACAAACCAGCAGCTTGTCGTCAACCTTCCTGACCTTCAGGACAACGGGGCATCCAATGCGTATAACTTCACCCTCGCTAATGAGCTTATTGCGTGGGCTGTTGGTCTCGGCAGCGTCTTCGTGGTATTCGACGGACCATTCGGTGGCGGTAACCTTACGAGCAGCAGCGTGGCAGCGCTTTATACCGCGCTGACGCAAGGAGGCGGCGGGTCGATCATCAACTCAAGCCAGTACGCGGGCATTTACGGTCCATGGCTGAGCATTCAGGACCCGGCTTCGGCATCTGTCGCGGCTACCAAGTGGGTACCACCGGGAGGTGCCGTACTAGGTCTGATCTCGCAGAATGACGCAATCAACGGAGTCCAGCAGACTCCCGCTGGCATCGGCGCGACCGTCGTCGCATCGCAGCTAGAAGCGTACTTCAGCCCGACCGACCTCGCCAACCTTGAGTCTGCACAGGTCAACCCGATCAGGCTCGTCTCTGGTGTCGGCTTCTGCATCTTCGGAGGGCTGACGACTGCCGCTGCTTACCCGAGCCGTTACATCAACATCAGCCGTACGCTGATGAAGATCGCCCACGATATGGTTTACCTGACCAACTTCGCCATCTTCCAGAACAACACGCCGCAATTGTGGCAGTCGATTTCCACTGTCCTTACCAACTACCTGTTGCAGCAGATGCAAGCTAGTCTGCTATACGGTAAGGTGCAGGATCAGGCATTCGTCGTAATTTGTGACAGTACCGTTAACACTCCTGCGACAATCCAAGCGGGCATTGTAAATGCTTCCGTAGCCGTAGCGATTGCTGCTCCCGCTGAGTTCGTAGTTATCAATCTCTCTCAGATGGTTTCTGGGGGAACGACCTCTATTAGCTCGTAAGGAGCAAAATGGCAACCACCTCGGTAGTCCAGACGACTACGACTTCCCGTCTTGCGACGGACCCGCTGAGGAACTTTAAGTTCACAGTGGCGATCACGCCTCCTGCGGGTGCTCCCATCACGGTTGGATTCATGTCCGTATCCGGGCTGAGTGTCACCGTCAGTGTCATCTCTTACCGTGACGGCGCGATGAACACGACGACCCAGAAGCTTCCGGGGCAGGCTGAATTCGCACCTATCGTGCTGACTAAGGGTGTTGCCGTTGGAATGCCTTATGAACTAGCATGGCTGAAGCAGCTATTCCAGGTTATGCAGGGTACGAATAACGCATCCGTCACCCCGAACAGCCCCGATACTGCTCAGTTCCCGAATGGTGTAGGCTCTGACTTCAGGGGAACCGTTGACATTCAGGTTCTGGGTCACCCCGTGACCGGCGCTGCCGCTCCCGTATCCGGATGGTACCGTGTGTATAACGCATGGCCAAGCCAGCTTTCATACAGCGACCTCGACGCTGGTGCCAACCAGCTATTGATCAGCCAGGTAACCCTTGCGCACGAAGGGTGGGACTTCCACTTGGCGACGACGTACACGGGCAATGCGGCATCGTTCTAACTTAACTAGGAGCTTAAATGGAGCAGGAATGGACCCGGGAAGAGCTTCTGGCTGACCCGGCTCTCGCTAACAGCCTCAGCGCGAGAGCGCAAGGCATTGACCAGTTGCCCCTTGCCGATGACGTTCCCGACGACCTTGTTGACCTTCCGGGTGGTCTGATCCACAGTGGTCAGGTCATCAGGAAGGCGACTGTCAGGGAGCTTACGGGATCTGACGAGGAAGCCCTTTCAAGGGCGATTAAGTCATCCGACCCTACCCACTTCCTCGATACGCTGATCACGCGAGGTACGGTAGCACTGGGTCAGTTTCCGGCTACGCCCGAGCTACTTGGTCAGTTGTTCGTCGGTGACAGGAATGAGATAGCAATAGCGATCAGGAATGCGACGTACGGCAACACATTCACTCTTGACGGGTGGGTATGCCCTTACTGCCATGGCAGTAGCGACGTCAGCTTCGACCTCAGGAAGGATCTTGAGCGTGTACGCCTAACCGACCCGGCTAAGGACGGGTGGGTTGAGGTCCGCCTCCGCAAGGGAGGAACAGCGCTAGCCCGCTTCCCGACCGGCAATGATGAGGCTGCCTACCTAGCCGACCCGAACTGGACGAAGGCAGAGATTAACTCTGAGATGCTGCGGCGTTGCGTCTCAACCTTGACCGATGCCAAGGGCGTGACTGTCCGTGTCCAGCAAGAGCCGTCGTTCATTACTAAGTTGAACATACCCGACCGGGCGAGCATTGTCAATGCCATTCTAGACAAGCAGCCGGGACCGAGGTTCACGGTGATCGAGTTCACCCATGCGGAGTGCAAGAATGAGGTGAGCTTCGCACTCGGGGTGGGAGACTTGTTTCGTGAGCTTGTCAGAAACCTTTGACGGTCTCGATTATAAGCGTCTTATCTATGATGTCGGAGCGATAGCGCATTACTATAAGGGCTGGTCTTACCGTGAGATCATGAATATGTCGCCCCGAGAGCGCCGTCACTGGATCGCGTGGGCGGATGCCCTAATAGCACGAGAGAAACCACCGGGTAACGATGGCTAGCACTTCGACAACGACCATTACCTCGCAGGCTCTTCTCAACCAGCCTCCGTTCGCAAGTCAGTTGCGCTTCCCCGCGATCAAGCCGCTAGGTCAGAACCCTGTTCTTCAAAAGGGATACATGATCTGGGATGCAGCCAACGGCGGGTACTTGAACTACACGGGCGGCGCGGGAGGCACCGGAAGGGCAGTATTCAACTACCTGTTCAACCCGAGTGAGATCATCTCCAACTTCGCCATCGGTGACACGACCGCACAGATCTTGCAGCAGTATCCTTACCAGGGAGCGTCGAACATCAATGCGATGCCGATGAACCAGACGGCTTCATGGACGGTTTACTTCGACAGGACGTACGAGCTAGCCGCTGGAGCAGCGTCAACGTCATCAATGAATGATCCGGGCGTCATCGGGGTGCAGGCGGACGTGCTTCAGTTGATGCAGTTTACGGGCATGCTCAGCCAGGTCAGCATCGGTGAGACGACAGCCATAGCCAGCACGATCCCTCAGGGTCAGACACTATCACCAATGGCTCAGGTCATGTCGTGGGCTTACTTCGGCAGCCAGGTAGCATCCGGCGCGAACGCACTGCAAAGCCAGCTAGCCTATTACGGCACGATATCAGCCTTCAGTGTTGACTACACGAGCTTCAACCAGAACATGGTTCCCCGTCAGTGCTCGATCCAGATCAGCTTCACGATGTACTCACCCTATCAGAGCACCGCGTTGAGCACAAGTGCTGCCAACCAGGGAGTTCTCAACCAGCAGTTCGGACTGAGCAACTTCTCGTCCAGCGCTACGATCGGCAACCCTTAAAAGAGTGCGTCGGCTACATCAGCGAGAGCTGAGCCTACCTTTGAACCAGCACTCTCGGCGGTCTGGACGAACCCTGAGAAGCCTCCCTCTGGCTCTCCGACAGCAGACTTGGCAGTAGATTCGCCCACCTTGCCGAACTGCTGTGAATTAACGGGAGCACCGCCCGGCGAGCCAGCCGGGAACGGGTTGCCGAAGTTCATCACGTTTGATACCACGTGCCCAACGGCTGAACTCGGTGACGTGACATCCCAGATGGACTGACCAACCTTGCGGGCGGCTGACCTTTCGAAGTTACCCAAGCCTTGGCTGACACCGCTAAGTGGCTCTTCAAGAGTTTGCATGAAGCTCTTGCTTCCTGTCTTAGCTCCTGCCTTTGCACCCGCGCCAGCGGCGGCTCCCGCTCCTGCGCCAGCCGTTGAACTGCCGGATATCCCCTTGCTGTTTCCTGAGTCGGTCGGGTTCTCTGTCGGGTCTTCCGTTGGTGTCTTGCCTGAATCGGGCGTGCGGAGGTTAAAGCTGCCTAGCTGAGTCTGCTGAACCGGCAGGCGACCAATTGAGTACGCTTCCGTACCGAACTGTCGTGGGCTAACTAGTCCTGGCATTTAATCTCCCTGGTTGAAGTCTACCAACAGTATACTTCTAGAAGACGATTGGACAAATATGACGACACAGCCCGAGTCAACGCCGCCTATCGCCGGGGCAAATGACCTACAGCATTCGATCGACACCCTTGACAGGTCGATGAATGAACTCGTCACCGCCATCCGTGGGATGACCAATGGCAACGGTACGACTACGACACCCAGCAGTGCCACGCAAGCGGGCGGTGCGACATTCACGACGGGAACACAAGGCGCTAACAACATCGTCGGAGGCGGATGGGGAGCCGGTTCCGGGCAGACGGGTAACGGAGCGGGCATAGCCAATGGTTCGGGTGGTACATCAGGAGCCAACCCGTTCTCAATGGCTGGAGGCAGTGGCGGCATAGGAATCAGTGGTGCTGTCGGCGGGCTAATGTCGAGTGCCCTCGGTTCTGCCGCAGGAGCAGTCGGCAACTACCTGCTCAACGCCGGTCCCAACCAGTTGAACAACCAGGCTCAGATCAATACTTACGGGTATGTTCAGGCGAGCTTTTACGGTGGCAGCCCGGCACCGGGAAGTGCAGCATACCAGTCAGCTATCGGAACGGCATTCGGTTCCGCTGGCAAGGGGGGTATCTACGGGCAGAACAACGCGGCACTCAACGCTACTGACGCCCGGTTCGGCGCTTCAATCCTGTCCAGCGTAGTAGGCAGCAGTAACTACGTCAACGGCACGCCCGGTATCGGGTACGGGACTACAGCAGCGGGCAACGGCGGAATGACAAGCCCTTACCTCAACGCTGCCAGCTTCGCCATGGCTAACCCAGGTCTCGGAATGGAGTCTTCCGCTCAGCTTACCCAGTCGGTCATGAGCCCGTTGTCGAGTTACAATTTGAGGATGATGGGCGTCGGGACGACACCATTGCAATATGGTACGGGTCAAGCGAATAACCCCGCTTCCGTTCTTCAGTCAATTGGAACGCGGTTCGGGTTCCAGGGACTCAACTCGGCATCGGGGACGTTCGACTCTAAGAGCCTAGCAGCCAACTTGAACAGTCCTTTGTTCCAGTACCAGATGCAGCAGGCAATGGGGATGACACCGACTCAGTACCAGGAATGGGCAAATTCATGGACTCAGCAGAATACAGCCGTCAGCAACTTTAACTCTCAAGGCGGCAGCCAGATCACGATGCAGCAGATGCAGCAGCAGGTCGGGCAGTACGTCAATGGCACGGGAAGTCAGCAGAAATCAGCACAGGCATGGCTTACAAGCCATGGTGTTTCACAGTCGATGCTGCAAAGCCTGACCCAGACTAACGCCGGGCAAACGGCTACGCAATCGGGAGCTAATGCCGACTTCGTGACAGCGTTGCAGGCTACTACTAAGGCAATCCAAGACCTTACGAACCTGCTCTCCCCAGTCCTTACGTCCGCTCCTGTCGCGTCTGCTGCCGGTGGAACAGCAGCCGTATCCAACGCAGCAGCCTCCGGGATCTCTGGTGCCCTCGGAGGCGGCGCAGCCGCGACAGCACTCGGCGGCATCATCGGTGCCCTCGGAGGCGGTTCTGGTGCTGTCCCTGGTCCTGCTGTTGGATCGACCGTAGGCGGAAAGGGAGCAAAGGGAGCCACCGTAGCTGCCCCTGCTTCCCTCGCAACGGTGCCGAGCAAGGGAGGAACGCAGGCGGCAACTAATTCGATGCCAGCATGGGCGAAGACGATGATGACCCAGTTCGGATGGGGATCAGCAACGGAACTGTCAGCTATGCAGAACCTTGAGATGTCTGAGGCAAGCTGGAACTCGAAGGTATTTAACTATGCTGGATCTGGTGCATTCGGAATTGCCCAGGCGCTCGGTCACGGCACTGACGCCACCAAGGGAAGCATGGCTAACCAGTACGGGGGATTCGGTCTTACCAATGCCCAGGCGCAGGCGGCTAACAGCGGAAATGCCCAGGCGCAGTTCTTGTGGATGATGAATTACGTAAAGGACTCTTACGGTGACCCGTCGAAGGCATGGCTATTCCACCAGAAGAACAACTGGTATGCTTCCGGCACTTCTTCAGCCCGTCCTGGTCTCGCCATGGTGGGTGAGCGTGGTCCGGAACTGATGATGATGGGCGGCGGTGAGAAGATCCTCAGCGCTCACCAGACAAGTCAGGCGGTGCAGGCACCATGGACGACATCATCCCATCTGATGAGCGCCTTGTCAGGCGGTGGAAGCGGAGCCGGTCAGATCCACGTTCACATTGAAAAGGGTGCTGTCCAGGTCGGGACAAACTACCAGGGCTACAACACGACAAGTGACACGATCGCCCAGGCAACACAGCTTACCCAGGCGATAGAATCGAGCATGATGAAGAGTCAGTTGTTGCAGCAGCTAGCTAACGGGGTGACGGGATGATAGTCAGCAACAGCCGGTACGCGAGTGACACTTTGGCAATCGTCAATTTGTTCAGCAAGGACAGGAAGACAATTATCCTGCCCGAGCCGTCCGCCAAGACATTCTCATTCACTACGTACAAGGTATCCGCCTCCGACAGGATTGACCTTATCGCTTTCGCATTCCTCGGTGACGCCACCCAGTGGTGGCGCATCGCCAATGCCAATCCAGAAGTCCTCTTCTGGGATAACCTGCCCATCGGTACACTACTACGCATTCCGGTGACCTGATGGCTCTCCCCGTAGGTGCCGTATCCACGAATGTCCAGGTAAACGGGACAACTGTTACGGACATCATCCTCAACTGCTCTATCGACATGCAATGGGGAATGCATGACATAGCCCAGGTACGAATCGAATACAACAGCTTGTTCCCCATGTCGACCATTACCCCGTGGGCTGACAACGCTCCCGTGAAGATATCATGGGGAAGGTCACCAAATCCCCTTAATACATGGTACGGATACGTAGCGCACAATGAACTAGCCGGTAACGCCGATAGTGGCGACCACAACCTCCAGTATGACTACGTGATACTCGGCACTTCAAAGCCGATGAACGCGATGTCGAACAAGAACTGGGGATTGACGACACCGACCGACGTAGCTAAGCAGATGGCTTTGAAGTACAAGTTCCGTTGCGTCGTGACAACCCCGGCAACAACCCAGGCATTGACGAATATCACCCAGGCGAGCATGACTGACTTCCAGTTCATGAATTACCTCGCCCAGAAGAACGGGTACCGATTCTATGTGTCGGGCGGGACGATGTACTTCGTTGACCCAGCGGTGTACTTCACCGGGTCGCAGTCACAAGGAGTGTCAGTCTTCGTGCAGGACAAGTCGCTGATCAAGCAGGACACGATGAGAGACTTCAGGGTCGTCCGGGGTGACTCCCTGCCAGGGTCAAGTATAAGCAACCGTACCGTGTACGGCATCGACACGTCAAGTGGTTCCGGTCAGATTGTCAGTGCCAGCACGGGCGGCTCCGCTCCGACGATGTACAACACAACGCGTGTCGCCACCAGCCTTGCCGAGGTCCAGCAGATCCAGACGGCTTGGGACGGGCTGAGTCAGTTCTGGATCGGGGGCACGGCTGAACTTTTCGGTGACCAGTCGTTGTATCCGGGCAAGTTGATATACGCACAGGGAAACGCTTTGCCGCAGAATAACCAGGGATACTGGTGCCTCGCGAGGACAAGGCACCAGCTTGTATCGAGCGGCTCCGTCGCTACGACAAACGACAAGTTCGTCACGCAGGTCGAGATGATAAGGAACACGCAAGGTCCGAAGCCTACAATTAAGGGTGTTGTAACGATCAGTCCCGAGCAGGTAGGCATGACCCTATCGGGCAGCACGTGGACATCGGCAAGCCAGGCGGTCATAAGTGACGGCATTAGTAATGGAGCCTAAATGACGCTTAACAACGGGTCGCGTTACCTCGGCAGTGCCGGTGAAGGTCAGGTGCCCCAGTGGAACGGGGTTTACCCGGCTATTGTCGTCAGCAATGCCGACCCGAATGGTCAGGGCGCTCTCCAGTTGAACGTTCCGATGGTATCCGGAACGACCGTTACCGACTGGGCACCGCCGCTTGGTCCTTATACGACATTGCCAACGCTTAACCAGCCCGTTCAGGTCATGTTTCTTGGTGGTGACGTTCAGCATCCCGTATGGGTGTGGAACGAGAAGATCACGGGATCTTCAGTCGGCGTTGCCAAGACTACTTACAGTCCTGTACCCCCGGAGAGCCCCAACGTAGGCGATATATGGTTCCCCACCGTGACAACGGGCGGCACTACGGCATTCGGCAATCCTCAGCAGTGGACGTTTGACCCTAATACGAGCACGTTCTCATGGGTTACGCAGGGCAGCCTCAACGGAGGGACGATCACTCCGGGCACGGTCAACACCCCTCAGATATCGAACAACGCCATTAATACGGAGCAGCTCGCCAATGGAGCTGTCACGACAGGACAGATAGCAACCGCAGCCGTTACAACATATGCTGTTCAGGATGCGGCTATCACGGGAACTAACATCGCCAATTCCGCTATTGACACGCCGCACCTAGCAGCGGGCGCTGTCACTGCTGCTAACATTGAAGCTGGAACCGTTGTCGCGGGTATCATTAACGGTACAGAGATCGACTCGGCGGTCTTCAAGGGCATTAACTTCATCATTAACAGTAACGGTGCCTTCTGGTACGCGAACCCGGTGTAGGAGCATAAATGGTAGCGGCAGCTTATTTCCAGCCGAAGTTCGAGCAGAATCACCTCGGGCGTAAGCTGATTAACCTCGCGACAGACACGCTAGTCGTTGGCCTTATCGCCTCCGGAACACTCGCGACGAGAACCACGTCAGAAGGTTATGAGTACGTATCCGACTTGCTCGCCAACGGAGGATCTGCCCTTACTGAAGTGTCAACGTCGTCAACAGGCTATGCCCGCCAGAACTTGTCAGCCGTTACCCTCAACGTGTCCGGTTTGACTACGACACTCAACTCAAGCAATCCCAATTGGCCATCGGCTACCTTCAGTGCCAGCTACGCGTGGATTCATGACGAAACCGCGTCGTCATCTACAGACGCGACCCGACCATTGCTAGCCATCTTTGACTTCGGTGGTCCTCAAACGGTCGCGGGCACGCAGTTCACGCTTACAGTCAACGCATCCGGGCTGATATCTTGGGTTGCTGCGGCTTAGCCCTATAATGAACAAGAAGCTTCCTACCAACAGGAGAAACGTAATATGATGTACCGTCCGTATGTTGCTGACTCAGGTCTGATCGCATTCAGCTCAACTGGTCTGTCAGCTCCCCTTCTTTACTTTGCGCCGACCACGACGAACGACGCGAACATCATTGCGATCCGTGTCAGTGCTGAAGTTTCCGGTTCTGCCCCGACCGCAGTGTCAAACTCTGACCTTTACTTCAGCTTCAACGTGACGACAGGCACTAAGGCGGGCGGCGCGGCAGTCACACCAGCTCCCCTTAGCCCGTCTCTCCTGGCTGCTAACACAGTAGTTAGCTCTGGTACAACCGCCATTACTGGTCTGACTCAGAGCACAGAGCTTTGGGGTGCCCCGATCCCGTTCGCGGGCGGCGCATTCGTAACTGACGCATGGGAGAACACCGGGCGAGAGATCAACCTCGGTGCTTCCGGTAGCAGCAACGCTAACAAGACGACCGCGTTCTACGTCACCGTTCCTGCCGGTCCTGGCGCTGGTTCCAACTGGCTCGTCCGTGTCATGGCTTGGTTCGCTGAGTAAGTCGTTTATCGCCGCTGTACGACCATAAGGAGAACCCGAAGGCGGTGAATTATGACGATCTCCGTCGTCCAGACCGCCAAAATTGCGGATGCATGGTCCGGCTCCTTCGCGAGTAATGTCACCATCGGTAACACTGTCTTCCTGATAGCTACCGACTACAACGTCGTGACCGCGACGATGAGCGCGACGAACCCGTTGTACAACGGCGGGTCCGTTACGGGCGCCACGCTGCTCAAGGACATTAACAGCGGCAGCTCAAGCCCGGTTTACACCGCCATCTGGATGCTGCCGAATGTTACCGGCGCCGCCAAGACCGTCGCCGTCACGATGAACAACGGCATCGGGTCGTCGCCTACCGCGGGCGCTGTCGGGCTGATCGCCATCGAGGTCGCCGGGCTCGGCAGCAGCCCGGCTCTCGACAAGAGCAATACAGGCGCAGCCACGACCGGCACGGCGGTCACGTCCAGTGCGAGCGGCGCCATCACCACGGTGCCCGAGTTCGTCCTGGCGTCGCTCGTCATCTTCGGCCAGTCGATGACCACGGTCGGGGCACCGTGGACGGAACTGCAGTTCTCTGATGACTTCTCGCTGTGCGGCTACCAGGTCGTCACCTCCGGCAGTGCCAGCTTCACCTACAACCAGCCGGCCGCCGGGTCAGCGGCCTGGTGCGGCGCCATCGTCACCGTCAAGGGCACCAGCTCGGCGCATACCGCTACGGCCTCGCTGACGGTCACCCCGGCGTTCTCCGCCACGGCCGCCCATGTCACGGGCCGCTCAGCCTCGCTCACGGTCACCCCGGTCCTGTCGGCGCCCCCGGGCAGCGATGCAACCGCGTCGCTAACCGTAACGCCAGTCCTGTCGGCCGCCGCGGTCGCGGGCGTCAGTGCGTCGCTGACCGTCACGCCGGTCCTGTCGGCCGCGGATACAGCCAAGCACGCCGCCCACGCGTCCCTCACGGTCACGCCGGCGTTCAGCGCCACCCGCTCCGGCCGCTACGGCCGCGCCGCGGCCTTGACGGTCACGCCGTCGCTCTCCGCGGTACCGGCAGGCCGCCACGTGCGCGCCGCTTCCCTCACGGTCATCCCGGTCCTGGTCGCCGCGGCCGCGCTGGCTGCCGGCGGCGAACCGGGCTACCCAGACGGCCCCGTCGGCGCGATGCTCGAGCTGCTGATCAACGGCACGTGGACGGACGTGACCCCGTGGGCGCTGCCCGACGGGCGCCAGTCCGGACAGCTGACCGGCGGCCAGCCGGACGGCGCGCAGCAGCCCAACCCCGGCTCGCTGCCCGTCCAGCTCGACAACGGCGACTACCGGTTCTCACCGCGGAACAGCAGCGGGCCCTATTACGGCTACCTGCGGCAGAACACGCCGGCCCGGTTCAGCTTCAACAGCCCATACGGCCGTTACCTGCGGTGCGAGGACGACAGCACCGGGTACGCCTCGTGCCCGGACACCCCCGGCATCTCGGTGACAGGTGACATCGACATCCGCATCGACGTGGAACTGTCCGACTCGCGGCCGTCGGTGCTGGCGTCCAAGTGGGGCGCGGGAGGCGACAACAGCTGGGGCCTGCGGGTCAACGCCGACGGCACTCTCGCGCTCGAATGGGTTGACACGGTGCCCGTTATCCACGTCTCGACGTCCTCCGCCGCGCTCCCTGACCGGCGCGTGGCGCTGCGGGTGACGGTGCAGCTCAATAACGGCGCTGGCGGCCGCACGACGAGCTTCTACTACGCTGACACGATCGCGGGCCCGTGGACGGCACTGGGCACGCCGTTCACCGCGGCCGGGACCGTCGCCGCGATCTTCGACTCCACCGCTGCGCTCAAGGTCGGCTACGGCTCGGGCTTCGTCACGGACAACGCGGGATTCCAGGGACTCACCGGCCGCGTGTACGGCTTCGAGCTCTACAACGGCATCGGGGGCACCCTGGTGGCGCAGGCGGACTTCACCGCGCAGTCGCCAGGGGCAGCCGGGTGGACGGACGGGCAGGGCAACTCCTGGTCGGTGACCGCCCCTGCCGAGCTCACTAACCGGGACTACCGGCTGCACGGCGAGCTGGCGAGCATCGCGCCGACGGCGGCCGGCATGGCCGCCCGGATGCAGACTGTAGTGGCGGGGCGGCTGCGGAGGCTGCAGCAGGGCAAGCAGCCGACCGTGGAATCCCCGCTGCGGCGCGCGGTCCGCACGCAGGCCGGGGTGCTCGCGCCGGTGGTGTACATCCCGATGGAGGACGGCGGGATCTCCGGCGGCACCTCATTCGGGGCCGTGGCCGGCGGTAACGCGCTGACCGCCACGTCGGGCGCGGCGAAGCCCGCGGCTGACGAGTCATTCGAGGCGAGCGCCGCGCTGCCGCTGCTCAACGGGGCGGTCCTGGCGGTAACAGTGCCGTCATACTCGGGCGCGACCGCGCAGGTGGTGCGGTTCGTCACCAAGGCCGGCGCTCTCCCGGCGCCCGCGACGACCGCGGTGCTGGCCAGTGTCGCGTTCGGGTCGGGCACCGTGCGGCGGCTGGACATGGTGGTGGACAGCGGCGGCGACTGCGGGCTGGCGGCCTATAACTCCGGGGGCGGCAGCGTGTTCACGACGTCGCTGTTCGCCGGCTACAACCCGACAACCCCGCACTGGTGGAGCATCGAGGTGACGCCGAGCGGCGGCACATGGCAGTACAACCTGGTCGACGTGGCACCGGGCGCCTCAACAGGGCAGCAG
>CAYUUT010000002.1:0-119862 GCA_964448095.1 uncultured Candidatus Saccharibacteria bacterium | reverse complement strand
TAAAACGCGTTTTAGGCGACCCCCAGGCCGCCACTATTAAACGCATGCGCAAAAAGGTCAAAGTTATAAACGAGCTGGCGCCCAAGTACGAAAAAATGACCGATGCTCAGCTAAAAGACCAAACCAATGTCTTGAAAAAACGGCTGGAAAAGGGCGAAAAACTGGACGCACTGCTGCCTGATGCCTTTGCGGTTGTGCGCGAGGCTTCCACCCGCAGCCTAAAACAACGCCCTTTTGACGTGCAGCTGATTGGCGCCCAAGTGCTGCACGAAGGCTCGGTTGCCGAGATGAAAACCGGTGAAGGCAAAACCCTTACTTCGACCTTGCCGCTTTATTTGAATGCCTTGGAAGGTAAGGGGGCGCATCTGGTGACTGTCAACGACTACCTGGCCCAGCGTGACGCCGGCTGGATGGGCCAGGTTTATGACTTCTTGGGCCTTAGCGTGGGTGTGGCAATCCCTGAGCAATCCTATGTTTACGATAAGACCTACGAAAATAAAGAACACTTTGACGCCCGCATGCACCACTTGCGACCGGCCACCCGTCAGGAAGCCTACCAGGCGGACATTACTTACGGCACTAATAATGAGTTCGGTTTTGATTATCTGCGTGACAACATGGTCCGTGAAACCGACCAACTGCGCCAGCGCGACCTGCACTATGGCATTGTGGACGAAGTCGACTCAATTTTAATCGACGAAGCCCGCACACCGCTGATTATCAGCGCCCCGGCTACGGCTAGCGGCGCGGCTTATAGCCAGTTCGCCAAAGTTGTCCGCCAGCTCAAAGAAACCGAGCATTATGAAAAAGACGAAAAGCGCAAAAGCGTTATCTTGACCGATGCCGGCGTGGAACTGGTTGAAAAAGTTCTGGCCATCCAAAGCCTTTACGCGACTGAAAACCTGCGCTCAATTTACCACCTGGAACAGGCGCTGCGCGCCCAAACCCTGTTCCACCGCGACAAAGATTACGTGGTTACTAAAGACGGTGAAATCGTCATTGTTGACGATTTCACCGGCCGCCTACTGGCCGGCCGCCGTTACAACGAAGGCCTGCACCAGGCCATAGAAGCTAAAGAAGGCGTGGAGGTCCAGGAAGAATCCATGACCTTGGCAACTATTTCTTTCCAAAACCTCTTCCGCCTGTATAAGAAACTGGCCGGTATGACCGGTACGGCGCTGACTGAATCCGAAGAATTCCACCAAGTTTATAAAATGAATGTGGTGGATGTACCATCCAACCGACCAAATGTCCGTAAGGATCTTTCCGATCGGATTTATAAGACTGAGCCCGGCAAGATGCGGGCCATCGTCAAGGATGTCAAAGCCCTGCACGAAAAAGGCCAGCCGGTGCTACTAGGTACGGTTAGCATCGAGAAGAACGAGCTGCTAAGCAGCATGCTAAAAGCCTCCAAGGTGCCGCACGAAGTGCTAAATGCCAAAAACAACGAAAAAGAGGCGTCAATCGTAGCTAAAGCCGGTCAAAAAGGCGCGGTTACACTGGCTACCAACATTGCCGGCCGCGGAACGGACATTGTACTCGGGGAAGGCGTCACCGACTTGGGCGGCCTGTTCGTACTGGGCACTGAGCGCCACGAATCACGCCGCATCGACAATCAGCTGCGCGGCCGTTCCGGCCGCCAGGGCGATCCCGGCACCACCCAGTTCTACGTTTCTTGCCAAGACGACCTGATGCGTGTTTACGGCGGTGACCGCATTGCCGGCATTATGGATAAGCTCAAGGTAGACGAGGAAACACCGATAGAATCGCGCATGATTAGCAAGAGCCTGGAAGGCGCCCAGAAAAAAGTCGAAGGTTTTAACTTTGACCAGCGTAAGAACGTGGTGCAGTACGACGATGTTATGAACCGTCACCGCAAGGCAATCTACGCTATGCGCCGCGAAGTCTTGAAGGCCGACGACATAAGCCCACGCATCAAAAAAATGATCGACGAGGAAGTGGACTACCTGGCCAAACACCCGGACTCCACTAGCGACCAGTACGAAGCGCTTTTAAGCGAATCTTTCCCGTTTAACGACCCAACCCTGGATAAATTGTTCGATACCGCCGCCGATAAATTCCAGGGCGAGCTAGATAAGGCTGCGCAGGAACTTTATAAAGAGCAGGAAAGAATGTTCACCGCCGAGACTATGCGCAAAGTGGAGCGCGATGTTTACCTGCAGGTACTCGATAACCTGTGGATGCAGCACCTGGAGAACATGGACCACCTGCGCGAGGGCATCCACTGGATTTCCGTGGGCCAGCGCGACCCACTGGTAGAATACCGCCGTCAGGGCCAGCGGATTTTTGATGACTTCCAGGGCAATCTGCGCCGCGAAATTGTCCGCTCAATTATGCATGCCCAGCCTATGGACGCCGAAGTTAACCAGGCAGTAGTAGAGACTGATTTAACTCGGGCGGCCGCCGGCTCGATAAATAACGCCAGCCAAATCACCAGCGTTGAGACTTTTGAGGAAACTGATTTTACGCCGGCTAGCGAAGAGGCCACCGCCGAAGCCCGCTTACACGCCCAGCGCAAAAAGGCCCGTAAGGCCGAGCGCCAGCGTAAGAAAAAAAGCGCCGGGCACAAGAAGAAGCGCAAATAACATGAAGCACACGGTCTCTGAAATTAAACTCAAAAACGGCGCCAAAGGCTTGTTTATTCATGTGCCCGGCGCTACCGTTACCAATTACGAATTGAACTTTCGGGCCGGCGAATTTTTGCTCAAGGACAAAAAGAAATGGGAAACCTCGCACCTGATGGAGCACGTTATTTTAGCTGCCAACGAGGACTACCCAACCTCGTCAGCCTTTCAGGCGGAATTCAACCGCAACGGCGCCTTCACCAACGCTTATACCAGCTACTACTATATTAGTTACGTTGGCGAAGCCGCCGATTTTGAATGGGAAAGGGTACTGCGCCTGCAGCTGCTGGCCTTGGCCAAGCCATTATTTTTAGAGGCTGAATTCGAGGCCGAATTCGGCAATATCCGCGATGAGCTGGTAAGTTACTCCAACAACCACTTCCGTAATCTGGGCAGCACCATGAGTCAGACCTTCGGCTTTGATATCGCGACCGATGCCCAGCGGGCCAAACTCATAGACAATGTCACGCGCGAAGACGTGGTCGAACATTATAAAAAGACCCACTTTACCCGCAACCTGCGCTTTATTATTGCCGGCGACCTGCGCGGCCGCCGTCCAGCCATCAAAAAAGTTCTGGAGAGCCTGGAGCTGCCTAAAGGCCCGGCGCGCTTTGAGTTTCCAACGGAAGTGGCCAAAAAGCCGGCCAAGCCGACCTTCATCGCCAATCAAACCGTACAAAATATTTATCTGATTATGAGCACATATTTTAATGATTTGATATCCGTAAAAGACAACGATGCGCTGACCCTAGCACATATCTTACTAACCGAAACCCTGTACTCTAAAATCTTTGGCCAGGCGCGTGACAAAGGCTTGGTTTACCACGTTGGTTCGGCCCATCACCAATCGCAGAAAAATACTGAATGGTGGCTCAGCGCCCAAGTGCTGCCAGAAAACGCCCCGGCGCTGTGCGACATAATTATTAGCGAAATCAAAAAAGTCCAAAACGGTTTGATTGAAGACTCAGACTTAGAAGCAACTAAGCAGTATGCCCTGGGTTCTTTCCAGCGTTCCATGCAAACTGTCGGCAGCGTGGCTAATGCCTACGGCCGCTATTTCTTTGACGGCTACATTGAAGAGATGAAGACCGTGCCGGAGCGTATTAAGTCTGTCAGTAAAGAAGATATGGCCAAGGCCATGGGCAAAATGTTCAAATCCGGTATTGGCAGCGTGGGCGTGTTGGGCGGCAAAGATTCTACTATCCCACAAAAGCTCAACAAGCAGCTGCAACCTCTTTGGAAGTAAAGATGGATGAGCTAAAAAATCAGGCAAGCCATCTTCGCTCGGAGCTTGATCAGGCAACTGCAAGCCTAAATTTAAATAAACTAGAAATAGAGCTGGCAGACTTACAGAGCCAGATGAGACAGCCGGACTTTTGGCAAGATAGCCAAAAGGCTCAAAGCGTATCCAAGCAGGAGGCAGCCTTACGGGCTAGAGTTGAACCATGGCAAAAAGCCCAGAAAAACTTAGACGACAGTGAAGAACTGTTAAAACTTGAAGATAAGACTTTGGAAGATGAACTCCAAGGTCAGCTCGACTGGCTCGGAGATGAGCTTAATCGACTGAAAAAGGAGTTACGTTTTCAGGGGCCGTATGACGACCACAATGTAATTTTGGGCATTCATGCTGGCGCCGGCGGCACCGATGCCCAGGACTGGGCGCAGATGTTGCTGCGAATGTATGTTCGCTGGGCCGAAGAGCAGGGCCTAAAAGTTAAAACTGTTGAGCAAACCGCCGGCGAAGAAGCCGGCCTCAAAAGCGTAACTATAGAACTCACCGGCGGTAGTTTTTTGTACGGCAAGCTGGCTGGGGAACACGGTGTTCACCGGCTGGTTCGCCTCAGTCCGTTTAATTCGGCCGCCAGCCGTGAAACCAGCTTTGCCAAGGTAGAAGTTTTGCCAATGATTAATAAGCCAGATGAAGTGCAGCTGGATGATAAAGACCTAAAAATCGACGTTTTCCGGGCTGGCGGCCACGGCGGCCAAAGCGTGAATACCACCGACAGCGCGGTACGGGTCACCCATCTGCCCACCGGCCTGACCGTTAGCATCCAAAACGAGCGCAGCCAGCTGCAAAATAAAGAGACCGCGCTGGCCATTTTGCGCTCCCGCCTGGCTTCATTACAGCTAGAACAGCACGCCGAAAACCTGGCCGATGTCAAAGGCCCCAATCAATCAGCCGAATTTGGCAACCAAATCCGCAGCTACGTTCTGCATCCTTATAAACAAGTCAAAGACAACCGCAGCGGCTACGAATCTTCCGATGTCGAAAAAGTCCTGGATGGCAACCTCAACCCACTCATCGACGCCTGGCTAGAGGCGCCCAAGCCGTAAGCATTATTTGCTATACTTATATATAGATGATTTTGTTAGATAGGGTCAGCAAATCCTATAATCGCCGGGCCACCGCGCTGGACCGCGTGTCTTTACACGTCGAGCCCAAAGAATTCGTGATTATCGTTGGCCAATCCGGCGCCGGTAAATCCACGCTATTCAAACTCCTAACAAGGGAAGAGAAACCCACCAGTGGCAAAATTATTGTCGGTGGTATGGATTATGACAAACTCAAAGACCGGGACGTGCCGCTGCTGCGCCGTAAAATCGGCGTAGTTTTCCAGGACTTTAAACTGCTAATTAATAAGACTGTCTACGAAAACGTCGCCTTTGCCCTAGAAATCGCTGGTATTCCCAATGCCGAAATCAAACACACAGTACCTAGAGTTTTGGAGGTCGTCGGCCTCAAAGGTAAAGAAAATAATTATCCGATGGAACTATCCGGCGGCGAGCGCCAGCGAGTAGCCATTGCCCGGGCGATTGTGCGCCAACCTAAAATCCTGATAGCCGATGAGCCCACCGGCAACCTCGACCCAAAGCACGCCTGGGACGTAATCAAGGTGTTGGAGAAGATTAATAAATTTGGCACTACCGTACTGCTGACTACTCACAACCAGGACATTGTTAATACCCTCAAGCGCCGAGTGGTTACTATTAAAGATGGCAAAATTGTCAGCGACCGGGCGGTAGGGCAGTACAAAGGCAACTAGAATCTATGCAAAAGAGCCACCGATTTATCACCTTTGAACGTATCATCAAATACGGCATCATCAGCTTTGGCCGCAATATCTGGTTGGCGATTGCCGCGATTGCGATGATGGGCATCACGCTGACAATCCTGTTGTTCGCCGTGGTCTCTAACGCCACTTTTCGTCATACTATCGACGGCTTAACCAGTCACATCGACGTAACGCTTTTCCTGCAAGATAGCGTTACAGATAAGCAGCGCGATACATTGATGAACGAGATCAAAGCTCTCCCTAACGTCAAATCGGTGACCTATTCATCCAAAGCTCAAGTACTAAAAAAATATGAGGCCCAAAATGCAGGGAACAATGATTTATTGAGCGCTATTTCCGAAACCTCCAATCCGTTGCCGGCTAACCTGGATATTATCCCTAAAGATCCCAATAACCTGCAGCAAATTTATGACTTCATGAATAAGCCGAATATTAAACCGCTAGAAGCGCAGACGGCCGATGATAGCAACTCTATCCAGCGCAAACAGGCGGTAGATAAAATAACTCGGGCGACTCACTTCTTCGAGGAAGCCGGGGTTATAGGAATAATAGTTTTTGTCTTTATATCAATCCTGATTATCTTTAACACTATCCGTATGGCCATCTTCAACCGCCGTGACGAGGTGATTATCATGCGCTTGCTGGGCGCCAGCCCGGGCTTTATACGCGGGCCATTTATAGTGGAAACCGTAATCTATGGCGTGGTGGCGGCGCTATTGTCCGTAACCCTTTGCTGGACACTGTTTAGAATTGCCAGCTCCACGCTGCAGGCCAGCACCTTTGGCTTACTCGATATCTCTTATGCCAGCCAGTTCTTCTCGGCCCATTTCTGGTCCATTCTGGGAGATCAAATAGGGGCTGGTATAATAATAGGAGCCGCATCTTCCGCCTTAGCCACGCGGCGATATCTGAGGCTACGGAGCTAAAGCTCCTCCGCCTTATCGATACTTAACCGCTAATAAAAATCTTTAAGGGTTGATTACGCCCGCCACCTCTATTATTAACGCGCCCAAAAAGCTTGCTTTTGGGTAAAAAGGAGTGCTATCATCAAATTGTTAATGCTAAAACAAAAATTAAAATTAGGCTATAGAGTGCGCTCGGCGTTGGGCACGCTGGTGCTTATCGTAGCCCTGGTTGGAGCTACCACTTATAGCGCTTTTACTGGTCTGGCAGTGGCCGATAGCTTTGATCAACAGATACAGCAACTCCAAGCCCAAAACGGTTCGGCCAGCGCCGATGCTGCCCAGGAAGGCGCCCAGGCTGCCAGTTATCAGGACCAGGTTGACCAATTAGATGCCCAAATCAACGGCCTGCAACAATCAATCGTTACTACCCAGCAGAAGAGTGACGATTTGCAGCAGCAAATTAATGACAATCAGGCCAAGCTGGATCACGAAAAACAGGTACTCGGAGAGAATATCAAACAGATGTATCTGGAGGGGCAGGTTTCCACCCTGGAAATTTTGGCCAGCAGTAATAATCTGAGTGATTTTGTTAATAAAGAAGTCGACCGCAGTATTGTCCAGGATAAAGTCAAAACCAGCGTGAATTCTATCCAGACCATCAAGGTGCAACTACAAGCCCAGCAAGCCCAGCTGCAGGAAACTCTGGCTAGCCTACAGGCCCAGCGCAGCTCATTGGCAACCCAAGAAGCCCAGCAAAGCCAATTGCTGGCCTACAGCGAAGATCAAATCGCCGCTGATAATCAGGCAATTGCCGGCAATAACTCCCAGATAGCCAGCTTGCGTGCCCAGCAGCTAGCAGCTAACCACGCTTTAGGTGGCGCTGTAGTATCTGGCGATCCCGGCCACGGCGGCTATCCAGCCAATTGGGATTACCCGGTACCTCAAGACAGCATGTTAGACAGCTGGGGCATGTTCAACCGCGAATGTGTTAGCTACACTGCCTGGAAAGTCTATCAAACCTACGGCTTTATGCCTTACTGGGGCGGGGTAGGTAACGCCAACCAGTGGCCCGGGGATGCCCAAGCCGCCGGTATTCCAACCAGCAGCACGCCCAAAGTTGACTCAGTAGCGATTTCTATGGGCGGTGCTTACGGCCACGCCATGTGGGTCGAAGCCGTCAGCGGCAACATGATTTACGTCAGCCAGTACAACTACAACCTGGACGGCCGCTACAGCGAAATGTGGGTCAACGGCAGCAACTTCACTTACATATATTTCCAGTAGCCACGCCAGCTTGTTAAACGAGCCCTTAGGTTTTCCTGAACATTGTAAAGTGAAGCTTGCGTTCAGGAAAACCTAAGGGCGAGTGCTGTATAATTAAGCATTAGTGAAAAGCAAACTAAGAAAGCATCATCCGGCACACCATCATCCGGAGGGCCAGCGAGTGGTAAAACCCCACAGGCGCTGGTCTTTACTCAGGGTTGTTGCCACCGCGGTAGTGGCAGTTTTTTTATTCAGCGCCGGTTTAGCTATCGGCCGGGGCAACCTGCGAATTAGTGGTTTGAGTTTCAAAGCGCCGGTTGTAAGCAGCCAGCTTAATTATTCATCAGTTGACCAGGTCTACAGCTTGCTACAAAGTGATTACGACGGTACTCTCAACCAGACAAAGCTGATTGACGGCGCCAAAGCCGGCCTAGTGTCGGCTGCCGGCGACCCTTACACCGAGTACTTCGACCCTGCCCAGGCCAGGGTCTTTAACCAGGAACTGGCCGGCACGATTTCCGGCATTGGCGCCGAACTGGACGCCGATAGCTCCGGCAATATCGTTATCGTCTCGCCGATTGCCGGTTATCCGGCGGCCAAGGCCGGATTGCAGGCCAAGGACATTATCGCCGGCGTCAATGATAAGACCATCAGTGGTATGAGCGTAGACAGTGTGGTTAACGAAATCCGTGGCAAAGCCGGCACCAAAGTCACGCTGACCATCGTCCGCAACCAAGGTAATCCATTTGACGTTACCATTACCCGCCAGAACATCACCATTCCCAGTGTCACCTGGAGCGAAAGCGGCAGTGTCGGTTATATGAAAATCAGCCAATTTACTAATGACACCTCCAGCCTGGCAGCTAAAGCCGCCGCCGAATTCAAGACTAAGGGCGTGAAGGGTGTAGTACTCGATCTGCGCGGCAACCCCGGCGGCTACTTGTCGGCAGCGGTTGATGTTTCCAGCTTATGGCTGCAAAAGGGCCAAACAGTTGTTAGCGAGCGCCGCGGCAGTACCATAATCGACACCGAAACCGCCACTGGCAATGACTTGTTAAACGGTCTGCCTACGGTTGTGCTGATAGATGGCGGCAGCGCCAGCGCCAGCGAGATTACCGCCGGCGCGTTGCACGATAACCATGACGCCACGCTAGTCGGCCAGCAAAGCTTTGGCAAAGGCAGCGTGCAACAGGTAGAAAACCTGTCTGACGGTTCGGAAGTCAAAATTACCATCGCCCACTGGTACACGCCAAACGGCGTCAATATCAACAAAAAGGGTATTACGCCGGATGTAGTTGTGAGCCCTTCGACCACCGCCGGCCAAGACCCGCAGCTGGATAAAGCCAACTCCATAGTCCAAAGCAAGCTCCAGTAGTTTAGCTTGTGCGGCTTATCTGTGTTATATTTGAGGCATAAATAACGGAGGCCGAGAGGCAAAATAAGCATGGCTAGAGGCGCCAAGCAGCCTACTAAATATATTTTCGTGACCGGCGGCGTGTTATCAGGCGTCGGCAAAGGCATCACTGCCGCCTCTATCGGCGTTATCTTAAAAGCCCGCGGCCTTTCGGTAAACATCCAAAAGTGCGATCCTTATCTAAACGTTGATGCCGGCACGCTCAACCCGGCCGAGCACGGTGAATGCTTTGTGACCTATGATGGCGCCGAGACCGACCTGGACGTTGGCCACTACGAGCGTTTTTTGGATATCGAACTGACCAAAGCCAGCAGCCTGATGTCCGGCAGGGTCTTGAGTGACGTTATCAACGGCGAGCGCGCTGGTAAATACCTGGGTCAGACGGTGCAAATTATCCCGCACGTTACTAATCAAATCCAAGACACTCTGATAGCTAACGGTAAGGGTTTTGACGTCCACATCGTAGAAATTGGTGGCACGGTGGGGGACTACGAGAGCTTGAGCTTTATTGAAGCTATTCGCGAATTGGGAATCAAGCTGGGCTCGGACAATTGCCTGTTTGTACACGTGGTTTACTTGCCGTATCTGGGAGCCAGCGGTGAGTTTAAGACCAAACCGGCCCAGAATTCGGTACGAGAACTGCGCGGCCTGGGAATTGTACCGGATGTTCTAGTCGCCCGTTCGGAGGTAAAACCGCCGCGCTCAGTGCTGCCCAAGCTCAGCATGTTCTCTGGTGTTAGCCAGGAGGCCATCGTAACCATGCCCAACGCCAAGACCATTTATGAAGTACCGCTAACCCTGGAAGACGCCAAGATTGCCGACGTGATTGGCCGGCGCCTGGGCCTGCGCTTGCAAAAGCCCGATATGGGGCCCTGGCGCCGGGTCGTCCAAAGCGCCTTAGCCCATTACCGCAAGACCATCCGCATAGGTATTATCGCCAAGTATGTCGATAACCAGGACACCTATATGTGTGTCTTTGAAGCTTTGCGGGCCGCGGCTTGGAGCAACGAAGTCAATGTGGAAATTGTCTGGGTTAACGCCGAAGCCCTGGAAAAAGACGCCAAAGAACGCGCCAAGCTGGACGGCTTGGATGGAATTATCGTACCCGGTGGCTTTGGCGAGCGTGGCCTGGAAGGCAAAATTTGGGCTGCCAATTACGCCCTTGAACATAAAACGCCTTACCTGGGCCTGTGCCTGGGTCTGCAAATGGCAGTTATAGCGGCAGCCCGGCGTGCTGGACTTAGCGACGCCACGACCGTAGAACTAAACCCCAACAGCAGCCACAAGGTAATTGACTACATGGCCGACCAAGCCGACAAGCAAAATACCGGCGGCACCATGCGCCTGGGCGATTATCCTACAGTCCTGGCCCGCGGCAGCCAAGCCCGCAAAGCTTACGGTGAAGAAAACATCATCGAGCGCCACCGCCATCGCTGCGAATGCAGTAATGATTACCGCGACCAATACGCCAGCTGGGGCATCACCGCCAGCGGCCTGAGCCCGGACGGCCACCTGGTAGAAGTCATAGAAGCTCTGGACCACCCTTACTTTGTAGCCACCCAGGCGCACCCGGAATTCCGCAGCCGCCCCAACCGTCCGCACCCGCTGTTTTTGGGTCTGATACGCTCTACCCTACGCTAGACAACTAAACCCTAATCCTCTAGCATAAGCATGATGGACCCAACAGATAAACCCAGCGACCAAACGCCGTCCAGCCAATCGCCAAAAATTCTTTTAGTCGAGGATGATAATAATTTAGCCGACGTTTACTCAACCAGGCTAAGCGCCGAAGGTTTTACCGTTACCCGAGTGGCCGACGGCGAACAGGCTCTGGCAGCGGCTATTAAAGACAGACCCGACCTGGTTTTACTCGACATCATGATGCCCAAAATCAGCGGCTTTGACGTCCTGGACATTTTGCGCAACACACCGGAAATCGCCCAGACCAAAATTATAATGCTGTCCGCCCGTGGCCAGGAATCAGATAAAAGACGAGCCCAAGGCCTGGGCGCCAACGACTACCTCGTCAAATCCCAAATAGTCATGTCCGACATCGTCAGCCACATCAAAGAACAGCTAGGCTCAAACTAGCCTTATTTGCTTTTGCTTTTTGCAAGTGATATCGTTTAATTATATAAAAGGAAAATAAAATGAATGAAATTGTTACGTCTGGTGATGTACCTCAGAGTATTGGCGGAAACGCCGATCCGATGCAAGTTGAATTCGAGTCTTTAAAAAAAGGCCAGTTAATGGCAATCGATCTTACTGCTGAGGCACCGCCGTCGGGCATTATGGGCGGCAGCGGGCTATTGGCCGAACTGAAGATTGGTCAGCAGGGCTCAGATCCTGGCGTCCAACTTTCTGAGGTTAAGATAATCCGGGTAAGAGGCATAGAGGATGCAAGTTTCAAAGAATTGTCCAGCTGGGCAGCTGCACATGAACTTCCGCAATCCGGAATTGTCATGTTTGCGATGGCCTCAGAGGGCACGATAAGCTCGGCGACATTTTTAGATCCTCATACAGATAACATTCTCGGTCGCCAAGGCACGCTTAAATGGAATCACTATGGAGCTGGAGAACAAAAATCAGCTGAACTAAGCCCATACAGCGATAATGACCGGATATCACGTGAGCAAGTACGACTTGGCGTTTTTGGTGATAGATTGCTCTTAGAAGGTCTTACGGATAACTCTGACGTTGATGTAAGAACAGTCTTACCTCACGGAACCATTTAGAGCTAATACTTTTTATTCTACGGTGACTTCGGTGCGGGGCATTGAGCGGCCGCTGTAGCTTTTAACGCGGCGGGTATTGAATTTGACGATGCCATCTTTGGCAGCGTGAATGCTGAAATTGCGTGATAAAAACGTACCGGCGCCGGAGCGCTTATTCATACCTATTTGTCGGATAATAATGTCACCGCGCTTGACGGTTTGGCCGCCAGATACTTTAACACCCAGGCGTTGGCCGGGGCTATCGTGATTATTTTTGCTGGTACCGCCAGCTTTGACATGTGACATATGTAGATTAAACTTTCTTGCTTAGCACGAGCAGTCGGCGGGCTACCGTTTGGTCTTCCCTAAAGTAGACTAAATCGGTTGGCTCCACGTGCTTGAAATCCACCCAATTGTACCCCAAATCGCTTATCTGGTCAATAAGGGGTAGATTGACCAGCTCGCCATTTTTGCCGCGCCACGCCGGTACCGCCAGGCAGATTTTGCGCTCCGGGCGCAACTGCGGCTGCAGGTTTTTCAGGAATTTTTTAATTACCAGGTTGGTCTCACTCACCAACGATTTGAACTTATCCGGCGGCGGCAGGGAAGATAACGGCGGCCCCAGGGCAGTTTCGCTGGCCACTACGCTAAATGGCGGCCACTTATGACTGGTGGCGTCGTCAGTTTCCAGCACTACTCGGCCCTCAATAGCCGGAAACTGCTCGATTAGCCACTTTAAATTCTCCTGGCTGTATTTGATCATTCGCGGGTCGATATCGCTGCCAGTGACACTGTAGCCCATTAGCAGGGCTTCCTGTAGAATTACGCCGCTGCCGCAGAAGGGATCCAGAATATTCCAGCGGGCCATGGTCTTTTTGTCGTAGGCGTGGTCGTTTTTGCCCCCCGGCGCGCCAGCCGCCAGGTTAACAATAATTTGCGCCAGTTTGGGTGGCAACATACCCACGCGGCTGTCGCGCCGCGGGCGGGCCTGATCGCGGGCGGCATAGGCGTCAATGTCCTGCACGAACATTGTTTGGGCTAGCAGAGTCTTGTTACCGCTTGGTACCAGCAGCAGCTCCCAGGCTCCCAAATGCGTCAGCTTGTTATGCAGCACCTGCGCGCTGTTTAGCGCCAACTCTTTATTGGGGACTATGCGCACCGGCCGGCCGGTCCTACGAATAGCTTTTTTAATATCCAGACCCACAACATTTATCGAATTCACATCTGTTTTTAGGCCGTAGACGCTCAGGCCAAGGGTGAATCTGCCCTCAGGCAAGTGCTGGGCATGCGGCGGTACATTTTTAATCAAATACTTCTTAATTGCCGGCCAAGCGATAGAATCAATCTCGGTCAAAATCCGGGCTACCTTAATCGTCCCGCCCAGTCGCTTGAAGTTAATTTCGCCGGCGTCAATGTCCAGCAGGGCATTATTATCTAGCGGCCGGACGTGCTCAGCGCCGTATAAACTTTCCAGCTCAGCCACACCTAGAGCCGGCTGGCGGCCAAGAATGCACAAGCTTTTAGCATTAAAATCTGACATAACTCAAGTATAACGTCTATAATTAGTCATTAGATAATTTATGGAAGCTAATTCTCCGGCAAAAAAATCGCGGTTCAAGTTATACCTGACGATTATAACCATTGTGGCGTTGCTGCTATTAATTATTGGTTTGCGCAAAGACATTAGTGGCGTAGTAAAAAACCTGGGGCAGGTAAACGCCTTCGCGCTGCTGCTGCTGATCCCTCTGGAGATACTCAACTATGATTCCTATGCCCGTTTGTACCGCCGGTTACTCGCGACTCTGGGCGATAAAGTCCGCTACTGGCCGATGTTCCGGCTGACGCTGGAGCTAAACTTCGTTAATCATATCTTGCCCAGCGGCGGTGTCAGCGGCATCAGCTATTTTACCGTCCGGATGCGTGGCCAGGGTGTTAGCGGCGCTAAATCTACCTTAGCCCAAGTACTCAAGCTTTTTCTGCTGTACGCCAGCTTCCAGCCGCTACTGATTCTGGGCCTATTACTGCTAGCGATACGCGGCCACGCCAGCAATCTTGTTATCTTGGTGGCCACAGCCTTAATAACGCTGCTAGTGGTTGGCACACTGCTGGGTATTTATATTATCGAGAGTCGCCAACGTATTAACGCCACCTTAACTTTCATAACCAAGCTCCTCAACAAGATAGTTCATTTTTTCCGGCGCTCACAGCCAGAAATTATCGGTGTCAAAAACGCCCAACAAACCTTTAACGAACTACACGAAAATTATCAGATCTTTAAAGACCGCTGGCGTGAGCTAAAGATGCCGTTTGTCTATATGATGGTTGCCAACGCGACGGAAGTCGCCGCCGTCTACGCTGTTTACGTCGCCTTTGGCCAATTGGTCAATGTCGGCGCAGTAATTCTGGCTTACGCGGTCGCTAACTTTGCCGGCTTAATTTCGGTGCTGCCAGCCGGCATTGGTATCTACGAGGGTTTGATGACGGCGGTGCTGGCCGCCACCGGCATCCCGGCTGATGTCAGCTTGCCGGTGACTATCATGTACCGCATGCTTAACATGAGCCTGCAGCTGATACCCGGATACGTGCTTTATCAAAACGCTCTACGTCATGGGTTAAGCAAAAAACCTAGCTCCGGATGAGTTACCAAGACATAATTTCGGTGGGCCTGTGGGTTTTTTGGGTCATGTGGGCGCTGGCGCTGTTGCTGATTGTAACCTGGGGTTTATCGATTCTGTTTGGCGCGCCGTTTCTGCCGACGCTCAAACCGGAACGCCTGCGGGCCATGGACCTGCTGGACCTCAAGCCGGGGCAGGTGTTCGTAGACCTGGGCAGCGGCGACGGCGTAATGCTGGTGCTGGCCGCGGAACGCGGCCTGAAGGCCGTGGGTTACGAGATCAACCCCTTCCTGTGGTTTTATTCCTGGCTGCGAACGCGGCGCTACGGCCGCCGGGTTAAGGTAAAAATGACTAGTTACTGGCCAGTGGATCTTAGCGACGCCGATGGTATCTTCGTCTTTCTGATAACCCACCGTATGAAGCATCTGGACCGGATACTTACAAAAGCCGCCAAAGCCAAAGGCAAGAAGCTCAAAGTGGTCAGCAACGCCTTCCAAATCCCCGGCCGCAAGCCCTTAAAAAAATCCGGCGCCATGTTCCTCTACGAGTACTGATTGAATATAATTTCTGGCTAAGTTAACATAAGAGGTATGCAACCACAGTACGGCGGCGGCGGTTTTCAGCCACCACCCGCCAAAAGCAAGTCGCTGCTTATCATAATTATTCTGGTAGTGCTGCTACTAGGCGCTATTAGTTTTGGCGCTTGGGCTTTTTCCGGCCGCCAGGATTATAAAAATAATACCGATGCTAAAATCGCTGTGGCCGTGGCCGCCGCCCAAAAGGCCGAAGACGCCAAGCAGCTGGCCAACTACAATGAACAGCTCAAAAAACCCTACAAAACCTACACCGGTTCCTCCACCTTTGGCAGCATCAGTTTTAGCTATCCGCTGACCTACAGCGCCTATATTGATACCAGCAGTCAGAGTCAGCCCATAGAAGGCTATTTTTATCCCGGTATGGTTCCAGGCATCCAGGGTGATACGGCTTTTGCCCTGCGTGTAGAACTAGTAGATACCCCATACAGCCAGGTAGTCAGCCAGTTTTCGTCCGATATTCAAACGGGTACTTTAACCTCGGCTGCTTACGCACCGCCCAAGCTCAAAGGCGTAAGTAACGTCCAACCAGGCACCTTGCTTACAGGGCAGGTAGGCCAGGATTCGCACGGTAACCCGCAAAGCGGCGAAATGGTCGTAATTCCGGTACGCGATAAGACTCTACAGATTTATACCGAGTCTAGCGATTTTTTTAGTGACTTTAACAACATTGTGCTCCCCAGTCTGACTTTCCAACCCTAAACCGCTGCCAAACTGTAGTCAAAATCAAATCATTTTAAGTTCCGGCGAATGCTATACTGTGTCCATAAAATGAACCTAAAAGAGGGTATGTGAAAAGACAGGTTTCTGCCAGGGAATCTGAGGAGTTGGCCGCCCAACGGGCGCTGCTAACAGCTCTAAGTGACGATTTAACGTTGCCGCTGTTGCAGATTAAAGGCAGCCTTGAGCTGGTAAACCGCTCCCGGGGATTATCTAAAAGCGCCCAAAAACACCTACAGTCCATGGATTTGAGCGCCAACGACGGCCTGCAGCTTATAGAGGCCTACCGGCTGGTACTGCGCAGCGCCACCGCTGATAATTTACCACTGGAACCAGTGACTATTGGGGCGTTGCTACAAGACACTGCGCATTTGCTGACACCTTATGCCCGCCAGTACGATACTACTTTAGAGATTGATATCCAGGGCCGGCTGACGCCGGTACTGGCCCACGGTCCCAGTTTGATAGCTGCCATGCAATGCCTTAGCGCCAGTCTTATTAGGGCCCAGGCTGCCCAGAGCCGGCAGAAGAACTACCGGCTGATACTGGCTGCCCACCGGGCCGCGGATAGCGTTATAACTACCGGCGCCTTTAGCAATGTTCATGGTCTGTCCGACCGCACCCTGCGGGCCGCGCGTGGTTTAGTCGGCCACGCCCGGCAACCACTGCCGGCCGTGCCGGCCGGCGCCGCCAGCGGTATTCTTATTGCTGACATGCTCTGCACGGCCATGTGGCAACCGCTGCGTTCCGCCGCCCACAACGGCCTTGGCGGCCTGGCGACCGCTGTTCCGGTCAGCAAACAGCTCCAGTTCATGTAGAATTATCCTTAATGGCACGAGTTTTGCTTTTAGAATCAGATATGTTGCTGGCTGCAAGTGTCAGCCAGGCGCTGCAGCGCCGCGGCCATGCCGTTGATTGGCAAGTAGAACCCCAGGCTGCTACCAACAGCACCGACCGCCAAAAGCCGGACTTGATAATTCTGGATTTACTGTTGGCCGGCCGCAGCGGGGTAGAGTTCCTTTACGAGCTACGCAGCTACCCGGACTGGAGCGGCTTGCCGGTAATTATTTATAGCGACGTCTCGCCGGCCGAGCTGGCTACCTCTCTGGCGGGCCTAAATGGCCTCAACGTCGCGGCCTACCATCACAAGCCGGCTACCTCTTTAGCCCAGCTCACCCAAAGCGTAGACGGCATTCTGGCCCGATGAACCGTTACATCACGCAGGGGATAGTCCTTCGGCGCACGGATTTTGCCGAGGCCGACCGCATCGTCACTTTTATCACACCGGACCACGGCAAAATCCGGGCCATAGCCAAAGGCGTGCGCAAGCCCAAAAGTAAATTAGCCGGCGCCATCGAACTATTTAGTGTCAGCGACCTGACCATTCTGGTGGGCAGGGGCGAAATCAACACCCTCATGTCCGGTCGCCTGGCGACGCATTATGGACAAATTGTCAAAGACTCCGCCCGTACAGATGCCGCTTACGAAGCCATCAAGCTTATAAATAAAGTTACCGAAGACCAGCCCGAAGAAGCCTACTTTAACCTCTTAGCGCAAACGCTTGAATCATTAAATGATTCAAGTCTGGAGCCCCAGCTAGCGGCTCTGTGGTTTAATATGCAGCTGCTAAAAGTGGCAGGCCACATGCCCAATTTGCGAACTGATGCTTCGGGCAAAAAATTGGCCGCAGACAAAAAGTATTATTTCGAGCTGGAGAGAATGTGTTTTCGGACTTCACCGCAGCAGCCCGGCGAGTTTAGCTCTGACGCCGTTAAATTCTTGCGGCTTGGCTTCGGCGCCCAGCGGCCCAATGTGCTGCAGCGGGTTAAGAGCGCGGCTAATATGGCTGTTCAGGTTGGGCCTTTAATTCAGGCAATGTTGGCAGCGCATCTTCGAATATAAATCGCTCTCCGTAAGCCTACTCGCCCAGAACAGGCCAGTTTTCGTCCAGCTCCGTTAGTGGAGTAGGCCTTATCCAAGCTTCTGGTATCGGCTCAGCTCCGCTGTCCTCTCTGCAGGCTAGGGCGCCCAACTCGGCTTTGTAATTAATCACGGCTATAGCCATATCGTAGGCATCTTCTTCGGTACGGCGTTCGCTCATAAGGCCCAATTATATCACTAGGAATTTTCTGTTTGGTGACGGGCCAAAAAAATAAAAAGAACCGGGGCCGGGAAGCGTGAGTCCGAAAACTCACAGCTTCCCGGCGCCCGGCTTCCTGCCCTAGATCACCTCCAGAACCAGCGTGCCGTAGCGCTCGCGGAAGACGAAGTGCCACAGCCGGACGATAGGCCACGGATTCGGGTGGTTCAGCCGCCACCTGGCCTCGCGGTTGATGCAGACGGCGAACCCGTACTCCGAAGGGTGCGACTTCTCGCACGGCTTCAGGTCGCGCATCGCCGAGTTGGCGTAGCGCATCGCCTCCTCGGTTTTGCCCTGATGTGTCAGGGTGCTGGCGATATGAGCCGTGGCGAAACCGCGTACCACCTGGTGCTCGGTTCCCGAGTAGTAGCGAGCCTCCCAGAAGACCTCCCAGGCCTTCTGGTAGCGTCCTTCTTCCAGCAGCGCCTCGCCCCACAGGATCAGCGCGTAGGCGCGTTGCCGGTTGTTGGTCGCGGCGTCTCTCAGGCTCTCGCCTATTCGGTCGAGGTCTTGCCCCCTGACGGGGTGATACGGCTGCGTGGCCGCGAAGCGGTGATACCTCTCCGCAAAGGCCAACGCCTTAACGTCTGGCACAGGTGCCTCCCGTTGGTAGGTCTGGTAAAGAGCAGAATATATATAAAATACCATAAACACTACACTCTGGCAACAGTGGCGGCATAGATATTCCAACCTCAAATCGCTATAATCTCTAGTTAAGATGAGTGAAGTTAAGCTTGATGATATTGTGTCGCTGGCCAAGCGCCGCGGCTTTATTTTCCCCAGCTCCGAGATTTACGGTGGCCTAGCTGGCGTTTACGATTACGGCCCGCTGGGCGTAATGCTCAAGCACAATATAGAAAACCTGTGGTGGAGCAGCTTTGTTACAGCTTGGGATGATATGTACCCGTTGGATTCAGCCATTTTGATGAACAAAAAGGTCTGGGAAGCTAGTGGCCACGCTACCGGCTTTAATGACCCGCTGGTTGAATGTATGAATTGCCATAGCCGCCTTCGAGCAGACCATATTAAAAGTAAAAAATGTCCGGTTTGCGGTAAGGAAGATATGCTCAGTGAGCCAGAGCAGTTCAACATGATGTTCAAATCAGTAACAGGGGCAAAGTATCGCAGTATTGATCGGAATGATTCTGCGGGTATGAAAGCTCACATAGAATGGCTGAATAAAGAAGGAAAGCCAGAGGCCAAGTTTGATCTTGACGATGAGTTTAATGAGCTTGGCGGTTTCATGCTCTATGATTCCCAGTCGATTACCTATTTGCGGCCGGAAACCGCGCAGGGAATATTCGTCAACTTCAAAAACGTTGTAGATACTTTCAGCCCGGACTTGCCGTTTGGTATCGCCCAAATCGGCAAAGCTTTTCGTAACGAAATCAGCCCGCGTGAATGGCTATTCCGCCTGCGCGAGCTGGAACAGATGGAAATCGAATATTTTGTGCACCCGGACAAGTGGGAAGAAAGCTTTGAGGAATGGCGCAAGGGCAGTCTGAGCTTCTTCAAAAAACTCGGCCTTAAAGCCAAAGACATCCATGAGCTGGAAGTGCCAGCGGCTGACCGCGCGCATTATTCCAAACGCACCATAGACTTTGAATACGACTTTCCGTTTGGCCGCCGCGAACTTTCCGGCTTGGCCTACCGCACGGACTACGACCTCCAGGCGCACCAGAAAGCCAGCGGCAAAAGCATGGAATACCGGCCAAAAGATGGCTCTAAGCCATTTGTGCCGCACGTAATCGAGCCTAGCTTCGGTTTGGACAGGGCAGTGCTAGCCGCGCTTTCCGCCGCCTACTCAGAAGACGAACAGGGCGGCGAAAAGCGCGTCTTCCTAAAACTCCCCACAGACCTGGCGCCAGTCAAAGTAGCCGTGCTGCCGCTGGTTAAAAACAAACCGGAACTCACCAAAAAGGCCAGGGAAGTTTATAAAATGCTCAAAGACGAACTAGGCCAAGTAATGTGGGTAGACAGTGGTAACATCGGCAAAAACTACCGCAAAATGGACGAAATCGGTACGCCATTCTGCGTAACTATTGATTTCGATACTTTAGAGGACGATACTGTGACCGTAAGGAGTAGGGATACAACCCAACAAGAGCGTGTCAAAGTCAATGAAGTCATTTCTAAAATTCAATAAATATTTATCAAAACAATCCGATAAATTATTATTTGTCGCTCTCATACTTGGAGCTCTTGCGATTGGCTTTGGGGATAAGCAGTCGTTTCTCAGATTCGATCTTAGTGCAGACACTAAGGTCAGTTCTTTAATCCTATGGTTCACCGCAATCGTTCTAATTAGGTACACAGTTGAGACTTATGATCTAAGACTGGCTACGGAGAAGGAAGTTAGAATTCAGGAAGAAATTATGAGAAATGAATTCTTGCCTATCCTTGCACCAATAGATGAAGGAGCAATCGTTCAAGGTTCATCGTTTAGATTCAAAGTAGTGAATGTAGGCAAGGGCATCGCAAGAGATGTTGAACTCCAGATGAAGGGGTTAGTACTCGCAAAAGGCTACACCGTCAAAGCCGACGGCAATGATTTTCCAATAAACGGCGAAGACGCAAGAATAACATCTATAACGCAGAGCCGAAGACCGCCCGCAGTCATGGATGTAACAATCCTCTATAAAGACATATACGGCAGGCATTTTCGAACCACAGGCCTGAAGCTTAATCTTGATATAAATGACCCGAGCACTCGATACACTTTGAGTACAACCCAATGGGCGTATAAAAAAAGATAAGTGGCGCAGGAGAACACTTAACAAGTTAAGCGTGGGGTGTAAGGAACATATGGCAAAGAAGAGGAACAGCAGCAGCAGATTAGTCATAATAGTTTCCTCTTTGGTTTTTCTGGGTGTCATGCTGGCGTTAATTGCAGCGGATCTGCTACTCACTAAGAACAGCAACATCGATAATACGAGCAGCACCACCAGCTCATCGTCATTGCTAGCGAAGCCGCTATCTGTGAGCGACATAGATATCTACCAACTTTGGAGTCTTACTAATAAAACGAGAGCAGATGCAGGGTTGAACCCTCTTGTTCTTAACGAAAAACTAAACAATTCAGCGTTGGCCAAATGTAACGACATGGTAGCCAAAGATTATTGGAGCCATAATAATCCATCGGGCCAAACCCCATGGCATTTTATAACCGACCAAGGCATTCCATATATACACCTAGCGGAGAATCAGGCAGCTGGTTTTGACAACTCCAATGCCGTTATGAATGGGCTCCTAGAGAGTCCCGAGCATAAAGCGAATATCTTAGATCCGAAATTTACAGATGTTGGGTTCGGAGTTTGTAAGAGTAGCAGTTTTGTTGGAGTCGAGGGCGATCCAGCGCTCATAGTAGTAGAACATTTTGCTCAAATTTAGACTTCAAACCTACAAAACCAGCGTAAAATAAAACCAGATGAAGTTTATCGAAACTCCCAGTTTTAAACTGGCTACTTACTCAAAAGGCGATGAAAATGCCAGCAAACTTGCACTGGTATTGCCAGGCAGGTTAGACACAAAAGATTATGTGCACATGACAAGCCATGTGGATTTTCTGGCTAAGCGTGGATATTACGCGCTAGCATTCGATCCGCCCAGCAGCTGGGAAAGCCCCGGCGACATCAAGAACTATTCAACCACAAACTATCTAAAAGCGGTCAACGAATTAATCGACCAGATTAATAAACCAACTTTGTTACTTGGCCACAGCCGCGGCGGAGCAGTAAGTATGCTGGCCAGTCGAAACCCGAAAGTAAAGACTTTAGTGTTGGCGATGGCAAATTATGGGAACACTACCGAACCAGCGCCAAGCGAAGTAGAAAATGGCTGTGCAGTCAGCTTGCGGGATCTCCCGCCGGGCGACATACGTACTGCTGAGAAAA
The DNA here is from genome assembly GCA_964448095.1 of uncultured Candidatus Saccharibacteria bacterium. Lineage (GTDB taxonomy): Bacteria > Patescibacteriota > Saccharimonadia > Saccharimonadales > UBA10212 > CAYUUT01. The sequence goes on along the minus strand of CAYUUT010000002.1, from coordinate 97,886 downwards.
AGAAATTTTTACTCCCGCTTTCATATTTTGAGGACTCAAAACTGTATAAGCCGGCCGAAGCGCTGGCCAAATTTAAGGGACCAAAACTTTTAATTTGCGCCACGAATGACGAATTCATAAAACCGGAAGAAGTCCAGGCAGTCTATGATTCCTTGGGCGCGCCCAAAACGTTCCTAGAGCTTAATACAGAGCATGACTATCGGCTGCATGCAGATATGGTGGACGCGGTGAATGCTGCGATAGCCAACCTCCTCAAAACCAGCGTAAAATAAAACCAGATGAGTTTTGAAGTAAAAAAACCGCCGCATAACGAGGTTTTTGATAAAGAATTAGTGCACGATATCCTGGATATAACCGGGCGCGACGACAGATATACCAATCAGTCCATGGCAACTCTGTCTTTTTCGCAACTTTATTTCAAGCTGAATACTCCTGAAGTCGCAGTTATAAGGCAACTTCTAGGCCTTAAGCCCGAGAAACTTGGTTTCCTTGGCCCGTTTGTAAGTCTAGAAGGGCTGCCCAAAAACTTGGTTGAGCTAAAAAATCAGACATTTGAAAGAGATGGCCAAAAAGTGGTGTTGGGTAATCAATATCTGCCCGAACCCGTCCACCAGGCGTTTTCTAAGTTGCAACGAGCAATTGAGCAGGAAATAGGAAGCCGATTGCTTGTAGAGTCCGGCTATCGCTCGCCTGCCCATCAAGCCATTGTGTTTCTGACCTATCTTGAAAAGTCCGACTTTGATATAAGGTACGTAGCGTCAGGTGTTGCGCTGCCGGGCTACAGCCAACACGGCGACCCTGTCCATACAGCTCTGGACGTTATCAACCAGGACGGAATCCCGACGGATGAAGAGCCAGAGCTTTTTGCCCAAAAGAAAGAGTACGATTGGCTTATGGAAAACGCTGGCAAATTCGGCTTTCATTTATCTTACCCTCGGGAGAACGAGTTTGGCGTTAAGTTTGAGCCATGGCACTGGCGATACAACCCAGAATCCGGAAAACCAGCGTAAAATAAAACCAGATGAAAAAGATATTTTTAGCCACATCATTTTCGGGACAAGTTGATGCCGAAGGGAAAATCTTGCCCGGATACAAGAAATTCGTAAACGACATTATTCCGGCCCTGCGCGAGGAGTACGAGGTATTTTGCGCGGCAGAATACGAAGGCTGGCAATACTACCATTCAACAGCAGAAGCAGGAGTTGAAAAAGATGTTGAAGAGATTGATAAAGCAGACATATTGTTGGCGCTCTTGCACGAGAAAATATCTGGCGGTATCCACATCGAAATCGGTTACGCCCTTGGAAGAGGCAAGGAAGTTATACTCGTCACTGACGGCAATAAGCTGAGCTACTTTACGGGCGGCCTTGCCGACCTGCATAAAGTAACCCACCTTGAGTACCGCAACCCGAAAGCACTAGCCGAGCAAGTCAAACAACTGGATTCGCCAAAACCAGCGTCGGCTTGATATTATTGCTAATAAGTATTAAAAATGGTATAATTTACTCTTATGACTGGAGAAAGACCTACTCACAAAGTAGCATTTTCTGGGGCAGGGTGTGTCGGCAAAACTGCCTTAATGGAAGCGGTCCGCTTCGATGTGGAAGCACCGTGGGTCGGTTTTATTGATGAGGCCGCTAGGGTATATTTCTCTGGAACCGGCTCACAAATTCCACTGAGCCGACGCGATGATTTTGGTCCGCAATCGGATATACAGACAATGGCTATAAGCTCAGAAGAAATCGCCAACGCTCAAGGCCTAGATGTTCTATTTACAGACAGCTCGGTGTCTGATGCGGCGGTCTTTGTCGCGTCGACTGGTGATAATGAAGGCGCAGAGAGATTGTTCGAAAGAGTTAGAGCTTGGATACCGGGCAGTGACAGCGACATAGCCTATTCGCGAATTTATGTTCTAGACCCAGCCGATGTGCCATATGAAACGGATGCGATTAGACAAGAAAGCCTTCAGACTCACCAGCGCCACCATCAAACTTTTTTAGATTTTTTCGGCTCGCACGGGATTGCTCATCAACTGCTTAGTGGTACCCTTCGACAACGCACTAATACGGTCTTGGAAGGCCTGCCAAAAATTGACCGAACTGGCCTGCGTGATTTATAAAACCAGCGTAAAATAAAACCAGATGAAAAACGCGATTATTCTGCATGGTCGGCCGGACAGGGAAGAATACTATGGGCTGGAGTATCCGGCGCAGAGCAATAGTCACTGGGTTCCTTGGCTGCAAAAGCAACTGCAAGCAAAAGACATCTTTACCCAAACGCCAGAAATGCCCATGTCGTTCCGGCCAGACTACTCGACCTGGAAAAAAGAATTCGAGCGTTTTGATATTGGACCCGGAACGTTGCTAGTTGGCCACAGCTGCGGCGGCGGCTTTTTGGTCCGCTGGCTGAGCGAGAATATAGACGCCAAAGTCGGCAAAGTCGTCCTTGTCGCGCCCTGGCTTAATCCTGAAGACAATCTCGCAAGCGAGACCGGCGATTTTTTTCACTTTGATATTGATAAAGATTTTCCGAGCAGAACAGAAAGCGTTACTATATTTAACTCAGACAATGATTTCAGCGACGTTCACGATAGCGTTGAGATGATTCGCAAAACAGCCCCCGAAGTTAAATACAAAGAGTTCCATAACTATGGCCACTTTTGTTCCAGCGACCTAAAAACAGATGCCTTTCCCGAACTTTTAGAAGAGTGTCTAAAATCAGCGTAAAATAAAACCATGATTGAGGTTACCGAAAAAATCCATAGGATTTTAGCGCCCAGGCTGATTGCGCTAATTGGCACGACCTCGCCTGACGGCCGTAAAAACATTATCCCCATCAACAATGTGACATCCGTCAGTACTAACCCCTGCATGATTCTGGTAGCGGTGTACCATCCCTGGATAACGGCCGAAAACCTCAAGACGGCTGACGGTTTTACTATTTCCGTGCCGTCCAAAGATCAGCTTGAGTTAGTGTGGAAACTCGGCCAAAAATATTCCGGCTACGACTCTGGCAAAGATAAGATCGAAGAATTTAAGGACCATCTTGATTTGGACTTTTCGGACTACGGCCCAGTCCTTAAAGACGCCCTTGGCTGGATAGAATTGAAAGTGGTAGATTTGCCCAAAGACGTTGGCGGCAATCACTTGATGGCCATCGGCCAGTACTCCAAAGCCAAGATTAACCCCGACTATTACACTAACGAAATAAGGCCCACCAACAACCCAAAGCCGATTATGCAATGGGAAGGCAACAATTTTTCTGAAGCGTCCAATATCTTTAGCATCGATTATTACCAAGACCCTGATTCCCCAAAACCAGCGTAAAATAAAACCAGATGAAGATTACATGGAGTCCGGCAATAACGTTAGATGGCTATATCGCTAAGTCAGATGGCGATACGAGTTGGGTGACAGATGAAGATGGTAAGTTCTGCCAAAAAATGATAGCTCAAGCCGGATGTTACATTGTGGGCCGAATCACATTTGAGCGTGATCGGGAATTCTTTGATATTCCGGACCACCCAAAAGGCTATATATGGACAAGCCATGCGCCGAAAGCTAAGGGGGAGCCAGGCTTTACTTATGTTTCGGGGTCTCCGGAAACGGTACTGCGACAAATAGAACAAGACGGATTTAAAGATGTGTTACTGGTTGGCGGCGGGATTACCAATGATGCTTTTGTGGCTTCCGGCCGAGTCAGAGAAATATTCGTCACGATTTATCCTATGACTTTTGGCAAAGGTATAAAAATGCTTTCCAAACCTAATAAGCTAAATCTCGAACTTCAGGGAACCGAAAACATTGGCAGCGGTATCATTCGCCAGCATTACCTCGTAAAATAAAACCAGATGAAAATTGTAGATTTGTCAGTTGCGCTCAGCGAGCAAACACCAATCTATCCAGGCGACCCGGAAACTAAAATTATACCGGCCGGCATCTTTGAAAAAGATGGCTATAACGACCACTATATCTCTGTTGGCACGCACGTCGGTACTCACATAGACGCGCCATTGCATATGTTGGCGGAGGGCAAGACTCTTGACCAGTTCCCAATTGAGCATTTTGTCGGCCGGGGCCGACTTATAGAGGTTGAGAACAATACTTTTGACCTGGAAAAAGTTAAACAGGCCGACATTGAAGAAGGCGACATCGTTTTATTCCATACTGGCATGAGCGATATTTACCGTAAACCCGAATACCTGGAAGACTATCCGGAAATACCCGGCGAAATCGCCGACTATTTAGTCGAGAAAAAAATCAAAATAGTCGGCGTGGATATGTGCAGTCCGGATTATCCGCCGTATAAAACCCACAAAATTTTACTAAGTGGCGATGTGCTAATTATCGAAAATTTAACTAATCTGGCCGAACTGGCCGGCAAAGAATTTACGATTTACGCATTGCCGGTTAAGCTCGAGCTGGATGCCGCGCCTGCCCGTGTAATAGCTCAAATAAAAGATTAACCCGCCGCCAGCCCAAGTGAGCGGGGAACACTTAACAAGTCAAGTGATTTATTGTATAATCTTAATTCATGAGAAAACCAAATCGTGGAGAAGTCGCGGTCGTCGCTACTGTAGCGGCTATCATTGGCTTAGGCTCTCCCTTCTATAAAGAAGCCGAAAGACTAACGCATTCTTTGAATGAAAAGATTAGCTTAAACCGCGACGCCAAGATAGATCCTATATTACGTTCGGCAGCTATTTCCGCAGGAAATATGGTTTTAAGAAGCGCGATGGACGGCGGCCCAACTCCTAGCGTTACAGCTGACAAAAACGTAAAGGGAGGAATAGACCTTACCCTGACGGCCACTGACGGTAAACATGAATATGGCATTGTAGTCGAGATGCTGGAGAAGAAAGATGGTGAACCCGACCCCTTAACAACCTACGGGGTGGTAGAAACCGAGTTTTACAGTGGGGGAACTAAAATTAGGACCCAAAATTCAATCTTGGGTGGCGGGGCGCTTGGGGGACATTGGAACAGTATGTATGAGGAGCTTCCAGCACAAGCTCAGGATAGACCGACCGAGCGAATCGATACAATTCAAACACCAAACCTAAGCGTAGCGGAGAATTTAGCAGAGATGGTCAGGCTGGAAGCAGATTTAATATCAATCTTACCGCCTGTGGGGGGAGAGCAAATTCCTAAAGGAAAGATTATTTAAACTAAATATCCCAAGACAATCCGGATTTCTAAAAACCGGCGTAAAATAAAACCAGATGACAAAGTATGTTCTAAATTCGGGAGCAGTCCGCAAAGATCCTGACAAAGCCAAGGTTTTTTTAGCAGAAACAGTTAAGAGTTTAGGCTCCTCACCCCGAATGCTCATCACATTATTTGCCCAGCCACGCGAGGACTGGGAGGCCAATTTTGAGAAGTACGAAAAGATGCTGACCCGTGCTCCTGGAGGAGTTAAATTGTCATTTGAAATGGCTTTTCCAGCTACGTTTGAGCAGCAAATTGCCCGTAGCGACATAGTGTATATCCACGGTGGTGACGACCACCTACTCCAATATTGGTTTGCTAAGTTCGACGTTCCAAAAATCTGGGAAGGCAAAGTTGTGGCTGCCAGCTCGGCTGGCTCTAACTTGTTAGTCAAACATTACTGGACTTGCGATTGGCGTCTGTGCGGCGATGGCTTAGGGATTTTGCCAGTCAAATTTTTACCGCATTTTAAGTCTGATTTTGGAGCCGATGACCCTCGGGGACCCATCGATTGGGACAACGCATATCAAGAGCTGGAAAATTATGGCGATAAAAACTTACCGATTCAAGCGCTTAGAGAAGGCGACTTCGTTGTCATTAATCAATAGCTGGCCAAGATAGCCATAAGCTAAAAAACATTCCGTTTGTGCTTGCAGACGAATCAAATTTACTTATACTCAACCTATGGCTGAATTACTCTCGAAGGTGGACGAAAACGGCGCTGGCGCTAAAGTGGGCGAAGTCTTTTATGAAACCTATGCCGGGGTACACGAAAAGAACGTCCAGCTGGCTGATAAGATAGAGGCCAGATACCGTGAAAGCGGTTTAAAAATTGGCAAAGTCGCGGTTCCGGCGCGCGGCAGCTGGCTGTTAGCTAGCGACCTCACGGAGTGGTTCGGTGTAGGCAACGACCAGTTACAATCATTTTCCGTACAATCATATAGCGGACAGCAACAAGAAAGCCCCGGTCAATTAGTCATCGCCAGAACCATGCCCAGCCACGAAGAGATTGAAGGCGAACACTTTTTGGTACTCGACGAAGTCTGGGAGTCCGGCCATACGCTAAACTTTATCGCCCGTTACTTAAAGATTATGGAAGCGGCCTCGGTCTGTGTGGCAACCCTATATTTCAAGCCGGGGCATAACATGATTACAGAAACCGAACCTAACCGTCCGGATGTACACGTAGCGGAGAGGGAAGACTGGATTGATTTCCCTTGGGAAAGGGCTCGCCGTTTACGGCAGCCAACACCCGAGGTCTCGCAACGAACCCACGAGCGAACAACCATCTGGCCCGACGAATATCTGGAAGAGCTTGCCGCCGCCCAGGCCGCTTAGCGTAAAATAAAAAGCATTTTGCTTGTGCTTGCACTGGAGGCGAATCTGCTTATACTCATTGAAATAAGGAGAAATTATGGCCAGCGGAGAGTCTCAAAAAGCGTTTATTACAGGTGGTTCAAGAGGAATCGGAGCGGAAACCGCTGTGGTCTTTGCGGAGAATGGCTGGGACGTAGCGATTGGCGCTACGCGTGAATCCCGCGACATGCACAAAACCCTGGAAAGACTGGCTGATAACGGAGTTGATCCGCTGATAGCCTGGGGTGATATAACGTTTCCGGACTCTCGGCACAGGCTTATAAACCAAGTGCTGGATTGGGCTGGCGATGACCTTAGCGCGCTAATACTAAATGCTGGCGGCGGTCTTGAAAGAGGTAAAAGCCGCAATTATGGCTCAATAATTAACCGCGACTCCCAGGTCGCTTTGGCTGAGAAGTTCTCGCGGGGCATGGCCCCGGCGGCTAGAATTCTGTTTGTGACCAGCCACTGGGCCCACTGGTACGATCGCGGCCTCAAGATGCCGCCGTTAGAAATTGAGGGTAAGGACTATGATGTGGTCGCTGGCAGCAAACATGCCGGTGAAACGGCGCTGCGAGACATGATTCCGGATTTTACTGACAGGGATGTCCGTTTACTGGTAGCTGTCTCTGGCTATGCCCCTGATACTATAGTTGGCAGGTTGGGCCAACGTGGCGCGCCTGAATTCGTAAATGAACAGGAAGAGCTTGGCAATGCCCCAAGAGCCCGGGAAATCGCCGAATTCATCTTTGGCATGGTGAATAACCCGGACCTGGAAAACGGCGCGACAGGCATTATCGGCGCCGATGAGGAAACATTTCTTGCAATAGCTAAAAAGGAGACTGAATAATGGCTTACGAGCACAACCCAAAGTTACTACCTATCGAAAACGTAATTCCGCACCGGCCGCCACGCCTGTGGCTAAGCGGCGTTCAAGAGCTCCAGCCGGGAGTTTCGGTGGCAGGCTTCTGGATACCGGCGGATGAGCAGTTCGAGGGTCATTTTCCCGGTGAGCCGATACTCCAAGGAGTACAGCAGCTAGAGGCTATAGCCCAACTTGGTGGCTATGCTGCCATGTACGATCAGCCTGGAGAGCTAGGGGTTTTATTTGGAAGTGCGAACACAAAGTTCCTAGGTCCGGTTTTCCCGGGGGAAACGCTGGATTTATTTGTGGAGATTGCCGAACAACGCAAGAAATCCATGTTCGAGGGCGTAGGTCGGGCCTCGGTCAACGGTATAGTTACCTGCGAAACCGAAATATCAGGCCGCATAATGTCTAAAGAGGGCTACGAACGGCTGCTCCGAAGCGCCAAAAACCAAAGATCCTGAACTTTCCCCCAACTGGCGTAGAATAAAATTATGAGAAAGAGAGTTTTAATCACCGGCGCATCCAAAGGCATAGGTGCGGCTACGGCCCTAGAGTTCGCCAAAGCCGGTTACGACGTAGTGATAAATTACAAAAGCGATAAAACCGCGGCGGAAGCAGTTGCTCAAAAAGCCAGGACGCATAAAGTCCAGGCCGAAATAGTTCAGGCCGACGTGTTTACTGAGCAGGGAGTGAAAAAACTCTACAAATCCGCTACCAAGAATAATAAGAAGCTCGACGTGTTGGTAAATAACGCTGGCTATGCTGACGAGCCGGAGTTCTCCTCGCTGACCTACCAAGATATTGTTGACAGTCTTTCGGCCAACTTCATCTCGGCGGTTCTTTGCACCCAAGTCTTCATACCCGCCATAAACAAAGGCGGAGCTATCTTGTTCAACAGCTCTATTTACGGTATGAGTATGAGCGGTAATCCGGGGTTGGCAATCTATTCCGCCGGCAAGGCCGCGATTGTAAACTTCGCCCAAACAATGGCCGAGATGCTGGCTCCGAATATTCGCTGCAATGTTGTGGCGCCCGGGGTAACCAAAACGCCCGCCTGGGATAGCGCTAGCAAGGACTATATAAACATGCGCCTGAACCAGAGTTTGCAAAAAGAATGGGTCAACGCCGCAGATATCGGTACGGCCTTTGTCTTTTTAGCAGAGAATCCGCACGTCAACGCTACCACCATTGCGGTAGACGCCGGCTGGATGAAAAAGTTTCCGGAAAATCGGGCGTAGACTAAAGCTGGATGGACATAGAAAAGACAATCAGAAGCTACTTACCAGGCGTAGTACACATGTCCTTGGCCACAAGCCGCGATAACAAACCCTGGGTCTGCGAGGTTCACTTTGTTTATGACAAAGATTTAAATTTGTACTTTCGCTCCAAGAAATCGCGGCGTCACAGCCAGGAAATTGCCGCCAATCCAAACGTGGCAGGCAATATTGTCGAGCAGCATTCGGTTGAGCAAAAACCGCGAGGCGTTTACTTTGAGGGCCTAGCCGGCATAGTCGAAGATTTCAGCGCGGGCCATCCTGCTTATGAGCTTTTCCGCGATAGGCTCGGCGCGGGTCCAGATATAGTCGAAGAATCAAAACTGGATGATGGCCACAAAGTTTACAGGATAACCGTCTTAGATTTTTATCTTTTTGACAGCCGCGAATCCAAACCCAGCCAAAAATATCACCTAAAATGGGGGTAGTTATAGTGGGCCGTGCTAAAAACGGTTAAACTAGAGCTAGGTGAAAAAGCTAATTCCCAAAGACGCCAACCTTATTCCCAAGGATGCGAAAAGAGTGTTCAGAGGCGAAATATATGATGTCTACCAATGGCCCCAAAAGATGTATGACGGCTCTATCGCAACCTTCGAAATGCTGAAGAGGGCGAATACAGTGGTAGTAATTGCGATAAAGGATGGCATGTTTGTGGTCCTAAGCCAACATCAGCCGAATCTTAAGAATGAATTTTTAGATTTTCCCGGAGGTAGAGCCGATGCTGGCGAATTGCCAATTGTGTCAGCAAAAAGAGAATTACTAGAAGAAACAGGAATGGCTTTTAAAAACTGGAAACTCGTTGATGTGCGGCAACCGGCGCTTAAAATCGAGCATTTTGTATACACTTTCCTAGCGACCGATTTTGATAGTCAGGTTGGCACAAAACACGATAACGGGGAGAAAATTAAACAGTCTCTCATGACGTTCGAGGAAGTTATTTCGAAATCAGAAGGGCAACATCGCCTAGACCTAAACACTGATTTATTCAAAAAATATGGCAGCTTGAAAGGCCTGGTTAACGCACCCGAGTTTACTGGCCGGGAAATCGAAACATCTTAAAAACAGATGAAAATGTGAGATAATTGAACCAATGGAAAAACCCCAGAAAAAAGGCAACTATGCCTTCATCGACAGCCAGAATCTCAATCTAGGCACCCAGAAAATGGGTTGGAAGATGGATTGGCGCAAATTCTTGGCGCACCTGCGTAAAGAATATAACGTCGACAAAGCCTTCCTGTTCATCGGTTATATACCGGGGAACGAGCCCATGTACGAACAGCTGCACGAGCTGGGCTATTTTATCGTGCTCAAGCGCACCCTGGAAGTCAAGAGTCACGACAAGCCGCCAGCCGCCAACGGCGAGGATACTGATAACAAAGAGGAGAAAGAAGCGCCCAAACCAATGGTCAAGGGCAACGTGGATGCCGAGCTGGTGCTATACGCCATGAAGGAAATGCCCAATTATGACAAAGCCATTATCGTCTCCGGCGACGGCGACTTTTTCGCCCTGGTGGAATACCTTGACCAGCAAAAGAAGCTGCTCAAACTGATGGTTCCCAACTGGCAATTCTCGACTCTGCTTAAGGAATACGAGAGCTCTATCGTGCGTATTGATAAGATGCGCCGGCAGCTGGCTTACCGCAGTTTCCGCAAAAAATGAGGTCGGTAGGAATTTTTGCCGGTACCTTTGACCCAGTGCACGAGGGTCATGTTGCTTTTGCCCTGGCGGCAGCCAAAACCGGGGGATTACAAAAAGTTTACTTCCTGCCGGAACACCAACCGTGGACTAAGCAAAATGCTTCGGATTTCAAAGGCCGCCTTGCATTATTAGAAAAAGCCCTAAAGTCTTATGGAAACCTGGAAATCCTGGAGTTTGATGAACCGCATTTTTCTATCGCCATCACGATTCCCGAGTTAAAGTCGCGCTTTCCTAATGCCGAGTTAAATTTTTTGATGGGTTCCGACGCCGGCTACAACCTGCCTAAGTGGGAGGGCATTGAGACGGTTTTGCCAGAGGTTAAATTGATTATAGGCATGCGGGCTGGCGATGATGAATCCGGCTTCGTGAAGTTTTTGGCTAAACATTTGCCGCAAGCCCGGGCAACCATCATCGCCAGCCCGAAGCCACACGTATCTTCCAGCCGCCTAAGGACTAAGGGCAAAAGGCCATAGTACAATATAAGTACGAATAAGGAGGAATTTATGAAACTAACGAGATATTTTCAGAGCTGTTTGCTGGTGGAGGATGGCGATGCCCGAGTGCTAATTGACCCCAGCGGCCAGGACGCCGATAATTACGACAAATTCGGCAAGCTCGACGCTGTAATTTACACCCATGAGCACATGGATCATTTTGATCCGGATATGGCCGAAAAGTTCGTTGGCGACGGTGTTAAAATTTACGCCAATGCCAGTACCGCCAAACAGATGAAAACCCAGCCGGAAATTGTTAGCGACGAGCAAGAGTTTGAGGTAAGTGGCCTGAAAGTCCAGGCCAGAGAGCTGCCGCATTGTCTGATGGTTAACGGTGACACCAGCGTCCAAAACACCGGCTATCTGTTCGCCGAACGCCTATTCCACCCGGGTGACGGCAAGGAATTAGACGGCCTGAATGTCGAAATCCTGGCCGCGCCAATCAGCGGTCCGGATATTTCGCTCCATGACGCCTACGCCTTCACTATGCAAGTTGGCGCCAAGCAAGTCGTACCCATCCACTATGATTTTCTGGGTGGCAACCCCGATTTTCTGGCGCGTAGCCTCAACGAGAAGGGCGTCAAAACCCACGGCCTGGAGCGCGGCCAATCCATCGAACTGTAAAGTTATAGCGAAGCCGAACTTATCCTGGGGACTCAACCTTACCCAAGCGGAGCCGGTTGGGTGCTGAGCGGAGATGCTAAGGTCATTATTTAGCAGCTCAGGCGAAGCACCTCCGCGCGTGAGCGGTCCCCGGGAAAGTTCGGCAGAGCGTTTGTTGTAAAAGAAACTCAACATAAGCGTTTGACGCTGATAGCTGCCGATGAGATATTTTTATCAGGAGACTTTCAGCTAAATGACAGCTTCAAGAGGTGCGGGACAGCTATTTAGAACTTTGGCGATTATTACCGCCGCGGGTGTAATTAGTACCGGCGTTACCTTTGCGGCACTGCAGAGTCCGCAGATCAGCCTAACCAACAACGCCATTAACATTGGTGCAGCCGATCTCCAGATTAGCACCAATGGCACGGTATTTACCGAGCCTTCAACGGCTGGCTTCAACTTTAGCGGCGTGGTGCCGGGCGGCGGGAAAGTGCCGGCAGCGGGCAATACATTTTATCTAAAAAATAACGGCACGGCGCCGCTGGCTCTAAAAGCCTCCATCAGCACCACGCCGAACAACCTGGCCAATATCAACTTAACCAAAGTCTACTTTAGCTTCACCCGCGTTGACGTACCGGAGCCGGAGGTCAGTATCCCGCTGCAAACTCTTATCAGTGCCAACACCACCGGCGGTGTTGCCCTGGGCGATACGCTGAACTCCGGTGCCACGGCCCAATACAGCCTGCGCGTTTCCATGGATATCGACGCCTATTCCGGTACCGGAGTTGGTGTCTTCATCAACGGTGTAAATCTCAGCTTTACCGGCGTAGGCAGCTAGGCCAACCATGAAGAGCTATCTGCGCACGTTATTCGTTACATTTCTGCTCTGCATTGCCGCTCTGATAACCGCAGCAGTTGTTTTGTATCGGACTCAACACTTAAGCTTTTATAATCCTGCGCAGGCTCAAGCCAAGTTCGGCATTAGCCGCCAGGATGCGGCCCTTATCCGAAACGGGCAGGTGACTTATATATGGGTAATACCCAAAGCCGGCATTGCCCTAAACAGGCTGCAGCAACCAACCGCACTAATCGGCTTGGTCTATCTGCCGGCCTTGTTGATTTGCCTGTACGAAATCAATCGCTTGGCCAAGCACCAGTCTTATCGGCCTTACGCTGCCGGTCAGAGGCCAAACGCTAACCAAAACAACTAATCGCATAAACCACAACAATTTATTCTTGCTCTACATGAAAATCGCTACTAGTATATCTTCTTAGTGGCGAGGGATTTCCCAAAACATGTTCTGTCCGCCGAGCAATTTGACCCGGATAACTTAGCATTTTTATTTGAACAGGCCGATTATCTCGATGCTGCCGATACTTACCAGGGTTTGCGCAGAAAAAATGCTCAGAGGCACGTTGGGCGCAGGCTAACCTCTCTTTTTTATCAACCATCGACTAGAACAAGAATTAGCTTTGAAACTGCAGCCGTGGCGTGGGGAATGGGTCTTGTAAGTACTGAAAATGCTAAGGAATTTTCGTCTGCCGCAAAAGGGGAAACACTAGAAGACTCAGTCAGAGTCATAAACGGCTACCGTCCAGACATAATTGTCATGCGTCATGATGAGGTTGGGTCAGCGGCAAGATCTGCCGCGGTTAGCGAAGCCTCGATTATTAACGGTGGTGACGGCGGTGGCGAGCACCCCACACAGGCGCTTCTAGATAGCTACACAATCTTTAAGGAACTGGGTCGGCTTAGTAATCTCAACGTTGTTATGGGTGGTGATTTAAGATATGGGCGCACTGTGCGCTCGTTAGCTAAAATACTAAGCCTGTACGAAAATAACCACATAGAGTTCGTGTCGGTTCCCGGTCTGTTCCCTAATGAAGACATTACCAATAGTCTTGAGCAGGCTGGTGTGTCTTACGGCATTACAGAGGATATGAACGCGGCCTTCAAGGGTGCAAACGCTGTTTATTGGACAAGGTTACAAAAGGAATATATTACTGACCCCTCATCAATACCGGAAGGCGGCCTAGTGATAGACCAAGACAGCCTGGAATTTATGGAGGAGGATACGATTATACTTCATCCGCTGCCAAGGGTAGGCGAGATCACCTCTGATGTTGATAAGGATCCGCGGGCGAAATATTTCAAACAAGCGGGCAACGGCCTTTATGTAAGGATGGCGCTAATAAATTGTCTGCTTGATGGCAGCAATGTTATACCGCTTCATCGCCGCCTTAGAAAATCCAAGCTGACTCCCAATAATTCAACTGTCATTGGCGAAACCGGTGATTATGCCGAAGCCGCCTGAATTTATTACCGTCCAAGCGGCGATTGACCCGCACACACATTTACGGCAACCAAGCCCGATTAATAAGGCCGAAACGTACGCTAAGGGCACCGAAGCTGCTCTAAAAGGTGGCTATGTGGGCATCGGCGATATATCCAATACCTTAGGGCGTCCCACCAAAGACGTGGAAACAGTATGGGAAAAAATCACCATCGGCCGCAACGAAGCTTGGATACCCACCGGTGTTTGGCTATCTGCCCAGCCGGAAGATAATGGCGTCGGCCAACTTCGCGCAGTTCGTTCTTGGATTTTGGGCGGAAAATTCTTTTCTCATCCGTCCACGGGTAATGATAAATATCACGGTCCTGAGGACTTACGGGAGTTTGCCGTTGAACTAAGTAAATTAGACCGAGATTTGCCGCTGGCCGTGCACGCCGGTCCGGATAACCTGGAGGGCTTTATAGACTTAGCCGAAGAACTAAAGCTGCATCTGTACATATTCCATATGAATAACCCGGATGATGTGGACTTGGCTACTAAAGCCATTGACCGCGGAGTAAGGATAACCCGGGAAATTTCTCCCCATCACCTTATATTCACGGAAGAGGAGGTCGAACCGGGCGATTGGAGCTTGCGTATGCAGCCGCCACTGGCTAAGGCAATTGACCGTGAAAAGCTTCTTTGGCAGGCTATGGCAGGGCAAATAGATACTATCGGCACCGACCACGCGCCTCACACTCAGGCCGCCAAAGAAGAGGCCGGCCGACTGAATCCTGATGGCGATCTGGATAATCCTAACAAGGCCTTTGGTGTCCGCAGCCTAAGCATCGCGACTGCGGTAGTACTCAGTGAATTTATGAAGCATGAAGGTGAAATAAAAGATTTTGATCCGGTCAAACGATTTGAGGAAATGACATCTACCAATACCGCCGGGGCGATCGACATACATCTATCAAAAAACACTACTACTACTTATCAGATAGGCAAATGGGAAATAGGCCCGGATGACGACGTTAAACTGCCCGAAGCCGCGCCCACGCCGTTTATCGGCCATACGGCTTTGGCAAAAGTTGTCCAAGTTCAAATAAAAGGCCGGGCATTATTTGAAAACGGCCGAATTGTGCGCCGAGAGCCGCGATTATTAACTAGAGGAGTAATCATATGAGCGAAACTTACAAAGTTGCCGGTCTGGAGCTAGAATCACCACTAATGAATGCCGCCGGAGCAATAAATCACTTCAATCCGGAAACAATTTTGAACGAAGCCCGCTTGTTAGCAAACACCGGAGTTGGCGCGATTCAGCCCGGGTCGGTAACCAAACCGCCAAGCCCGGGGAACGAGGTACTCTTCGGCGAGCCTACCCATCACTACGATCCCCGAACCGGAAAGATGGCTAATTCGAAAGGCTTGCCCAGCCCCGGCAAAGACGAAATGCTAAGGATTACCCCCGAGTTGGTGGCCATCGCCCACGAGGCCGGCAAAGCCGTAATAATGAGCGTATCGGCGACTAAAGATGCGGGTAGTTCTGTTGAGCAGTCAGTTGAACTGGCGGAAAGTTTTCTAGAAACTGAGGTCGACCGGGTAATTGTAAACGTCAGCTGCCCAAATATAGTAGAAGGCGGCGATGGTCGTAAACCGATTATGGGCTATGACTTCGATACTATGGAAGAGCTGGTGGAAACATTCTGGGAGAGGATCGGTGAAACTGGTCGTCTCGGAGTTAAGCCGGCAAATCACGTCACTATCGAACAAAAACTTCTGATTCCGCGCCTGGCCGGCTTATATCGCGGCCGTCCAGTATTTACTTTTATGGAAGGTCCGAACACGATTCCCGGATACGTTCCAGTCGATGATGACGGCAATAATATACTGAGCGTTCCCGGTGGAGCCGGCGGCTTGAGCGGCCCAGCTACCAGAGCCAATGGCCGTGAGCAGCTAGAGCTATGGGCTGACGAAGTCAGCGATTTCATGGATATCATCAGCGCTCAAGGCGTTGATTCCGGCAAGGAAATGGCTTGGCGGCTGGGCCACGGAGCGGTAGCCGCGAGCGGAGTGTCATTCCTCTGGAATAGCCGCAAATGGGAATACGCGGTCACCCAGATGCTCGAAGAATATGCCGCGGAAGTCGCCCTGTAGCACTAGCAGTTTGCTAAAATAGGCTTATGCCTGAGGATACGGACAAACAGTTTCCCGAAGACTTCATGTGGGGTGCCAGTATATCGGCCTACCAATCAGAGGGCGGCAATAACGGCCAGTGGACCCAGTGGGAGCATAAACACGCCGAGCACCTGGCAAAAACTGCCGAGGCCCGGCTCAAGAATCTAAAAATCTGGCCGGAGATCAAAAAAGACGCCACCAAGCAAAGCAACTATATTAACGGCCGTGGCCTGGAACATTACACCAGGTACAAAAAAGACTTTGATCTGCTAAAACAACTCAATCTCAACGCCTTCCGCTTTGGCATTGAATGGTCGCGTATCGAGCCCAAAGAGGGCGAGTGGGACCAGGAAGCCATTCAGCATTATAAAGACTATATAAAGGAGTTGAAGGACCGCGGTATTGAACCGATGATGAACATCTGGCACTGGACGATGCCCACCTGGTTTACCGATAAGGGTGCATTCAAGCACAAACGCAACCTTAAATACTTTTACCGCTTTATACAGCTGGTAGCCACCGAACTCTGCACCGACCTGACCTATGTCCTAATCTTGAACGAACCCAACGTTTACACCACCTATGGCTATCTGGCGCCAGAACCCGTCACCAAAATCCACTGGCCGCCGGAAGAAAAGAGCGTGCTCAGCTTCATCAGAGTTTATTTGAACCTTATCCGCGCCCACCGTACCTCTTATTACATTCTCAAGCACGCCAAACCCAGCCTGCAAGTTGGCATGGCCCAACACCTGGCCAATATTCAGGCTAAGCGGCCGCACAACCTGTTCGATGAAGAAATTACCCAGTGGATGCGCTATTTTTGGGACTGGTGGTTTCTGCGCCGAACCCGGCTGGAACAGGATTTCATCGGCTTCAATTATTACTTTACCGACTACTACCGCTTTAAGTTTCCGGTCAGCCCCGAAGACCCCAAAACTCCCGCCAGCGACATGGGTTGGTATATGGAGCCGGAAGGCATTTATCCATTGCTGTTGCGTGTTTGGGCGCATTACGGTGGCAAGCCGATTATCATCACCGAAAATGGCGTGGCCGACATGCATGACGAATACCGCCGCTGGTGGCTAGAAGAGACTATCGTAGCAATGGAGCGCGCCCGCAGCGAGGGCGTAAACATTATTGGTTACTTCCACTGGAGTCTGCTAGACAATTTTGAGTGGAGCTATGGCTGGTGGCCGCGCTTTGGCTTGGTCAAGGTGGACCGGGCCAGGGGAATGCGCCGCACTATCCGCCCCAGCGCCAAATGGTTTGCCGATCGTATCAAAAAACTCTCCTAGGTTATAAGCTTGACCATTTTAACACTTTATGCTAGTATATTGAGAGTGAAATCAACATCAATAGCCCGTTCATATATCGAAAACAGTCCTCTAAGCGAAGAAGATATTAATCTTATGCGCCAGGAAGCCCGCGCTAAAAGCGGTAAAGAACTAGGCCGAAAGATTAAGCTTGGTCTGAAAGTAGGCGGCGCCATCGTTACTGCCACCGTTGTGCTTGTTGAGTTCGGCCCCAAAGCCGTACGGTCGTTTAATCACAGCCTGAATCAGGCTCAGCAGCAGGCTATAGATCGTGAGGAGCAATACAACGGTCCGTTTAGGATACCTACGGAAAATGAATCGCACCGCGTACTTTATGCAGGTCGGGAATACGGAAGTGTTATTCTGGGCGACGTAAGCTCCGTCGCTGATTACGTCCACGAGCATAATCCAAAGATAAGCGCCAGTGAGGTAACCGATTTAGTAATGGCCGAGGATACTGAAGTTCAGCGCCGTGAAGGCGTGCCAGAAGGTCAGATTGATCCCACGCTGCTGGCCAGTGGGCCGATTCTACTGCCGCCCCAATATGGGGTCGGTACTTTGGTATCGGGCGCCGATGCCAACAAGTAGTGTAGGCAGGTGCCTTATATACACCATATATTGCGCATAATTAACTTCCAAAACTCAGCTGTGGACAACTGCCCGAACATTCGGGTGTTTTTTTTATAAAACACTTGCGTGTGGGGCAGAGTGGGTATTACACTGTTGGCAGTGGGTGAAAGTGGGTAGTCCAAAACAGACTATCCCTAAAAAACAAAAAACCACTATTAAAAAATTTTCGAAAAGCCATGGGAGATTACTTTGAACGCAAGCTCGACGACAAACGGCGGTTAACCATACCGACCGAACTTCGGAACGAGTTCGCGGACGGAGCAATTATCACCAGAGGCTTTAAGAACTATCTGCACCTCTATCCCAAAGCGGTTTGGGAACAGCTAGTAGAACCGGAACTGCAAGGCAGTATCTTGGACGAAACCATAGCCGACCTGAACGTTAGGTTTAGAATGGGCAAGGCTGAGGGGGTGATAGATGCCAAACAAGGGCGTATCACCCTCGAACAGCACCTGCTGGACTTTGCCGGGATTGAACGGGATGTAGTTGCAGTGCGTGCCGGGCGTTATTGGAGGCTAACACGTAAAAACTAATACGTTCCCGCAGAGCACCTTAACAATTCGGTCACATTCAAGCAGCAGAAACCACTTAGCTCGAGATTGGCTATTTGGCAGTCAGCCGATGGATTATAAGGCCAACCATCGTTATAAAAACCTTTGTACTTTACTTTCGTAACACCTCCCAAAACTCCACCTCACAAAAGTCTCTCACAAGAACTTTCTTTAGAGCCCAAAGCAAGAAGCAATTCGCGCTTTAAGCTCCAACCACTTCATCATTCGATGAAGTAAACAAAAACAAAAACCACAAAAAAACAAACAGCTGGCTGCTAATTAGGTGATCTTGCAAAAAACAAAAACAAAAAAGATGCCAAAACAAACACAAAAAGTTCACACACCGGTTTTATTGGACGAAGCACTGCATTATCTGTCTCCGCAAGCGGGGGAGTCCTATTTGGACCTGACCGCCGGATACGGTGGGCATGCAGCGGCCGTCTTAGATAAAACCAGAGCCGAAGCGACGCTAATAGACCGTGATCCGGAAGCCATAAAGGTTTTGGGTCTGGAGTTTGGCGGCGAAGCCGAGGTAATTCGGGGCGATTTTGCCAGCGCCAGCGAGCAGTTAGTAAAAGCCGGCCGGCAATATGATTTGATTTTGGCAGATTTGGGCGTAAGTTCACCGCACCTTGACGATCCGCACCGGGGCTTTTCATTGGCCCACGACGGTCCACTGGATATGCGCATGGATAGCGAGCAAGAGCTCAGCGCGCAATCCATAGTAAACCAGTGGAATGAAGACCAGCTAACGGCGTTGCTAACAGATTACGGCCAGGAGCCCAAGGCCAGGGCAATAGCCCGGGCAATTGTGCGTCGCCGGCCGCTCAGCAGCACCAAGGAGCTGGCGGCAATCGTTAGCCGTTTTTGGCCCGGACACAGTCGTGTCCATCCGGCCACCCGGACTTTTCAGGCGCTGCGTATCGCAGTTAATGACGAGCTGGGGCAGCTGGAACGGGCATTACCGCTGTGGCTGCAACTGCTGAAGCCCGGTGGCCGGATGGCCATCATCAGCTTTCACAGCCTAGAAGACCGTATCGTCAAACAATTTCTGGCCGAGCACTCGGGTAATACCTACGAAGCCGAACTAGAGCTATTGACCAAAAAACCCGTGACTGCCCAACCCCATGAAACCGTTTCCAATCCGCGCGCCCGCAGCGCAAAACTGCGTGCCGCAGTGAAAATAAAAACAAAAATAGAAAGGTAAAAGGAACTTTCCTTATGTCCATTAAAATTACGGACAAATCCCGCGTACAAAGAGTCGCCGTTCGTGTTGAACACTAGCGGTCTCTGAGGGATTGGCGGCGCTTTAAGTACGCAAGCTAAGCGCCGCCGCCAAAAATAAAAACATATGACATATTCATCCTCCGTAGCCATGAGCCGCCGGCCAATGGCCCGCCGCAATCAAAATTCTGTATCCTTCGTAGCCCAGACCCGTACGCTTGGCCCGGTTAGCAACACTATCATTTTGATAGTACTGGCCTGTATGATCGGCCTGCTATATCTGACCCAGGTAACTAAAACCAACAGCTTTGGCTATACCATTAATTCGTTGCAGCAACAACAGAGCCAGCTGCAGAGCCAGAATGCCAACCTGGAAGTAAACGCCGCTCGTCAGCAGTCGTTGGATAGGGTTGCTGCCAGCCAGGTAGCCAAAAACCTGGTGCCGGTAACGCCTTCCGGAACAATTTCGCAGTAGCAGTGGATATTAAATGAGGCCAAGCCAAAATAGCCGCCCGCCGGCAGCTAGCAATAGCGCCGGTCGCCGCCTCGCCGTATGGTATGGGGCGCTTATTTTAATTATGATGATTTTTGTGTTCCGGCTGTTCTGGCTGCAGATTGTACGCCACGACCAGTACCGGGCGGCGGCGCTCAGCGACCAGTTGAAACAATATTCAATCGCGCCGCAGCGGGGGATTATCGAAGCCCAGGAAGGCGACTCGGTGGTGCCCATCGTTCTTAACCAGGAGTTGTACACGCTTTATGCTGATCCCACGCTGGTAAAGAATGCTGTTCCTGACGCCGTAAAGTTATCGGCTATCACTAAAGGCAGCGCGGTCATTTACGCCGAGCAGATGAAGTCGAAAAACACCCGCTACGTGGCGCTGGCCCAAAAACTCAACCAGAATCAAAGCAATCAAATACTTGCCTTAAAGCTGCCGGGAGTCGGTACCCAGGGTCAAGATTACCGCACTTATCCAGATGACAGCCTGGCCTCGCAGCTACTGGGCTTTGTTAATAACAACGGCCAGGGCCAATACGGCATAGAGCAGGCGCTTAACAGCCAGCTGACCGGCACGCCGGGCACGCTCAAAGCTATCACCGATGCCAATGGTGTGCCACTGGCCGCCAGTCGTGACAATGTCCAGATCGATCCGGTAAACGGCGATAATATCGAACTGACAATCAACCTGGGTATGCAGACCCAGATGGAAACCATACTGAAGCAGGAATACCAAAAGACCAAATCTCAGGGCCTGAGTGCGATTATTATGGATGTTAACACCGGCCAGATAAAAGCCATGGCTAACTATCCGACTTATAATCCGGCTAGCTATCAAGAGGTTAGCGACCAGAACCTATTCCAGAACGCAGCCGTCGATAACCCCATCGAACCCGGATCCAGTATGAAAAATCTAACCACCGCGGCCGCCCTGAACCTGGGCGTGGTTCAGCCCAGCACTACCTTTTATGATCCGGCCCACTGGGTGATTGACGGCTTCAATATAACCGACATCGAAGAAGACGGCGGGGCTGGAGTTAAAAGCCTCGGTGATATCCTGAATCTCTCGCTTAATACCGGCGCCACTTGGGAGCTAATGCAGATGGGCGGCGGCCAAATTAACCAACAGGCCCGCGACCACTGGTACGATTATATGGTTAACCATTACCGCCTGGGCAGACCCACGGGTATTGAGCAGGGTTACGAAGCCGCCGGTTACGTTCCCGGTCCGGACAATGGCTATGGCCTAAACCTGACTTACGCTAACACGGCTTTCGGGCAGGGTGTTACGCTGACGGCGTTGCAAATGAGCGCCGCTCTGTCCAGTATTCTCAATGGCGGCACTTATTACCAGCCGACGCTGGTGGCTAAAACCACCGCCGCCAACGGCAAGGTTAAGGTTAAGGCACCCACAGCGCTGGAGAAAAACGCCGTCAAACCCCAGGTCGGTCAACAATTGGCTACCTTGATGGAATATGTGGTGGCTCAACACCTCAACCCCGGCGGCTTTAGCTATCTGAATTTTCCCAGCAATTATATAGTCGGGGGCAAAACCGGCACCGCCCAGGTAGCCCAACCCGGCGGCGGTTACTACGACGACAAGTTCAATGGCACCTATGCCGGATTTGTCGGCGGCGACAAAGTCCAAGACGTGATAGTGGTCTTTAATACCTTGCCCGACGTCCCGGGTTACGCCGGATCTTATGGCGGCCAGCCAGTGTTTGGCGATCTGGCTCACATGCTTATTAACGGTGGTTATATCACCCCCAAAAGTGGTTCGTAATATGGGGTTGAATGCTATAATGCTAGAGTTAAATGAAAAACAGACATGACATCACTTGAATTAGTTGTCGATTCGCACACCTTGGAACAAATTTTTACCTTCGGTCTGCTGAGTTTTTTAGCCAGCATGGCCCTGACACCGCTATACACCGCGGCAGCCTTTTCTGGTAAGTGGTGGAAAAAGGCCCGTACCCACGCTATGACTGGCGAAGCGGCCAAGGTTTACCATAAATTACACGCCGCCAAACACGCCCGCAACATCCCAACCATGGCCGGTATTATTTTTGTATTGGCTACGGTTTTAGTGACGCTGGCCGGCAACCTTAGCCGTTCGGAAACCTGGTTGCCGCTGGCGGCCATGGTAGGGGCGGGGGCAATCGGCCTGTTCGATGACATTATCAATATCCGTGGTATCGGCGGTAACATTGCCGGTATGCGTGCCAAGGTTAAATCGCTATTTTTGATTGCCATAGCCCTGGTTGGTGGTTGGTGGTTTTATTCCAAACTGGGTGTAACTGATATTCATGTGCCATTTATAGGCCTGTGGCATCTGGGCTGGCTGATTATCCCGCTGTTCATACTGGTAATTTTTTCGACCGCTAACGCCGTGAATATAACTGACGGCCTAGACGGCTTGGCCGGCGGCCTATCGGTTATCGCGTTCGGTGTGTATACCTTTATAGCTTTAATCGAAAGGAAATACGGCCTGGCCGGCTTCTGCACAACGGTGGTCGGCGCGCTGCTCAGCTACACCTGGTTTAATATCTATCCGGCGCGGTTTTTCATGGGAGATGTTGGTTCGTTTGCTTTGGGAACGGCTCTAGGAGTGGTAGCCATGCTGACAGACACCGTTTTAATCTTGCCGGTAATCGGTTTTGTGTTCGTGATTGAGACCGGTTCGGTAGCACTGCAGATTACCAGTAAGAAATTGCGTAACGGCAAGAAAATCTTTCTTTCCAGTCCGATTCACCACCATTTCGAAGCCATCGGCTGGCCGGAGACAAAGGTTACCATGCGCTTTTGGGTGCTCGGCAGCGTGGCTGCCTTCCTGGGTCTGGTTATCTATATATTAGGAGGCGTAACTTCGTGAGTATCCGTCCGCGCCACAGCGCGGAACGCCAGCCACTGGGGACGGTTCGCAATCAGGCAAACGCAAGCGCCCCCAACCGCCGCCACCGGCCAGATTATTGGCTGTTAATCCTTTCGGCTCTACTCCTAACTTTCGGATTGGTGGTGGTTTACTCCATTAGTCCCGGGCTGGCCGCCAGCCAAGGTGTTAGCCAAAACTATTTTATTAGCAAACAACTGATTGACGTTATCCTGGGAGTGGTGGTCTTTGCCGTCGCCGCTTATCTGCCAACCGCCTGGTGGTGGCGGGCGGCCCGGCCGCTGGCCTGGATGGCCGCCATCGGCTGCCTGGTGGTCATGGTCACCCCTATAAATGCCGTCTATCCGGCTCATCGCTGGATTCGCTTGGGTAGCTTCTCGTTTCAGATTGCTGAATTCATCAAACTGGCTCTGATAGCCGGCGTCGCAAAGTTTCTCACCGAACAGTGGCGGGCGGGCAAGATAGCTGATTATAAAAGTACTTTGCGGCCGCTGTTAATTCTGCTTCTGGCGGTTGGTGTGGTGGTGGCTAAGCTGCAAAGCGACCTCGGTTCAGCCGGAGTGATGATTGCTGTAATTGGCATAATGGCTTTTACCGTGGGTATCCCGCTGAAGAAAGTCCTGCTGGTGGCCGGTGTGGTCTTATTGCTGCTGACGGTAGCGATTTCAACCAGTAGCTACCGCCGCGAACGCTTGCAGACATTCTTGCATCCGCAGAGCCAATGCCAGGGCAGTGGCTACCAGGCCTGTCAGGCGCTAATTGCAGTGGGTTCTGGCGGTTTAGCGGGCTTGGGGCTAGGAAACAGCGTACAGGCTTATGGTTACACGCCCGAGGCCTCTAATGACTCGATTTTCGCCATTATCGCCGAACAGGTCGGTTTTATCGGCACACTAATCGTAATAACCGTTTACGGCGTCTTTATTACCCGGTTAAAACAAATTATCGACCATACCTCTGATCAATTCAGCCGCCTGCTAGTGGTCGGGGTGCTGACCTGGCTATCCACCCAAATGATTATTAATGTCGGGGCGATGCTTGGCCTGTTACCGCTGAAGGGCATAACGCTGCCGTTTATTAGCCAGGGCGGTACCAGTTTGGTGTTCCTGACGGCCGCCCTGGGCATGGTTTTTCAGGTTTCGCGCTATACTAGTTACAGTGTAACCGAACCACAAAACAGCCCTAGTGAAAGAGAACATGCCTACTATAGTATTAACGGGCGGGGGATCCGGCGGCCACATCACTCCGCTGCTGTCACTGGCCCACGCGCTTAAAACAAAAAATCCCAAATGCAGAATAGTTTATATTGGTTTGAAAGGCGAAAAGCTTGAAGGCTTACAGGAAAAGTACCAGGCTTTTGACGAAGTTTGCCTTGTTGCCTCAGGTAAGTATCGCCGTTACCATGGCCAGAGTTTTCTGGCGCATCTGATAGATGTTAAAACGCTGCTATTGAACATCCGGGATTTTTTCCGGGTATCGCGCGGTATATTCAGCGCTAAACGCCAGCTAAAACGGATAAAACCCGACGTGGTCTTTTCTAAGGGAAGTTACGCCGCCGTACCGGTGGGTATTGCCGCCCATCGCCTTGGTATTCCGATTATTACCCATGATTCGGACGCTGTTCCAGGTTTAGCCAACCGCATCCTAGCGCGCTGGGCGGTGGTACATGCCGTTGGGCAGCCGGTTGAAAATTACGATTATCCCAAGGGCAAGCTGGTTTTTACCGGGATTCCGGTAGACGAGCACATAAAACCGGTCAGCGAGGCGCAGCAGAGAACCTTCAAGCGAGAGCTAGCGCTGCCAGAAGACAGTCTAGTGCTACTGGTGGCTGGCGGCGGCCTGGGCTCCGGCTATATGAATGACCTGATAAGCAAAACCGCGCCAGAGCTGCTAAAACAGCAACCAAGGTTGCGGATTATTATAATTGCCGGTCAGCAGCACCAAGCCGAAGCCAGCGAAGCCTATCAGCGAATGCCCGAGGCCGAAGGCCGGGTGTCGGTATTGGGCTTTACCCCTGATTTCTACAAATATAGCGGCGCGGCCGATCTAATATTGTGCCGCGCCGGAGCTTCGACTCTGGCCGAGTTCGCCCTGCAGCGTAAGCCCATCGTGGTGGTTCCGGCGGCCCATTTAACCGGCGGCCACCAGCTGGCCAACGTTAAGCAACTACAGGAGCTGGTGGCCGCCGAAGTTCTTGACAGCCAGGTCACACCCGAAGAATTACTCAAAGTTCTAAACCAGCTCTTGCAAAATAAACGGGGGCGGGAAGCGCTTGGCGACAAACTAGGTACACTGGCCCAGCCCCAGGCCGCTGAAAAACTGGCCCAGCTAATTTTGCATGTGGCAGAGAGTGGAGTGGGCACTTAGACGGGATGGCGCTCAAGATAAAAAAATCCAAGGCACCACAGCCGCGTTCGAACCGCGGCGGCCGAGTGCCGGTCAATTATTACCGCCGCGGTTCAGTCGCCAGCGGCAGTAGCCCATTCAATCGCAAAACCAGCAAAAAAGGCCGGGCGCGCAAATATTTTGTACGTCTTTTAGACACTGTAATAGTATTTTTACTCCTTGCCGGGCTAGTCTACAGTTTGCTGGTCAAATCGACTCCCCAAATCCAACTCAATGACACGACTTATCACTCAGCAGCCGACTACCAGGCAGTTGCCGCCAAACAGCTGGGCTCCCTGAAAAATCGCAACAAAATCACCCTCAACGAGCAGGGTGTTATCAACGCGCTGCAAAATAAGTTCCCGGAAATTGCCAGCGCTTCGCTGGAGCTGCCAATCTTTAGCGAGACGCCGATTATCCATTTAACCGTCGCCAAGCCCAGCTTCTTCCTTAGCAATAACGGCCAGGATTACATAATCGATTCGGAGGGCGTCGCTACCAATATCGCCAAGAACCTGCCGCAGGTTAAGAACTTGACTACCTTAAGCGACCAAAGCGGTTTTACCGCCCGGCCGGGGCAGCAGGTGCTGAGCGCTCAGAGCGTTAGCTTTATTAATAACCTGCTGGTTCAGACCGATCGCGCCAGTGTGTCGGTTAAATCTTTAGTTTTACCGCCTCAGGCCGAGGAGCTGGATCTGCGCACCACCGACCAGGGCTACTACGTCAAATTCTATCTGGGCGGTGACCCGATATTACAGACCGGCCAATTCCTGGCCGCTCGCCATAATTTTGCCCAAAGCGGCAAACAGCCGGCAGAGTACCTCGACGTCCGGGTTCCGGGCAAGATTTTTTATAAATAGGCCGAACCCTCAGGTATAATTTAAGTTAATGATTAAGGCCAAAAACCTCAGCAAGGCGTATCGTAAGAAGCAAGCCGTCGATAACCTGTCCTTCGAGATAGAGACCGGTAAAGTTACCGGCTTCCTGGGCCCGAATGGCGCCGGCAAAAGCACCACCATGCGCTTAATGCTTGGTCTGGATGCTGGCAGCGGCGGTACAACCTATGACGGCAAGCCGTTGCAGTCGTACCAACAGCCTTCAAAGATTGTCGGCATCCTGCTGGAAGCCAAGGCTTTTCACCCAACTCGCAGCGCCCAAAATCACCTTAAAATTTTAGCCGCTGCCGGAAATATCCCTATAAAACGAGTCGATGAAGTTTTAGAAATTGTCGGTTTGACTGAGGTAGCCAAAAAGGGCCCTGGCAAATTTAGTTTGGGAATGAGCCAGCGCCTGGGCATCGCCGCCGCACTGTTGGGCAGCCCTAAGTATTTAATTTTAGACGAGCCGGCTAACGGTCTTGACCCTGAAGGAATCGCCTGGCTGCGCCAATTCTTACGTGAATACGCCGCGAATGGCGGCGGGGTGATGGTTTCCAGCCACTTGCTGAGCGAGATGTCACAAATGGCCGATAACGTGGTGGTCATTGGCAAAGGTAAGCTGATTGCCGACACTTCGATGGATAAACTGATTGGCGGCAGCTCGCACTCCAGTGTTTTTGTGCGTACCACCAAAGTTTCAGAACTAGAGAAGCGGTTGCTAAAAACCAAGCTCAAATTCGAAAAAAATGACGGTGGCCTAAAAGTTTACGGTGTCAAAACCGATGAAGTAGGCAGACTAGCCTTTAGCGCTGGTCTGCCAATCCTAGAACTAGCCAGCCACGCGGCCTCGCTGGAAGACGTATTTCTGGAGCTAACCGAAGGGACAGAAGAGTACCAGGCCAAAACCGGGAAGGCCGAAAAATCATGATGCAGACGATTAAATCCGAGTTCCGTAAGCTTCTGACTATCCGCTCGACCTATATTATTACAACTCTGGTTATCCTATTCGTGGCCTTTATTGCTTTTTACGTCGAAGGCTGGCGCCTAAAGCCGTTCGAGCTTCACGAATCCGGTCAGCTGGCCAGTGACACCTATGGCGCTCTGGGGTTGATGTTATTCGGTGCTGTCATAGCGATTCTGTTTATGACTCACGAATACCGCTATAACACCATTATGTACAGCCTCACCAGCAGCAATAGTCGAAGTAAAGTCTTGGCGTCCAAAATCCTAGTTATTAGTTGCTACGCCATCTTTCTGACCATTATCATCGGTGTGCTGTCTCCGGTAGCCACTTATCTGGGAGTGCATGCCCACGGACATGTCCTGGTATCGCAAACGATTTATTACAAAGATGTTATTTGGCGCAGCTTGTTCTATGGCTGGGCCTACGCCATGCTCGGGCTGCTGCTGGCTACGCTTATACGCGTGCAGGTTGGGGCGATTGTAGCCCTGTTTGCGATTCCCGCGGCTATCGAGCCACTGCTGAGCCAGCTGCTAAACAAAAACGCCGTTTACTTGCCGTTTACCTCACTTAGCCAGTTGGTTGGAGATGGCGCGCTGGGCGGCGGGAGCTTAGCGCCAGGCCGGGCAGCCCTAGTATTTTGCGGTTATTTGGTCGTTGGCTGGGCGGTGGCCTGGGTTCTATTTTTGCGGCGTGACGCTAACTAGGCTCAGGACACTCAAGTTAAAATCGGGCAGGGTACACTGTTGTAAAAAATATACAAAGTAATCAAAAAGTGGCGTAGTATACTTAGCTTAAACTAACTTGGTGGGGAAAGAGGGAAGATGCCAGGACTTCAACCGAATCTATCAGCCGCCGAGAGGATAGTGTGCGCCATTGACACATCCAAAGAATCAACAGCCGAGTCCCTAGTGGGTCTCGCTAAAAATGCCGGGGCATGGGTCGTCAAAGAAGGTCTCGAGCTCCAATCCGCCACCAGCTGGAAATATTGTTCGGATTTAGCCGCCGAAAATGATCTGGATTGGGTGGCTGATGCTAAGATTTACGACATCCCAAGGACTACGGCGGGAATCGTAAATAACTTAGCGGAGCTTGATCACCCACCGGTGGCCATAACCATGGGGACCAGAGCCGGGGTTGATTCTATGAAAGAGGCTCAAAGAATAGCCGCGGAAGCCGGAATTATGGTCATGGGTGTCACGCTACTAACTTCCATAGGAGAAGAGGAAACAAAAAGATTTGAGCATATTTTACCTAAAACTGTCGTCCGGCGAGAAGTGCGGCGTGCTACTGACGCCGGAATTGGCGGACTTGTCTGTTCTGGCTTAGAAGTTAAGATGGCCAAAGACCTCGCCCAAGACAGGGGCGGCTTGTTCGCAATGATTCCAGGGACAAGGTCAAAAGGTGCGGACACGCAGGACCAAAAGCGTAGCATAACGCCGCAGCAGGCCATCGAGGGCGGAGCCGATATTCTGGTAATTGGCAGTCAGGTTACCGGTGCCGAAGACCCGGCCGCCGCTTATGCGGCAGTAGTCCAGGAAATCAAACAGGGCTTACAACAGAGGGCAGCCTAATGGCTTCACCTGAAAGGATCGAAGAACAAATTGTAATCGGTATGTTCGATAGGGGTCTTCTTGGCTTTCCAGAAGGCGGCATGACCCTTAAATCCGGTCGACACTCGCCCTATTACTACAATGATCGGCCAAGCCTATCTTTCAGCAGCAAATTGGATCGAAGTGGCCAAATGTCTATTGGGCAACAGCGAGATTTTCGTCGGGCCTTAGCATCGGGATACGCCGCCAGTTTTTTGGATTTAGGCATAACAATTGACCATGTATTTGGTAAGGCTCAGGCTGCTACAGCACCCGCGGCTATAGGCGCCTACGAAGCTGGCCTATCATATCTTTGGGAACGGGTCGATGAGCCAGATAAAGAGTATGGATCGCACCAGAAGATCGAAGGAGACTATGAAGCTGGTGAAACCGTGTGTCTAGGGGATGATGTTGTAACTGACGGTAAGTCGAAAGTCGAGGGTGCACGGGTACTTACGGATGTTGGCTTAAGACCGGTTGCAGTTACCATTAAGTTCGATCGTGAAGAAGGTGGCATGGAGTCATTGGAAAACTATGGTTTTAAGGCTAACTCCGTAACCGGTCTTACGGCCGCAGCTAGATTCCTTTTTGAGCATAGGCGGATAGGGAATAAGGAGCTGGAAGCGTTGGCTGAATATCACGAGAAACTCAAAGATGATAACCTAGTATCGACGTTTGTGTTACCAAGCTAAAGACCATCGCACCCTCTCTCCTCTGCTCAGTTCGCATTTTGTTCACAATTGTTAATTAAATAATTGGGCAGGGAAAAACATACTTCTATATCAAAACACCAAAAGTCAAATATTTTGTTCAAAGCGGAAAGGCAGGGGAAATATATACAAAAATATGAAATAGGCTAAAGTCAAATCGCTGTGAAAGGCTGTGGAAAACTCTACGACTTTTCACGCGCTTTTTGCGACGTAGCGGCAGCTGGGCTAGGACATAGATAATTAATTAAAGATAAATATTGCGAGTTGTAGAGCTTGGCGTTGGTTTTAAGCAATTAAGCCGAAACTACCCTGTTAGGGGGGTATTGGCATATCAACCTGAGACTAATATGTAGAGTCGCAAAATATACATTGTGCGACGTATGGTCTATGGCTGGAAATGGTATTGCCCTGCCTTTTGTCCGACGGATTTTTCGCCCGGCCATTTAATTTTTAGTAATTATTTTATCGTCTTTACTACCCGGCTGCCCAAGCACCATATTTGGCTATGCAACTACCCGAGCCTTAATGCCTATATCATGTTCGTAAAATGTTCGGTAGATATTAAAAAAAGAAATAGCTTAGTCTGCAGGCCAATGGCCTGCAGACTAGCTCTTAACGCAACCTTATGACTTGTTCGTTTTCAGTAGCCGTTACGGTCTCTGATGGCTTCTTAGCCTGCTCTGCCGCATTACCACCGCCCTTACGCTTACCGCGGCGGGTGCGCTTACGCTTGGGCTTTTCCGGGCCAGACTGCTGATTTGACTGGCTAGGGGGCTCAGGAGAGCTAGCTACGCCCCTAAATAGGCTGGCGGCGACTCTACCAACTTTATGACTATCGGCTTGAGTTGAGTGGGCAGACTGGAGCGCCTCAGCAGTATTTAGCTGGACTTGTGCCTTGGTGCGTAAATTGGGTTGCGGGTCTGAAGCAAACTTAGTAGGGTTAGCGGCGTCGAGTCCGGCGGCTAAGCGGACATCTTCGGAGACTACCGAGCGTTCTTTGGCATAGCGTTGGCGCGAAAGCTCAACTATTTCAGCCGTGTGATCTTCGGCAGGTTGCGGCAGGTTCAGGGTCTTGGCCGAGAACGCCGGGGCCTTTTCGTCGTTTATCATCATGGTAATTACAAAGAAGCGGCTGTGCTGCTGAATAAGGTCGGTAGATTCAAACTGCGGCGTGAAGTATTTTTCCAAGAACGGCGAATCGTCGGGACTAATCCGGAAGCACAAGATTGTGCCAACGTTACCAAACACGGCGTTACGCACCGGTTCTTCCATCTGGGAAATATACTGGTTGGCGACAGTCAGGTTGAGGTTATATTTGCGAGCCTCGCTGAGAATAGTCGCAAAGCTGTCGGTGGCGAAGTTCTGGAACTCGTCGACGTAGAGATAAAACGGCCGGCGCTGCTCCATGGGCAAATCGGCCCGGCCCATAGCCGCCAGCTGGATTTTGGTGACCATCATGGCGCCCAAAATGCCAGCGTTGTCTTCGCCCATCAAGCCGCGGCTAAGATTGACCACCAGGATCTTGCCTTGGTCCATAATCTCACGAATGTTGAAGGTGCTCTTGGGCTGGCCGATAATATTCCTGACCATCGGGTTGGCGGTAAAGGCCCCGACTTTGTTTAGTACTGGCGCCACAGCCTCGCTGGCAAACTTATCATTCCAACTGGCAAACTCATGGACCCAGAAGTTTTTAACCACCGGGTCGTCAATGTAAGCAATCACCTTTTGGCGATAGTCCTTCTCTGTTAGCATGCGGGTAATTCCCAGCATTGTGGAATCGGGGTAATCCAACAGCGCCAGCAGCGTATAGCGCAGGATATATTCCAGCCGCGGGCCCCAGCTATCGATGAATAACCTCTTTAGAACACCTACCAACTCCGAGCTGATGTGGCCTTTTAGCGAGGGGTCGGAAATCTCCAGCGGATTAAAGCCGATGGGATAGGCGGTATCGGCCGGGTTAAAATAAACCACGTCGTCCAGCCGGCGCTTGGGAATAAAACTCAACACATGTTGCGCGTAGTCGCCGTGCGGGTCAATCACCGCGAAGCCCTGGTCGTAATAAATGTCAGACAGAGTTAACAGCTCCAAGGCGCCGGATTTACCGGTGCCGGTTTGACCCAGGATATAAGCATGGCGGCCGCGGTCAGCGCGGTTGAGGCCAAAAATGGTGTTGTCGCCGCGGAAGTTGGTAACGCCGAACAGGCTCATCTCGGTCTCTTTACCGGCTTCTTGGATGGGAATGTTGGGCGGCGGTTCAGCGGTTTTGGTGGTTGCCCACAGAATATTTGGCGTCTCTACCGAAGTATGTGGCAGGTGGAAGATACTGGCCAGCTCCTCAATATTAAGGATGTAGCTGTGGTCGATGAAGAAACGGGCCTGATATTCGATTTGCCGGTCGCGGTTGAAGCTCGGGCTTTTGGCCTCAAAACCATTCAGATTTGTAGTATTGAACTGTTTGAAAGCGCCAACCAATGCCTGCATCCGCAGGCGGGCCGTAGTTTGGTCGTGGCCGGCGTAGAGCAAACGGATTTTGACCTGGTAGCCCAGCTTATTAGATTTTTCCTGAATAGCCGCAATCCGCGATTTGTCGCGTTCGGAAAGTTCCGGGGCCTTAGTCTGGGTGCCTACCCCGCCCTCCGGCGGCTTGGCCAAGGCGCCAAAAACCTGGCCGACGTAACTGACAGTACTGCCCCCTGCTCCGCCGAAGGTTCCTTTGCCGCGCTGAATCCTACTGACCATCCGGGCACCGCGCCGGTGCCAATCATCGGAAATTGGCCGACTCATAATCTGAATCCACATTTCCTCGTCTTCTTTGTCCAGTTTGGCCAGCGCCGCAGTGACGGCCGCCAAGGGGTCGACCTCGAAGTTAGGAAAGGTTTTTATCGGCAAAGTCTCGTCGGTAGTGAGCGTCAGCTCAGTGCTGTGGACCACCGTATGGTGTAATTGACGGTCAGCGTAATCTTCGTCTTGTTCATAAATTTGCACCGTTGGATACTGGGCATAGACCTGCCCTTCTACGAAGGATTGCAGGTGTTTAGGCGTCCAAATAAAGAAGCGGATGCGCTGGCCGATAGCCACAATCTCCAGGCTGATGTGCTCCTGCAGGGTGCCGGAGGTCCTAAGCTCGCGCCTGGTGCGTAAAATACCGTGCAGTGCCGCCAACATCTGTTCGGCTGATAACGCCGCTTTGTCGTTGGTGCGCGGGATTTCCAGCATCAATAAGCAATGCTCGTGCGCTGCCCTAATTTTTTGTGCCTTACCAAATAACGCCATAAGAGGTTTCCCTCCCTTCATTATACTCCAAAGAGGTTGTTTTTATTTAGGCTCGGCCAAGGTGTATGTCGCCTTAGCGACGCGCTTGAACTGGGGTTTTCCCTGCAAATTCAGCAAGATAGTGGTTTCTTTGACGTGGCGGCTTTTAAGAACCCGGCGGACGATTTCGTCGCGGTGCAACGGGCCGCCTTCTTTGCGTAGAACTTCGGCAATAACATCGGCCACAGTGCCCTTTTTGTAGCCCCACTCTTTGAGAGCATAAATACCGCGGCCAATCAGCACGAAACGCTTATCTTTGATTAACTCGTTATGAATAGCCTGGGTGGTGACGTCTTTGCGGCGGAAATCGCTGTCTTTGATAGCCTTGGCGATTTCACTGAAGTGCATCGGCTTGCCGTGGTCGTGCAGGATAACGTAGATTTTGTCGCGGATGTTCTTGGGGTTGACCATCGGCCACTTAATTAAGCCCCAGCGGTCGTTCAGGGTAGCCAGGTTCTTGGAGATGCCGGCGAGAGCCTCGACGTGTTGTTTGTCTTCGTCGCCAATTTGCTTAGCTACGGTGGTGATATCGGTGGGTTTGCCAATCTGTTGGATGGCTTCAATAATGGCGTTGACCTGGTCGCGGATGGCTTTTTCGGTGTGGTCAGCGGCCAAACCAATGGCGTGATAAAAGTGGTCGTTATCGTCGATAACCGCTACGCTGGGCGCCAGTTGGGCAATAAAAGCCACACGGGACTGGTCAACCTTGGCGTTAGCCGGAACGATTTTGGCAGTAACTTCGCTGATGCGAGCTACTTTACCCATGCCGGCGAGCTCTTCGCCCAGGATTTTCTCGACTTCACTGATGTGTACCAAATCTTTTTCGGCGGTGCTTTTTAGGCGGGTCAGCACGGCTTTTTCCAGCTGGCGGACGCGCTCGCGGGTAATACCTAAAAGTTCACCGATTTGTTCCAGAGTTTCCCGGCGGTCAAACAGGCCAAAACGCCGGGCGATTATCTCCCGTTCGCGCTCGCGCTCAATCGTATTTAAAATGTCTTGTACGGCAATGGCAAGGTCAAATTTTTTGCTAGTCTTACTGTCGTCCATTGTAACTTTCTTCCCTGTTATTGGCAGTTATTCCGCCTTAGGTTATAACAATTATAAAACTTTAGTTTTTAAAAGTCAAGAATATTTCGCTATCAACTATATTGTATCACTAATTCGACTTCGCGGCACAATCTGTTTATGTATATTTTTATAGAAAACTTTTTGTCAATCTGGGAAGATTGTGGATAAATAGCCTGGTTTAGGACTTTTTTGCGCCGCGGCGCCGCCGGAAATTACCGCGTTTGCTGGCTGGCGCCTTGGCTAATAGCTCTTTAGCGGCGCTTTCGTTTAACTTCTCTGGATCCTGCTCTTTGGATATTCGGGCATTCTTCGTGCCATCGGTTACATAGGGTCCGTATGGGCCGCGCAAAATTTTGATTTTACCCCAGTCAGCGACTACCCTTTTGGCGGCGGCCACTTGCTTATCTTTGATAACCTGTAGGGCCTCGTCTTCAGTGATTGTGAACGGGTCGTGATCTTTGATACTGAAGAATTCCTTCTCTACCTTTACATAGGGGCCAAAACGGCCGATGTCAGCGGTAATCACCAGGCCCTCATTGGTCTTACCGACCTCACGCGGCAGGGCGAACATGGGTAGTGCTTGCTCCAAGGTTACGGTCTCTAGCTCGGCGCCTTCGGGCATCGGCGCGAATTTAGGCTTAGGGATGTCTTTATTATCCTTATCCGCCGGGTCGGCCTCACCTAGCTGCAGTACCGGCCCATAGCGGCCATAGCGGGCGTATACCGGCTTGCCGGTTTTAGGGTCTTTGCCCAAGTGGCGGGTCTGGGCGGCCTCGGCGCGGTCGGCTTCCTCCCCCTTCTCTACTAAGGGGTGGAAGCCTTTATAAAAATCCTCGAGCATTTTCTGCCAGGCTAATTTACCGTCGGCAATGTCGTCCAGTTCGTTCTCGGCCTTGGCGGTGAAGTCATAATTGAGGATTTCACCGAAGTATTTAACCAGGAAATCGGTGACGATATCGGCCAGAGGCGTGGGCACCAGTTTGGCGCGGTCGGCACCAACGGTAACCTCTTGGGTCTGCTCAGTTATTTTAGAACCATTTAGGGTGATTTCTCGGAGCTGACGGGCTTCGCCTTCCAAATCCTTTTTCTCGATATAACCTCTATCTTGGATGGTACCGATAGTCGGCGCGTAAGTGCTGGGGCGGCCAATGCCCAGTTCTTCGAGTTTTTTGACTAATGACGCTTCACCGTAGCGAGCCGGCGGCCGACTGTAAGTTTCCAAGGCGCCGGCCGATTTCAGCCGTAGTTTCTGGCCACTTTCGAGCGGTGGCAGAATCATGTCGTCCTTGCCGCCACCGTAAACTTTTAAAAAGCCGTCAAAGATAAGGACCTCGCCGGTAGCTAAAAATTGCTCCTGGCGGCCGCTAATATCAATCTTGACCTCTGTTTTTTCGATGTCAGCGGCGGCCATCTGACTAGCTACAGTACGCCGCCAAATCAGCTCATAAAGTTTCTTTTGGCCGCTGTCAGCGCCGGACTCTAGCCGGCCAATCTGGGTTGGCCGAATGGCTTCGTGGGCTTCCTGGGCGTTACGGCTTTTGGTCTGGTATTGGCGAACCTGGCTGTATTTGGCGCCATATTCCTTGGTTATGTACTCCTTAGCGGCATTTATAGCCAAGCCGGACAAAATAGTGCTATCGGTACGCATATAGGTGATGTGGCCGTGTTCATAAAGCTTTTGGGCGATGGTCATGGTCTGACGAACGCTGTAGCCTAGCCGCCGGGCAGCCTCTTGTTGCAGGGTGCTGGTGGTGAATGGCGCTCCAGGATTGCGTTTACCAGGCTTTTGTTCGATGTTGACGACGCTGAAATCGGCCTTAGCGGCGTGCTCTAAGAACTTCTTGGAGCTTGTCAGATTAGCGATTTTTTCACTCAGCTCCGCCGCCAGCTGGTGTTTGCCGGCTTCAAATATCGCGCTAACCTTAAACGAGCTTTCCGGCTTAAAATCTTTAATCTCGCGCTCGCGCTCAACAATCAAACGCACAGCCACGCTCTGTACTCTTCCGGCGCTCAGGCCGCGGCGCACCTTTTTCCAGAGCACCGGACTTAGTTCATAACCCACCAAGCGGTCCAATATGCGCCGGGCCTGCTGGGCGTCCACGAGTTTCATATCGATAGTCCTCGGATGGGCGATGGCCTCTGTCACAGCGCTTTTGGTAATTTCATGAAAGACAATTCGCTTAGTCTTTTTGGGGTCGAGCTCCAACACGTGGGCCACATGCCAGGCGATGGCTTCGCCTTCGCGGTCGGAGTCGCTGGCCAGCCAGACGTGCTTGCCTTTAGCGGCGGTCTTTAGCTCCTTGACCACCTGCTCTTTATCGGGGCTAACCTGGTAAGTAGGCTCAAAATGCTTTTTAACATCGACGCCGAGTTTGCGCTCCGGCAAATCACGGATGTGGCCGTAACTGCTTTTTACCTGGTAGTCGCTACCTAAAAAGCCGGTGAGGGTCTTGGCCTTAGCCGGACTTTCAACAATTACAAGATTCTTCGCCATAGATTTCAAATGCCCAGTGTAAAGGCCTTTACCTATATATGCAACCGCCGCTCACGCTACTCTCTCCAGAGCCGCTCACGCGCGGAGGGTGCTTCGCCTGAGCTGCGAAAGAATCATCGCATCTCCGCTCAGCACCCAACCGGCTGCGCCTCCGTTGAATCTCTGTCGAAAGTAGGGCTCGCTCAACAAAGGACTTTAGGCTCGTCTCGAGTCCGGCGGAAAGTTAGGGGCTCGTGCTAGTTCGCGAGCCAGTTGCCCGAACCGGCTGGGCGGATATGGCCGCGCAGTTCTAGGCTGGTCAGCGTGCCGGCAATCTGTGAGCCGTCCAGGCCGGAAGCTAGAGCTAGCTCTTCCTGACCGGCAAGGCCATCCCTGATTAGTTGCAAGATTTGCTCTTCTTCGTCTGTACCATGAAACTCAAGGGCGAGTTTTTGCTTACCTGGATTGATTTTGAGGGCGAAGAAAACATCTTCTGCATCCGTTACCGGAATAGCGCCACTTTTAATTAAGTTGTTGCAGCCTTCGCTGCTAGGGGTGAGAATGCTACCAGGTACGGTCATGACCGTCTTTCCCTGCTCCAGCGCGAAACGGGCTGTGTGTAGACTGCCACTCTTTAGCGCGGCCTCGGTGACTAGAAGAATGTCACAGAGGCCGCTAACTATCCGGTTGCGAATGACGAAGTTGCCGGCAAAAGCCGGGCTGCCGGCGGCGTATTCGCTAAGAATTGTCCCTCCATGGTTAATAATTTCCTGAGCTAATCCAATATGGCCAGAGGGTGAAATGTCTGTAACACTGGTTCCCAAAACCGCAACCGTCAGACCGCCGGCGTCCAGGGCTGCCCGGTGGGCTGTGGCGTCGATGCCGTAAGCCAAGCCGCTGACAATCACAATCCCCGCCCTAGCCAGTTCCGACACCAGGCTTTCGGTCACCGCCTTACCGTAGCTCGTCATTTTGCGGCTGCCAACAACCGCTACTTTGGGGCGGCCGAGCCACTGCGCAGGCGGGGCTCCAATATAAAATAACTGTTTTGGCGGTTGGTGGATATCCTTCAGGATTGCCGGATAACCAGGACCGTTAAGCGTAAGAGTATTGACTTTCATTGCGGTATATTTTTTAGTCTTGACTTCAGGACACTTTTTTGCTAAAATTGCAATCTGTAAGTTTCATTAGTGGAAACTTACGTACCTTATACCCCCATTTCTAACATTTGTTAGATTGTTTAAGAGTTATGGACGTCTAAGTTGATACCCTCCACTTAAACGTTCAATCCGGCCCCTTTTTCTTGTTTCTTAGTATAAAAGCCAGGCGCTTGCATTACAAATGGTTAAGCTAAGAAATAGCAAAAAGGGTCCGGGCTCTTAAGCAAACTAACCCCTTTAACTCTCTCCCCGTTCAACGTGGGTAAGCGAGTTTCTCACGGAATGCGTTCTAATCTTCGGATTAGTACCGGCTCGAATAACTTTGCTTTTTAGCAGTTTTCGCAGCTTCGCTTACGGTGGGTTGAAGGGTGTAATAGCCTCCAGCGGTGCCCACCCCCTCTGGAGGCTTTTAGGTTTCTAAGATTTTAGGCGATTGTACGGGTGTCGGGATCCAGTTGGCCGCTAAATATATATTCAGTAATTAAAACGCCGGCTTCTTTGATAATTCCCGGTAATTTGCCCTGCTCTTCTTTGCTGAATTTGCCCAGTACAAAGCCGGCAGCATCGGCCTTTTCGGCTATTTCATTGCCGATGCCGACGCGCAGCCGGCCATAATCGTCGCCAATATGCTGAGTAAGTGATTTAACACCGTTATGGCCGGCGTCACTGCCACCCAGGCGGCTACGAAGTTGGCCGAACGGAATGGCCAGTTCATCATAAACCACCAGCGTCTGCCCATTATAAACCCGGTAAAAATGCTGCACCGCCTGGGCGGCCTCACCGCTGTTATTCACAAAGGTTGTCGGCTTGCATAAGACCACCCGGTTTTCTCCCATAGTGAGGCTGGCTAGGTGACATTTCAGGTCCTTTTTGACTATCCACTCCGGAAAATCGTTCTGTTTAGCGAATTCATCCAGCACAGCAAAACCTATATTGTGACGTGTACCATCGTACTTTTTCTCCGGATTGCCCAAGCCGATAATTAGTACGGTCTTATGGGCACCGACGCTATAAAGCGGTACTCGGCTGCTGGTATCGGGTCTTTTTTGAAATAACGCCATTAATTTATTCTAAACCTAATGCTTTTCAATGAACCAGAACTTTAAGGGCGTGCCAATCATTGGCCACTGTTCGCGGAAAGTCCGGTCCAAGTATCTTTTATAACTCCAGTGCAGGAATTTAGTGTGAGCGCCAAAAATCTTGAAATTAGGCATGCCCTGGTCGTCTTCCTGAACGACATAGTTGAGCTTGGGCGCCCGATTTTTCAAACCGGCTGGCGGGTGGGCGTCGACGCTGCGGCGCAGCCACTGGTTGAGCTCGCTGGTTTTGAACCTGGTTTTACGGGCCGCGGATATTTCCGTTACTAAGTCAAAAATCTTAGTAACATTTTGACCGGTTACGGCGCTGGTAAATATCAACGGCGCCCACGGTACAAATACAAACTCGCCACTGATGCGTTTGGCCAGCTGGTCACGAGTATAAGCGTCCTTATCTAACGCATCCCACTTACTGACGACCAGCACCAAACCCTTGCCAGCCTCCACGACCATGCCGGCAATTTTTTGGTCCAGTTGGACGCCTAATTCATTTACGTCCAATAAGACTAAGCAGACATCAGCTTCTTCAATGGCCGCTATAGTGCGCAGTACGCTAAACTGTTCGACGCCGCGCTCGATTTTGCCGCTGCGGCGGATGCCCGCAGTATCCATCAGCTCAATTTCCTGTTCATGGTATCTAACCCTGGAGCGGTTGACATCTCTGGTGGTTCCGGCTCTAGATGACACGATTGCCTGCTGTTTATTGCTTAAGCTATTGAATAATGCCGACTTGCCGACATTTGGGCGTCCCAGGAGGGCTACACTAAAGTGCTTGTGGTCTTTTATGGTTTTATGGGGTAAATGGCCCCCAAGGCCCTCTAAAAGCTCCAAAATGCCCCTTTTCTGGCTGGCGCTGGTGGCAAACACCGGTTTAATGCCCAGTTTGAGCCAGTCATTGAAATCTAAGCGTGAATTTTTGTCGGCTTTATTGATTACTAGCAGCACCGGTTTTTTGGTCTTTAGCGCCAGTTTGGCTATCCGCCTATCCTCTTCCGTGACCGGAACATTAGCCTCGGTTACTACTAAGATCACATCGGCGCTGGCGGCGGCTTCGCTAATTTGCTGTTGGATCGTTAGTTCAAAGTCGTCAGCGGCGCTTTTTAGACCGGCGGTGTCTACCAGCCAGAAGTCCTTTTCGTCGGTGTTGGCTTTGGCGGTAACGTTGTCGCGGGTTGTGCCCGGCTCATCAGCCACAATAGCTTCACGACGGCCGATGATAGCATTAAACAGGCTGGATTTACCAACATTGGCCCGCCCGACTATGGCGACAATTGAAACTCCGTTACTCATCAGATAAACATTATATCTTGAAACAGTTAAAAACCCGCCTCTTTGCGGGCGGGTTTTTAACTGCCTAAAAGGCAATTGTGCTTAGACGGCCGGTGGAACTGTAGGATCTGCAGGCGGGGCTGCTGGATCAGTTGGCGTGGTTGGATCAACCGGTGGAGTGCTCACTGGCACATCATCGTGTTCAGCGGGTTCGGCTGCTACTGGGTCGGTTGAGGTCATTCCACCGCCCACGGTTGGGGCAGCTGAATCGCTAGGAGTAGCTGGCGTGCTAGCAAAGCTGTTAACTTGGCTGGCTACCGAGCTTTGCTCGTCAGCAGTGCTTTGTTGGCCATCGCCCATTGGGCTGGGGTCCGGGCTAGTGATGGGGTTAGCATCGCCAGCGGGGCCAGCCGGCGGAGTTGGCGCGCCGGGCATCGGATTAGTTGATGGATCGTCCATGGGGTTCTCGCTTTCTAATTTATTATTTGCTTGGGAAACTTCGTTAGTTGCGGCGGGCGTTTGGCCGGCTGGCGCGTTTGCGCCGGGGCCCAGCTTTACGACGTCGCTGACTACGCGGGCGAAATCTTCCAAGGTAACTTGAGATTTCACTAAATACTTTACCACGCCCAGCTTAGCGCCGCGAGCTTGATCTTCGGCCTGCCCCAGAGCGGTCATCATTATGACCATAGTGCCGGCCATGTCCGGCGAATTGCGCAGGGTCTCCAGCATCTCAAAACCGCTCATCCGGGGCATCATAACGTCGCAGATGATAAGATCCGGCTTCTCCTTCATAGCCTTTACCAAGGCTTCTTCACCGTCGCCGGCAGTCAGGGTTTGATAGCCCTCGGCCTGCAGCCGCAGCTCAAAAATCTCCCTTAGGCTGTTATCGTCTTCTACTAATAGTATTTTAGGCATCAGGGGTCTTCAATCTGTTATCTTCGCTTATGGTTATCATTGTATCATTTTTACAGCCCATGCCTAGTGGGTATCCAGCGGACTAGAGTTGGCGCTTTGCTGGCGTTGTGTTGCCAGAGCCTGGTCGGTATTAAGGCGTGGCAGGTTGATAAAGAAGGTGCTACCCTTGCCGAGTTCGCTTTCAACCCAGACTCGTCCCTGGTACATCTCGATAATTTTGCGGCTGATGAACAGGCCCAGGCCGGTGCCGCTAACACTACGCGTCAGAGAACTATCCACCCGGTAGAATTTCTGGAATAGATGAGGAATATCCTCCGAAGCAATACCGGAGCCGGTATCTTGAATTTGAATCTGGACAGTCGAGCCGTCGCCGGTAAGGCGCATGGTGATTGAGCCTTCCGGGGTATATTTTATGGCGTTATCGACGAGATTCTGCATGACTTCGCTCAGGCGGTTGGGATCAACGTTGGCGAAATAAAGCGGCCGGACGACTTTAGCGCCACTGACATCGTTGTCGTTGCTAAGCACGTAGCGCAGCTCAAGATTTTTCTTGCGGGCGTTGAAGCGTCCGGCATCGGCCACTTGCTGCACTAGCTCGCCGAC
Source organism: uncultured Candidatus Saccharibacteria bacterium (assembly GCA_964448095.1). Classification (GTDB taxonomy): domain Bacteria; phylum Patescibacteriota; class Saccharimonadia; order Saccharimonadales; family UBA10212; genus CAYUUT01. The sequence goes on along the minus strand of CAYUUT010000002.1, from coordinate 56,407 downwards.
CTCGACGACTTTAGGGTAGCTGGCCAGCCGGCCGTCCTCGGCGCGCGAGCTGGTGAGTAAGTCCTGGAACAACACCCCAAGGTGCTTAGTGGAGGCTGAGGCTTTTTCAAGCAGGTTGCGGGCATTAGGGTCAATCTTTGCGATTTTAGGATTCTGCGCCAGAGCCAAATAACCCTCAATGGCCGCCACCGGCGTGCGCATTTCGTGGCTGGCGGTACTAATAAAATCTGAGCGCTGCTTTTCCTCAGCTTTTTCGCTGGCGGTATCACGGACGATGCCTACTACTGTATCGGCTATCTGGTCTTTGTCGGTAACTAGCGGCGACACAATGATTGATACCGGAATTTTTTTTCCGCCGCGGGTAGCCAGCCAGCCTTTGCTGTCGCGGACGGTTTTATTAGTGGCTAAAGCCTGGGCAAAAGGATGGTTGGCCGGCGGATATGCTACGCCGTGCTCGTCGGTTATCGGCAAGACGTTATGAAAATCCAGTCCGACCGCCTCGTTGGCCGGCCAGCCGGTGATGGCGCTGGCGCCGGGGTTGAATAGCTGGATAAGGTTCTCGCGGTTAACCATTACTACGCCATCCTGGATTACGCTCAGGATAAAATCCGAACTCTTTTTGCTGTTCTTCATCACCTGACGGCTGACCGCCATGCCTTCCAGCCAGGAAGCCTGGCTGCCCTTGCCTGCCGGGCTGGAACTACGCTTGAACAACATGCCCAAAGTGATTAATCTGTAATTTCATGATGCTTTCGCTTACATTATCTGTTGGCTTGGAAGTTTATGCAAACTAAAAACCGCCCCAGCTCTACCCCTGTTGTCCAGATACGAAATGTGCTATGCTAATGGCGAATTAAAGCCAAGTGCTGGCCCCTTCGTCTAGCGGTTAGGATATCTGGTTCTCATCCAGAAGATCGCGGGTTCGAATCCCGCAGGGGTCACCAATTATAAGCATCCTAGACTCTATCAATTGACGTTAAGCTTTTCTCTCAAAAACCATGCGTTGGTGGGAGAGGATATTGCGCTCAAAGGCTAACCTGTTACAGCCGTATCTATTAGACGCTAATTGATAGCGGAAATCTTGGTTTGTTATGTACTTGGGTACTAATGTCAGCAGGAAGAGCAATTTTTTAAAGCTAGGTTTTTTAACGGCTTTGGTCCACTCTTTCATTGTTTGGATATAGTCGAGCCGTCCATCATTTTCGGAAATCAAATTAAAATAAGGGCTTGCGCACCTAACTATCTGCTCTAGGCCTGTCGGCGCCCAACTGCCAGGATAATATTTTGCCAGGTGCCCCCAGACCCAGTCGTCGGAATATTTGGCTGCGCGAACACTGATCTTGTCGGGGTCTGGTGTTTTGACGAACATCATAGTCTGCAAGAAAAGTCGCCCGTCCGGCTCAAGGGCGTCGTGGCATAATTTGAAAAACTGGCCGTAAATCTCTTCTTGTTTGCCAGCTTTGTATTCATCAATACTACAAAAATGTTCAAATGCGCCAATGCTTACCACGCCGTCCATTTTTCCGAACTTTTTGGCATCTAGTTTTTTCCAATCTTGTATTTGAGCATCCAAGCCATCTGCTCTACAGGCTTTAGCTTGTGCCGGCGATAAGGTTAAGCCTATGCCTTTGCCACCACGCTCTTTAATAGCTGCAAGCATGGGGCCCCAACCACAACCTATGTCAAGAATCTTATCTCCAGGCTTGAACTTTATCCCATCGAACACATATTTATGTTTTGCATTCTGTGCCTGCTCAAGCGTTAGACTAAAATCGCCGTCGTAGAAAGCATTTGTAATATCCGCATGATTGCCAAGGCTTAACCTAAAAACCCTATCCATGTAGTCGTATGTCGCTTCAATATCTCTTTGAGTAGCCATATTCTGCAAATTCTATCATAGTTGGCTCCGTATATTCGAAAATGACACCCAAGACCCTAAATATACCCAGATTTAGGCAGCTTCCCGGACTGCGCTAAGGGGCGTAGGTGACCATATTGTCGCCGCTGATCAGTGTTATCCAAGTTTGGCCGGCATCAAGCTTGAGCGGTGCGCCGCTGGCGTCGCTGAAGCTAATCTGGTCATTGGTGCCGCCTTTGGTCCAGCTACCCTGAGTAACACCGCCATCCTGAAAGACGTATGCCGTGCCGGTGCCGCTGGTTTGATAATTTGAATAGTAGGCTCCGGAAGCGTCTAAAGCGCCGCTGCTTAGGGGCACGACTATGGCAATCACTACCTTTGGACTCAGTTGGACGCCAGTGGTGTCGCTGGCGTTGACCAGATCCAGGTGGGGCGCCCCGCCCTCGCTGCGCAAGTAAGTGTTTGTCTTGGCATCGTAAGTGTAATTGGCATAGAAATCGGGGCCGGCAATGGCCAACTGAATGGTTTTGGCGGTTGGTGTGGCTAGCTTTTTATCGGCTTTGCGTGGCCAGCTGGTATAAGAGCTGCTGGTGTAGCCCTTGCTCTGGTTGAGCTGGTCGATCTCGGAAAAGCTGGTGTAGACATTGTGCGGCGCGTCACGGCTGTTAACGCGCGTAAAGTAGTCGCCGTTGGCGAACTGGTCCAAATTGCGGAAACTGCCGTCTGTGACCTCCGCCAGCGCATCCGGGCTACCGCCCACGTGCACGATGCTGGCTTGAAACGGCGCGGCATAATCAATATAGTACGGCCGCAGTGAACGCACTGGTCCGATGTATTGCGGAGAAGCGTCCTGGAACAGCGTCAAAAAACGGGTTACCCCGCCTTCGGCAATAGCTTCGTAAACCACTCCGGCATCCTGCAGGCCGGACTGTGGCCGAGCGGCGTCGCTATTTTCTATCATTATGCCGGTGACTGGCCGGGCGGCTAGCGCCGGGTCTACCTGGAGGCCGGTGAGCGGCGAAGCGACGGTTTTAGCGGCCGCCTTTTTATGTCTGGTGATTGATATAAAAGAACTGCCGGCTGGCCGATTGTGGTTATAAAAAAGGATGGCGCCGGTGGCGAAAAGTAGCAGTAGCAACGCGATAATGCCAAAACGCAGGTTACGATTCAGATCGCGCCACCAGGCAAAGCGCTGCTTTTTAATTGGCGTTTGCTTGGCCGGGGGTTCGGCGGCCGCTAAAACTATCGGTGCTTCTTCGGCAGCAGCCGGCCTGGCCACTGGCTTGGGATTCAAGCGGTCTTTGGCAGTTTCCAGGTTATGGCCGCGCAACCGCTGGCTGCGCATCGGCTGATGAGCGGGGTTGGGCGGAGTTTTTTTGCTTTTCGATGGACGAATGTCATCTTGCATATTTCCCGCCCATTGTAACAGAGCTTATGCTTAGTTTCCTAGGGCAGCCACAGCTCCGTCTATGCGCTCTAGAGATTTGTCTTTGCCCAATAACTTTAGGCTTTCGGCCAGGCCTGGGCTGGCTGGCGCCCAGGTAGTGGCCACGCGGATAAGGCTGAAAAGGACAGCCGGTTTTTGGCCGGTTTCTTCCAGCAGCTTGTTCAAGCTTTCGGCCAGGCCCTCAACAGATGAGAAATCATTGCCTTGCAACTGCTGCTGAGATCTTTCCAATAAGTCTTTCAACTGGCCGTGGTCTAGGCCCTTGAGCTGCTTATTGTTGTCGATAAGCTGTAAATTAACCGGCAAATCTTCAAAGAAGAAATTGCTCAGGTCTGGCAGTTCGGCCAGGAACTTTAGCCTTTCCTGCACCAGTCCGAGTACCTGCTTTCTATAATCATCGTCGTGGTTGGCGGCGCTGGGCGGCCAAAAGTCCTTCGCCAGTTCATATAATTCATCCGGTGGTGTGTGGCGGATATAATGCCCGTCCAACCATAACAGTCGCTGCTCGTCGAAGGCCGCGCCGCTGTGGTGTACTCGCTCTAGGCTGAACTTGGCTACCAGCTCGTCGATTGAGAAAATTTCTTGCTCAGTGCCGTCATTCCACCCCAGTGTGGCTAGAAAATTGACCAGAGCCGCCGGCAGGTAGCCCTCCTTTTTATAGTCCAGCACATCTTTAGCACCGTCGCGTTTGGACAGCTTTTTTTTGCCGTCCGGGCCCATGACATAAGGCAGCGTGGCAAGTTTAGGCCGTTCAATTTCCAGCGCTTCATACAAATTGAGAAATTTCGGCACACTAGGAGTAAATTCCTGCGAGCGAATAACGTGGGTAATCTCCATCAAGTGGTCATCAATGATGTGGGCAAAATTGTAGGTCGGGTAGCCGTCGGATTTAATAATAATAAAATCGTCGATGGCCTCCGGCCCGCTGGACAAATCGCCCAAGACCTCATCGTGCCATTTATAGTCTTTGGGGTCGGATTTGAAGCGTAGCGGTTGGCTGCCGTCCCACGCCGGCGGTTTTTCCGGCCGATGCTCACGGAATAAAAAGGGCTTCTTTTGGTCCTTGGCCTGCTGGCGAAATTGCTCCAGCTGCTCCGGCGTAGTCGGGTCGGCGTAAGCCAGGCCCTTTGCTACCAGCTTTTGGGCCCATTCTTTATAGATATCCAGCCGCTCACTCTGGCGATAAGGCCCATGCGCCCCGCCCTTATCCGGGCCTTCTTGCCAATCCAGCCCCAGCCAGTGTAGCGAATCGATAATATGCTGTTCGGAGCCGGCCACTTCACGGACTTTATCGGTATCTTCAATCCTTAATATAAATTGTCCGTCCGCTTGGCGGGCAACCAGCCAGGCGAATAGGGCCGTACGTACACCACCGACATGCAAAAATCCTGTGGGGCTGGGCGCGAATCGAGTTCTAACGGGCTCAGACATTACTAACAGTATATATTTCTAAGCTTGTATCGGGAAGCAGGCTATTGCCTAGAGGCTATTGGCTAGAGGCTATTGGCTATTTGCAGAATCTGGTCGGAGCTGAGGTTGGCCTTGTCCTGGATAGTAAACAGTACGCCGTGGTTGACCCATTTAGCATTATCCTGGCTGCCATAAGTATAGATTGTAGTGCCATTAATCTGTGAAGCCTGAGAATCTTTAGGCACGCCATTAGCAGCTAGAGAGCTGCTGTCCCAATTGGAAGCCTGCTGAGTAATGGTGTAGCTCTTATCGCTGTTACCCGGAGTCTTATAACTGATACTAACCTTGCCGTTATTAGCGCTCACGGGCGCCGCGTAGCTGTAGCCTAGGGGCGTATAAGCTGGTACCGAGGCGCTGACATGCGCGCGGGTAGCGGCGACGCGCATAGACACCTGTGGAATATTCTGCCACGCAAAAAAACCGCCTAACAGTAGTACGGCCAGCGAACTGGCGCACAGCGTCAGCCACTTAGAAGCAAACATAAAGCGCCGCCAGCCCTTAGTGCGCGATCGCAGAGCCTGCTTATGCGCGTCAGCCTGGATCAATGCCTGGTCCAATAGTCGTTCAAGTTGTTGGTGCGAGGCGCTGGTGACCATGCTTGGCAGCGGTTTACTTAGGCTAGTGCTGGCGGCCGCGCTCGAAGAGGCGGCAAGACTTGGGCGGGTTGCCGGTGATATGGCCTGGGGGCGGCGGGTGACGATTGATGAACTCTTGGCACGCAGCTTGCCAAAATGCTCTATCCGGCTATTTTTGATAATGGTTTTAGCCCGTAAAACCCGGTCCGGGCTGGCAGCCGCGACGTGCGGCTTGTGCAGTTTAGACTCTTGGTCTTGGCTTTTTGATAAGGTTGGACGCTTTACGGCGGCACGCATCAAAGTCTGTGAGTGCTGCAGTGGGCGGCGGGTGCCGTGTGCTTTATAATTGGCGCTGCGGGTCTTGTTGATAACAGATGATGGGCGACGTACCAGCCCGTCTATCGCGCCGCCGGCCGGCATCTTCATCTGGGCGGCAACTTTTTTGACGGCGCCAAGTAACTGACCGTTTACGGCATTATAGCGGTTACCATTGATTTCGATAACGCTTGCGCTTTTGGCCACTTTAGAAGCTTACCCCTATTTGCACAATGACCATATTACACCCATCAGCCGTTGGCTGGCAAGTTCTTGAGAAAACTATCCACTTCTGCCACACTCTAAGAGTAAATTAAGTATTCAATGGTTAAAATTAACAGATTATGGATTTTCTAGACCCACGTAAAAAGCGTGCTTATAAAGCGCGTTTAATAACCGGCTATATATTGATGGCGCTGGTTATTGCTATGGCGGCTTACCTTTTGGCGAATATTTCGTATGGCTACAATTTCAGCACCAAAACCCACACTATTATCCAAAACGGTTTGCTGTTTGTAGACTCCAAGCCCGGCGGCGCGGCTATCGACCTTAGCGGCACCCAGCGTGGCAGTACTTCGGCCAGGTTAAATTTGCCGGCAGCTACCTATAGCCTGAAGCTAACCAAAGGCGGCTACCGCACCTGGCAGCGTTCGGTAGAGGTCGACGCCGGTGCGGTAGCCTATTATGTCTATCCCTTCCTTTTTCCCAAGGCCCCGGTATCAGTTAGTATGCAGAGCTATGCTACGGCTCCGCCTCTGTTTACGCAGACACCGGATCAGCACTGGCTGCTAGTACAGACCGCCGTTAGCAGTAGCGCGAGCGTAAACTTTGACGAGTACGATGCCTCAAAACCGACTCAAGCCGCTCAGGTTCTTAGTTTGCCGGATAGTGTGCTCACCAACCCTGGGCTGCCCGGCAGCAGCCTCAGCCTGGTGGAATGGTCAACCGATAATAATCATGTGCTGCTTCAACATGGCTACCAAGGCGGCTCGGAGTTTATCGTTTTTGACCGTTCTGACCCCTCGCAGTCTTTTAACGTCAACCGGCTTTTCGGCGTCAATCCCAGCCAAGTGGCGCTGCGCAATAAGTCAATCAATCAGCTTTATATTTATGACCAGTCTGCTCAAACCCTGCGCGTTGGCGATACTACCAAGGGCGTTTTAGACCCGGTATTTCTAAAGAACGTGCTGGCCTTCAAGGCTTACGGCAGCAGTTTGCTAACCTATGTTACGGATAACAACATGCCCAGTGGCCAGGCTCAGGCCCGAATTTGGAGCAATGGCCCCACCTATGCGCTGTATAATTTCAGCGCCGGCAGCCATTATCTAATCGACGCCGCCCAGTACCAAGGTCATTGGTACTACATAGCCGGCAGTGATACTGATGACCGGGTCGATATTTTTGAAGACCCGCTAAGCGATATCCAAAACTCATCCATCGGCAAAGCCCTGCCCACCATCGCCCTAAGGGTTATGGGTGCCGATAAGGTTTCGTTCTCTAACAACGCCCGTTTTGTGGAGGTTGAGAGCGGCCAGAGCTTTGGCGTTTACGATTTCGAAAACAAGGCCCGGTTTCAATACATTATCAAAGCGCCGCTGGCGGGCGACCTGCAGTGGATGGACGGCAGCCGGCTGATTGGCGATAGCAACAACACTGTCTTTGTAACGGACTATGACGGCACCAACCAGCAGTTGTTGGTACCAACAATGGAAGCCGCAGGCGGCTACTTCAGCTCTGATTTTAATCACTTATTCACCGTGGCTCCCAGCGCTAACGGCGGCAATTATGACCTCAACAATGTTGACATGCGGGCCGGCAGTGACCTGCCTAAAACCTAGCTCTCAAACCACTTAACTATCCGCGACCACAGCGTCGGCGAGTTCCCGGGGATAATGGCTGACTTGGTCGCCAGGCTATTGTCGCCGCTGGCAGCGGCAATATTCGCGCTGGGATCGGGGCTGATTTGCTGGCCGACAACCACCAGGCGGTTATTGCTAGTGCCCGGCGGGTCGCAGGTAATCAAAGTGGCTGTCGCCGGTTTAGCTTGTGCTCCTAGTACCGAAACGTCGTTTGGGTCAACGATTTCTTTTTGGTAAACCTGATAGGTGTAACGCACGCCGTCCTTATCTAAATAGAAGGTATCGCCGCTCTGCAATCGCGAAAGCAGCACGAAGGCGAATTTATACTTGCCCTGGTTAAAGATATTATTGCTGGAGTGGCCGACAATCACCAGGTTGCCGTCCTGGCCGGGCAGCGCGGTATCGGCATAGTGCACCACACCGCCTTCCAGGGCATTTTCCACGGCGTCCGGGTCAATCGTTGGTACGGTGTATATAACCGGGATTTCAACGTTGATTTTGGGGATGATAATTTCCGGGTTGGGGCTGATGACCGTGCTCTCGTCGATGATGGGCGTATTGGTCACGGTGCGGCTGGGCTGGATAAATGGCGCGATGAAGCGTTCATTAAAGAAACTGAACAAGAAGATTACTATTACCAGCATGCCAATACCCAGCCCAAAAGCTAATGAGTGCAGCGGTGAGGCCGCAGGTCTATGGGTGGGTCGGCTGGTAGGTGGGCTGTCGGCTGGAGCTTTGAGCTGCGGGAGTTTTTTAACGTGTTCTCTGACCCGCTTAATATGTTTGCGGTAGTCCACCTGAGCAGCTAGCCTCTTTGGCTCCGGGCTTTTGGTCGCTTGCCCGTAGCGCGAGTTTTTTTCGTGTTCGGCATAAAATTCGTGCCAGACCTGATACTTATCGTGGTCTGTTAGCCCGGCATAATATTCGTGCCAGGCGGCCTGAATCTCCGGCAACGATTTACCGGAGTTTATTAGATTGTCAATAAACTTCTGGTGTTTTGACTGTTTGGCGGCCGCAATTTGGTTGACTTCGTCGACTTCGGCGGCCGCCGCCGGCGCTTTAGCGTAGGCGGCCTCTACTCGCTGGCGAATCAAATCAGCCGCGGCGTCTTGGCTGCCGTGGCTCTTGCTGGACTCATTAGCAGCCGTTAAACGCTTAATCTTCACCTCGTCAGGCAAAGGCATAGCGGCATCAAAGTGCCCAGAGTGTTTATGGTCGTCGTCAGGCATGGTTATAAAATGCTCAACTTTATTGTACAATACATCTGTTATTCCAGCTTGTTTCGCTCAAGCGCAATCCGGGCGAGTGGCGGAATTGGTATACGCGCACGACTCAAAATCGTGTTCCTTACGGATTGAGGGTTCGATTCCCTCCTCGCCCACCATTTTTTGGCAAAGGTATTTTTGCTCGCGCTGAAGCTATATAATCCAATCATGACTAAAAAAGTAGACATGCGGGACGCTGATTTTGTTAAGTGTGCCGAGGTTGAAACCAAAATGTGGCGAGATTATTACAACCATCATTTTGTAAGGTTGACTTTCTACTTATTGCTTTCCGTTAAACTCGCCTTCAAAGCCAGTTGGATCGTGTCAATACGGCTGGCTTGGTACAGTGGCACAGCGGCGGCGATTTATCGTCTCAAAAAAGGCCACGAGAATTATCCTAAAGTCCTAAAACGCCTGGAAAAGTTTTATAAAATAGCCTCCGACCATGTGGTCGCGCCATTCGACTACCATAGAGCAGCTCGACTAGAGCTAGAGTGGTGGGACATCCACCGCTACCCGGAAAAATATCATAAGACTTTGGAACAGAGTATCGCCGAAGCCGCAGCGGTGGTATATCACTGCCCGCCAGAGGCTTTAAGAGAATACGGGCGTTACCGGGCCGAAGCCGCCAAGCTGCTAACTCACGAAAGCGATAAACATCATGAGAAAAACGATTGGGTTAAAATCGATAACCTGCTTTATAAGACTTGGGCAAGCTTTGGGGCGGCGATTCGCCCGCCTACTTAATATATACGGTCACAAAAGTAACCCAGGTACTGATTATGCTGAAGAAATGCGGATTAGATTTGAACCAGTGAATTGTTAGAATGATAAGATACCCGCACAAGAAATAAAATGCAAAATTCTGAAACGCGGAGATGTGCCACAATCCGTTTGGATAGTAGTAATAGATATAGTTTCCGAGTAGCGGCTTAGAAATCAAGTCCGTGGCCGCTTCCAGAAATAGCGCTTCAATCCCAAATATGACAGAGAGGCGAACGAGTTGTTTTGGCGTCCACCGTTCATAACTATGATGCATTAAGTACAAGTAGAGGCCGAAGGACCCCCAAAGTACAGGCGCGAATCCGGATGTGTAGGCATGATGTACGGGAAGGAAATTATAGCGCCATAATGGTGTCCCAAAAAAATGCCGATAGGCGGCGTCTACGGATATTTCACCAAGTACACCAATCATCGCCACTGAACTTATCCAAATATATGCTCGGCTAAAATGAATTCTTTTGAATCCACGGTTTACTAACGCGCTCAGAAGGTAAACAATGCTAATTAAGATTAAGCTAAAAAGAGTTAGTCGGGCGTTGATAGACATATTAATTAAGCTTATGCTAACTCAAAAACTGATTGTCTCAAAATGTATGTTTATCTCTGCATGTAATACATAGCCGCCGAAGTCAATGCTTCGAAGGTTTTTCCTGGCTGCTGGAGCAACCAGACGCTAGCGTAGGCGGCCAGGTCGGTTTGCCAGTTGGATTCGGCTTTTTCGGGCGTGGTACTGACTTTTCCGCCGGCCGCGGCGATTATATTGTCAGCGTGTTTGGTGATAAAAGCCGGCGGGCCGTTGGTCCAATCAGCCAAGACGGTTACCAGTTCGTGCAAGTTCATATTGTGTAAAACCGCGGTTCCCGGCCGGTTGGCTTTAGCTAGCTTCTGCAACTTACCCAGGTTTATAACCGCTAAAGTATCAGCTCGGGTTAAAAGACGGCTCTTAGCGGCTAGGAAATAGTCTAAGGCGTCGCCGGCCACGGTGACGTGGCCGGCGTACTTGTCCATAAATGATTCCAGCAAAATAGCTGTTTCGGAATTGCGGCCAAAATCACCGGCCAGCAGTACAGCGTCAGCCCAGGCGGCGTTGTCCAGCAGTTCGCCCAGTGCTTGGCGGCTAAAGCTGCCATTGGGAGTGCTGGGCGCAAAAACCGCTTCAGCAAAACTAGTTCCAATGATTTTTTGAGTGGCGTCCGGCAGTAACACCCGGGCGCTGCCAATGCCAGCCTTGCCGGCGGCGGCGAATGCCGCCGCCGGCGTCGCAAAACCATGACTGCTGCCGCCAACAATCAACAATTTGCCCGCCAGGCGTTTATTTTCCGGCCGGCTCCAAAGCAGGTCCGGAAATAGTGGCTTATCTGGCGTTTGTCTTAACCAGCTGGTATTTTCCACTGCTCTTCTCCAGTTCGTAAACCATATTTTTGCGCTCTATAATAATCTTCCAGGACTTCTCATCCGCATACTTAAAAAGTTCATCATCGGGGTTGAAAACAATTGGCTCCTCAACGGCCTCCAGCATCGGAATGTCGCCGGCGCTGTCGCCTACAGCCATACTCTCCGCAAAACCAACATTGTGCTTTTTAACTAAGCCCATAAGCGCCTTCTTCTTGTCGGCCGAAGGAAAGATTTTTTGTAATTTGCCGGACTTTACAGTGTACTCGGTGGCTACATAGTCGTCGAAGCCATAATAATCGGCAATCTTGGCGATAATTTCAGTTTGCGAACCGGAAATAGCAAATAGTATGTAGCCATCATCCTTAAGCTGCTTGATTAGTCCGCGGGTAAAAATGTAAACCTGGTCTTTATATTCACCAAAGACGTCATCCACCGCTTGGTCTAACTCCTTCGGACTCAGCTTAAGCAGCGTCTCTTCGTAAGCGTTTATCACGTAAACCTGATATTCGCTAAAAGATTGCAGTCCGCTGCGCTGCTTCCATTGCATGCGGGCGTCACGAATCGCCGCGTAGGTCTTAGCATCAATATGACTGTTTTTGGCCAGGGCGTCAGCCAGTGCATGGTAAAGCTGCCACCGGATCAACGTGCCATCAATATCAAACACCGCAAATTTTCTCCCTTTGGTCATATTTTCATTATAGTTCTTTAAGAAGTAAATCTATATACGGTTTCGGGTTGGTGTAATAGTCGTCGTGTTCCCCTGGTAGCTCTACGTACTTAACGTTTTTATACGATGTTAGCTCTTCCTTTATTGCAGGAGTGCAAAAGTAGTCCATATGGTTGCGAATCAATATAATTTTCCTCTCTCGGATGTGATCCAGTAGACCAGTCAAACTCATATCCCTTAAGGCTAGGAGCGCATAGCTTGGTTTCAAAAAAATATAGATACCTTCCCAAACCTTTAGTTTTAGAAGATACCTAAAGCCATAATCTCTCCTGACTCTTTTTGTGTCGGCCCCCTCTTTTCTGATCCATCTGGAGACGATGCTTTTATTCGGCCAGTACGGGGGATTAATAAGCATGAATAGTTGAGCGTTAGAAGCAGGAGGTAAATCATAGCAGCCCCCCGAGTGGGCAATAATAACGTTAGCTTCAGCCTTATTTTTTATCAGTTCAAACCCTGCCCCTACCAAATCCCTTCGGAGGGTCCGGCTTAGATACGGGCCGCCCGCAAAGCCTTCGATTACAGCCACGGTTTTCATATATCAAGGTCGATACTGACTGGGCAGTGGTCGGAGCCCATGACACCGGCATGGATTTCAGCAGTTTTAATTTTGGACTTAAGGCTGGCGGATACCAAAAAATAATCAATCCGCCAGCCTACGTTACGGGCGCGTGCGTTGGCCCAATGGGTCCACCAGCTATAATGGCCATTACCCTGCGTAAACAGCCGGAAACTATCTAAAAAGCCGTGTCCGACCAAGTTTTCAAAGCCCGCGCGTTCTTCATCGGTAAAACCGCGCTTGCCGACGTTTTCTTTGGGTCGTGCCAAGTCGTCTTCGGTGTGGGCAACGTTTAGGTCGCCGCAGAAAATCACCGGCTTGGTCTTCTCCAACTCCTGGCAATAAGCCAAAAAGGCTTTATCCCAGGCTTGGCGTACCGGCAAGCGGCTAAGATCGTCTTTAACGTTGATTGTATAGACGCCAACCACAAAAAACTTCTCAAATTCGGCGGTAATCACCCGTCCCTCTTTGTTGGGGTCACCGTAAACGTCGCCCTCGACTTTGTATTTTTTGACAATATCATCCGGCAGGCCATTTTCTACCTTAATTGGCTTAATTTTAGTAAAAATGGCCGTGCCGGAATAACCCTTTTTCTCGGCCGAGTTCCAAAATTCCTGATATTGCGGTAGATTGATTTCCGCCTGTCCCTGCTGAGCTTTAGTTTCTTGCAAACACAAAATATCCGGGTCGTGTTTTTTGATAAATTTCTGGAACTCGCCCTTGTTTATAACCGCTCTGATGCCATTAACATTCCACGAGTAAATCTTCATTAAATCCATTGTATCAATTTATAAGCGAGCTAAAGCCTCTGAACAAACTCAACCTTACCCAAGCGGAGCCGGTGAGGCCTGTTGAGGAGACGCTATAATTATTTGAAAGCGGCTCAGACAACAGGCCTTCCGCGCGTGAGCGGTTTGTTCAGGGGTTTTGGCGAGCGATGTCGCGTTCCTGTTGGCGGCGCTTGAGGGTTTCGCGCTTGTCATAGCGTTTTTTGCCGCGGCCAACAGATATGCGCAGCTTGATGTAGCGGCCTTTGGTAATAATCTCTGTTGGCACGATGGTTTTACCACTTTGCTTCTCGGCTATTAGGTGGTCAATCTCTCGGCGCTTGGCCAGCAGTTTGCGGCTGCGGACCTGGCCGTCTTCACTGATTGGAATACCGCTGCTGGGCATTATCTGGGCGTTAATTAACCACAGCTCGTTATCTTTGACTGTCACGTAAGCCCCCTGCAATTGGCCGTGGTGCATGCGCAGGGCTTTGGTCTCGGCGCCGGTCAGCTCCATACCCACCACTAAAGAATCACCGAGCTCGTAATCATAACTGGCGCGGCGGTTTCTAATGTTACCGGGTTGGGGCTTGCGTTTGGCCATAAGCCTTATTTTAACTCTTTAGACTAGGATTTTATATCTAATGTCAGCTGGGGCGACTTTAAGGCCGTGGGTTCCAACCGTTGGTTTTGGGCGGCAGCCTGGGCTACAGCTTGTTTAACCACGTTCCAGTCACTGGAGTCATGTTTGTCCACTTTCATCCAGTACCACCACTCAGCGCCCCACAAATCAATCGTACGCATGCCCGTATCCTCGCCGTATTTTATGCGTTTTTGCAGAATATTGGCGTTCATCGATTTAGCCATTTCAGCCGTTGATATCTGGGTAATTGCCAGGCCATTGGGCGTCCAGGGTTCGGCTTGGAGTTCGTGGATAATCATATCCTTGCCCGATAACAGTTCCTCGTAGCCGGCCAGCGAGGCATAAAACCACGGCGGCAGCGGGTATTCAAAATAACGATGAGTGATAGTGGCGTCCCAAACCCGTTTGTAAACCGATATGGCGAATTCATCCGGTGTGGGCTTGCCCACTGGAATGCCCACCCAGTTATCGCTGCGGCTGACAATTACTTTGTGGTTGGGGTCCAAGTTCTTGACCATATTAAATTCGCTGACCAGCCGGCTGCGGTCGAAATTAGTGCACTGGCCGAACACTTTTAGGAAGTACTCGTTCTCTAGCTCGTAGCCGCCTAGCGCCGGATTGGTTTTATATCTGTTAACTACGGCCGTCATAAAACTGTAGAGCTGGGGTTCCCACTGGGCCTTGTCATTCATATTCACCCAAGTCGGTACGTGGCACTCCGGCCAGCGCGGTTGGCGCAAGCCAACCGATAGGTCTACCTTGGCGCCGTACCTATTGGCTAAAGCGAATTCCCAGTCTAGCTGGCTAAAGTCATAAACGCCGGATTGTGGTTCCACCTCATTCCAGTAGCTGACCAGGCGCAGTTGTTTCATGCCCAAACCGCCCTGGCTGGCAGGTTCTAAAATGGCTTGCAGGGTCTGCTGGGGATCAAGGCCAAAGCTCTGGGCGTAATCGGGGATGAAAGTCGTGCCCAGCACCAGCGGCTCGCCGTCGTGCTTGTGGATGTACCATTCGGCAACGCCATAAGATGTCGCGGTGAATAACAGCACGGCAGCGGCCAGAACTAAGACGATACGCCGCCAAATAGACCGAGGCCAAAGCCAAGCCCACGCGCGGCTCAAATATTTCTTAACGGATAAGGATTTCGATTTTTTAGCCATCAACTGCTATTCTAATGAATGCCCACATTGCTTATGTCTAATAAAAAGCTAACGCTTAGTATAGTTATACCAGCCTACAACGAACAGCGCTACCTGAAAGCCTGTCTGGACTCTATTGCTCGGCAGGTCGAGATGCCGGACGAAGTTTTTGTGGTCGATAATAACTCGACCGATAACACCGGCAAAATCGCCAAAGCTTATAGCTTCGTAACTTTGCTGCACGAACCCAACCAACACCAATCGTTCGCTCAGGCCACCGGCTTTAACGCGGCTACCTCAGATATTCTGGGCCGGATTGATGCCGATTGTATATTGCCCGTGGACTGGACGCGTCGGGTAAAAAAACATTTTGCCAAGCAGCCCGGGCTGAGCGCTATTACCGGCAGCACAACTCCTTATGACATATCAATTGGCAGCGCCGGCACCAAAGTCTTTCGCTTCTATATTGATTTTGCCAGTTGGCTGGCCGGCTGCCGGATGCTGTGGGGCGCGGACTGTGCTCTGCGCCGCCGCGATTGGCTAAAAGTTAAAAATCAGGTGATGCGCCGCGGCGACATCTGGGAAGATTACGACCTGGCTTTCTGCCTGGCGCCTCACGGCCAGCTCAAAATTGTCGACGACATAGACGTCGCCAGCTCGTTTAGGGCGGTACATAAATCCCTGTTTACTCAAACCCGCTATCAGTTCCGCGCCGTGCGGACTTTTTATCATCATAACAGCCTACCCAAGACGGCAATTTTTATGGCTGTTTGGTGTAGCATGTTCTTTATCTACTCCTTAACTCTGCTGGATAAATATATTCTGAAGCCAATCTGGGGACTTTTTGGCGACCTTCAGAGCCAGCCCAAAAAAGCCGGCGAGGTTGTACCGCTCAAAGCCGAATAGTACTCTTAGTCTATGGCCAAAAAATCCCCTGCCGTATCGGTGGTAATACCAGCTTATAACGAAGCGACCTATATAGACCGACTGTTGGAGGCGCTGGCTCGGCAGAATTTCAAAGATTTTGAAGTGATTGTATCCGATGCCCAGTCTAAAGACGGCAGTAAAGAAGTTGTTGACTCATTCAAGAAACAATTAGATATCAAGTTCGTCGAGGCCCCGCCCAAAGGCCCCGCCTTTGGGCGTAATCAGGGCGCTAAACACGCCCGCGGCGACTGGCTGCTGTTCTTGGACGCCGACGATGACATCGACGACTCCTTATTCATAAAAACCCTATTAGAAACCACCGAATCTAAAGGCTGGGAAACTTCCTCGGCAAAGATGAAGTTCAAAGATAAGAAAGGGTTATGGGTCCTCTATAACTATCAAAAACTCTTATCACATACTAAAAGACCGGTAGCATCGGGCTATTGTGTCTTGACCAAAAGAGAGCTGTTTGAGCAACTTGGCGGTTTTAATGAAAAGATTCAGTTCGGAGAAGACTACGAGTACGTTAGCAAGGCTGGCAAACAAGGCTTCGGATTTGTGGATAAGACATACTACTATATGGATCCGCGACGTAATGAAAAAGAAGGCTGGCGGTTAATTTATAAAGGAACCTTAAACGAAATTCATAGGTTGCTTTTTGGCTATCAAAAACTTGAAAGGAACTCCATAAAGTACGAATTCGGAAAGCACAAAAAGCGTGGGGATTAAACAGACCGAATCCGGTTGGCGCAGCAACAAACTGATGATTCAGTTTGCCGAATATATGGTCGGCGGCGGCGTCTGGTTTTGGGGCGGTTTGGCGGTCTTTGCGCTCTGTTTTGACGTTTTCCACTGGCCCTGGTGGGTATCCAAAGTGCTGGCCGACGGCTTTGGCTGGAGCGCCAACTACGGCATTCAGCGCTACTGGGCGTTTTACAGCTCCAAGCTCAAAGGTCAGGATCGCCGCGTTCTCTTCCGCTATGTACTCATCAACAGCATTGATTTTGTCTTTGATTACGCCATTGTCTGGGCATTTGTGCATAACGGTATCACGCCGTACGCTGGCTTTGCTGTTTCGGCCGCCTTCACCACTGTTTGGGACTATCTATGGTACCGTTTTTACGTCTTCAAGACGGATTAGGCCGGGTTGGAGGTGTAGCCGCCGTATTTGTTGATAGTGGGATGACAAACACCCCACAGGCCGACTTTCTGGTCCTGGGCTTTCTGGCCGTCAATGGCAAACTGAGCTTTCTTGGTGAACGGAAAATCCAGATAAGCAAAGCCATAGCCCTGCTGGATAATCTGTTCGTCGAGTAGCGTACCGTCGGGCAAATAAACGTAGCGCAGCAACCGGCCGTAAACATCGCGGTTAGTGTCCAGCGGGTCGGCTTGCAGGCGAACTTTGCCGAATTTACTGATTTTATTCTTGGTATTGGCGGCCGCTAGCTCACCGTAGCACTGAACCGGCGTGTTGGGCTTGTGAGTTTCTGGCGTATCCACGCCAATGAATCTAACAGTTTCTACGCTGCCGTTCATGTTGACGGCGATGGTGTCGCCATCAATGTAATGGTCTATCGGGTAGAGCCCCGGCTGGCTCTGTTCAGCGGTCTTAAAACCGCCATTGAGCCAGCCGGACTGAGTGGCTACTACGGCAATCAATACTAGCAAAGCTATCAGGAACTTCAGCTTATGCCTCCGCCAGTAGTGCAAACTCCTCATGGCCGTAAATTATATCCCAAAATTAGGCGGCTGCCTTTGGCTTTTTGGACTCCTGGGGGTTTTTGAGATTTTCTTCAAAGTCCTTCTGTGCGGTTTCTAAGTCCCAACCAGCGGACTCGGCCAGCTCGCCTTCTACATAGTGTTTGATTTGCGCCCACTGAGTTGGGCCAAACAACCGCAACTTTTGCATGTAGTTTTCGCCTTCGGTGTTTGGCTTTGGTCCGAACTTGGAAAATTCTATATACTCCCTGCCCTCGCCAGTGCGGCCGTGGCGGGCATAGAATTTATTGGCGGAATTCTTGTGTAACGGGATTTCCAGATAGATTTCCTCGCCCCACGGCAAGGTGCGTACGATTTTATTTGATTTGACTGCGTTCATGACATTTACTCCTTAAAATTACTTTGAAGAACAAAAAACCAACCGAAAATCTGGTTGGTTAAAACGGTTCTAAATTCATGCGACCCTCCTTGTAAGCGGCTTTCACGAAGTGACAGTCATGCCGCGAACTTAAATACATTTTCAATGTATACCCAGCTAAATAATCATGCAAGTATTTTGTAAAGCTTATGCTTAAAATCTGTGGATAAGTGGTTTAGGCGGCGAGTTGCCGCATCTCTTCTATGTCTTCTGCTATAGAGATTCGTCCGGACCCGAAGTCGCTTAAGCCCCCGTAAGCAAAATTCTCATATTCACCGGTCATGTAGAAAACATTATGCAAATCTACGCGCTTGGCCGGGGTTGTTGGAAAACATTGGCGACAGGCGACAATTTTCTGAGCAATAACTGCAAGTTTTTTTCCGCGTTCCTGAGCTAACACCAGGGTTCCATAGTACTCCCTACCGTTATCGGGAGAGAACCGCGCCAAATGTCCGGTCGCAAGAAATGTTCTATTGCCAATGTCCTTTGGCTGTCCAAGTCCGCCCCACTCGCCGATTTCATGAGCGATGTACCCGTCTACTATCGGCGCGTCAGCCAAAGCTTCGGGAGTGGCTTCCGAAGCGTTCCTAAGCGCTAAATAACCAACTTTTCCGCGAGGAAAGCGGTCATCAATCGGCCTAGTTATCATACCGGCTAATTCATCGTCCAGACCGAGAGGGCGAAGGCCCTTCATACGCATAGGGCCTGTTATTACCGGCTCAGGTAATAGATTTAATTCATCCGGATCGGCAACCTCGACAATCTGAGTATCCCAATCGTAAATCCTGCCGCTGGAGTCTTTATAAGTTCTGACGCCGCCAAAATACCACTTATCGCCTATCTGTGCGTGAAATGGGTCTTGCCACGGCAGTTCTGGCAGGCCGGTGTCGTGATCCCAGCTTACGGGACTGCCGTTACGTTGAAAGAAATGCGTGCTTCCATCTTCGCTGGCCGGAGGGTCCACCCTTACGGGAATTCGCAGCTGCCCATTATGCTCAAAGGGTGCGAAGGGATTGTAAATTCCGCTGTTTGGCAAGTCAGTGTGGAATTCCAATAGCTCACCGGTTGGAACTGTGCCGTGTGATTTACGATGCTCTACCAGTAGCTCGTCTATTGTAGGCGCGCGGTTGTGGGTTTTCATGTGTTTTTGTCGCCGCTGGTACTGTTAGCGGCAGTGCATAGGCTCAATGTACTACTTTGTTTACAAAATACAATAAGCATTTTATGGAAATAAAAACTTATCCACCGCCCCCAACGCCCGTCTAGCTGGTTATCTTCAGGATAATAGCCACGATAAGGCCAACCATTATTAAAAGCAAGACAATAATGCCGATAATCCACTTGCGGTTGGATTTTATTGGTTCGGTGCCTGGCTCTTGCATGTCTTAGCAGTTTAGCAAGCCTAAGAATCCCAGGCAAAGCCGTGGCCAAAGTGGCCGTAGCGGGCGGTCTGCTCAAACTGCGGTTTCCTAAGCTTTAGGTGTTCGATTATGCCTCCCGGAGTCAAGTCGTAGCCTTCCACGATGCGCGGTTTGCCATCTACTATCACCGTAGCTTCTACCGGCTCGGCCACACCGATGGCGTAGGCTAAGTAGCAGTAAACTTCGCGGGCGTTATGTTTTTTTAGGTAATCCACGGCGATGCGCCGGGCCATATAGGCAGCGCTGCGGTCCACTTTGGTGGCGTCTTTGCCACTAAACGCGCCACCGCCAATCGGGATCTGCGGACCGTAATTATCTACTACCAGCTTACGGCCGGTCAGGCCGCTGTCGGCGTCAAAGCCGCCCTGTTGCCAGTCGCCCGTAGGGTTAGCATAAATTGTTACGTTTTTAGCGGTAGATTTGTCCTTCAGCCATTCGGCGATAGCGGCCGCCAGATCAGCCGATTTAGAATGCTGAAAACTGGCTACAACTCCAACAATCTTTCCGTCTTTAAGAGTTATTTGGGTTTTGCCGTCGTACGGCCAGCTCTGGTACAGAAGTTGGTTGAGCTGGCGGGCCAACACAACTTCCAGGGGCAAAAGCTCAGCTGTTTCGGCGGTGGCGTAGCCCACCATAATCCCTTGGTCGCCGGCGCCGCCGGTGTCTACGCCGCTGGCGATTTCCGAGCTTTGGTGGACGATTTTTTGGCGCAGTTTTACCTCGCCGGCCAAGCGCTTAACAATCGGCGCGATATCAATCTTGTGGCTGGCGGTCACCTCGCCGACCACAAAAATCTCGCCGTGGCCACCCACGGTTTCTACCGCCACGCGGGCCCGCGGGTCCAGCTTTAGATAGGCGTCCAAAATGGCGTCGCTGATCTGGTCGCACAGTTTATCCGGGTGTTTGGGGCTGACACTCTCGGCGGTTTTGTATGAACTCATAAAAAAATCCTTCCTGACAAAGGAAGGACATGCTCAGCGATATCTTTCCCTTGCGGGCTAGATTTACCACCCAACTAAATGGGTTGGCGGCAGGTCAACGGGCTAGTACCCTTACTGCGCTCTTGATATTAAATTGTTAACAGGAACCATAGTATCACGTTAGTGGTAATTAGCGCGGGCTGTTTTCTACAAAGGTCAGGGCGTGGCCCGGCTCGCCCCTGCGGCCGGCGCGGCCAATGCGGTGCACATAGTCGTCATAGGTTTCCGGGGCGTCGAAGTTAATCACGTGGCTGATGTCTCTGATGTCAATGCCGCGGGCAGCAACATCAGTGGCCACCAGGATTTTAATCTGGTCTGAGCGGAAACTGTCCAGCGTGCGGTTTCTATTGCCCTGGGTTTTGCCGCCATGGATTGAACCGGCACGGAATCCCTGCCCAACCAAGTCTTTGCTCAGCCGTTCAACGCCGTATTTGGTGCGGCCAAAAATGATGGCTTTGGTAACGTCTGGGCTGTTCAAGATGTCGCGTAGCAAGTTCATTCTGTGGGTTTTATCATTAAAACGCACCACACCCTGATTGACGTTTTGGCTGGTTTCACCCTGTTTAACGTTGATTATTTCCGGTTCGCGGGCAAAAGTGTGAATCAGCTCGCTGATTTCCGGCCGCATGGTGGCGCTAAAGAAGAAAGACTGGCGCTGGGCTGGTAGCGCGGCCAGGATAAACCTAACGTCCTTAACAAAGCCCATGTCCAGCATCCGGTCAACTTCGTCCAGGACTACGGTCTGGCAACGGTCTAAGTTCAGTTTTCCGTGGCTCAGGTGGTCTTTAATCCGGCCTGGCGTGCCAATAATTATTTGGGCGCCAATGCTCAGGTCGTGAAGTTGGCGGCCCATCGGCGAACCACCGATAAGTAGTGCGTGCCGCAGGCCGCTGCTTTTAGCCAGTATCTTAAACTGAGTTTCTATCTGAATGGCCAGCTCGCGGGTGGGGGCAATTATTAGAACCGATGTGCCGGGATGGCGCATCAGGCTGTTTAGAACTGGCAGCGCAAAGGCGGCGGTTTTGCCAGTGCCGGTGTTGGCAATGCCAATCACATCCTTGCCGGCCAGGCCCAGGGCGATGGTTTTATCCTGGATTTCCGAAGGGCGAATGTAGCCTTTAACGGTCACGTTGGCTTTAAGCAGCGGGTGCATTTCAAAGTCGGCAAATTCGTGGGTAGCCGTATATTTCGGAATTAGCTCCGGCGTGGCGGCTTTTATAAAGCGTTCCGGGTTAACAGATGGCTTGGCGCCGCGCTTAGGGCGGCTGTTGGGGCCAAAATGGCGTACACCGGGGCGGTTACGGTGATAGCTGGGCTTATTTTGATACATAAAAAAAGAATCCTCTTTTTGGTTTATTTACTCTTGTCTTTGGTGAAGCCTGAGTAAAATTCTTAAGTAAACCGAGGATTCATTTATTAAACAATATATATATTTTAGCACAAGAACGATAAAATTGCTACCCCCTACTCTTAGCCCGCTGCTACTTGCGGGACAGGCTATCTTTGCCTATTCTGATGTAATGGCTCTAGCCCCAAGCTCCCAGAACCCAGCGATTGCAGATTTCTTAAGTCGCAACCATGTTGCCGTGCTGGCGACTGCCTACGAAAAAACAGCGGTGCCGCACGCGGCTGCTATCTACTACACCGTTACATCAAAGCTCGACTTATTCTTTGTTACCAAAAAAGACACCACCAAAAGCCGAAACTTGCGGTCTAACCCTATCGCCGCTCTGGTTATTTATGAAAGTTCCAGCCAAACAACGGCCCAAGTGAACGGCACCGTACAAGCTATTGATGACCCGGAAAAACTAAAAGACGCCTTGGCAATCATGGCCAAGTTCTCTCAGGAAACCGCCGGAACACCGGTTACTCCCATCTCCAGGCTCGATGCCGGCGACTACGTCCTTTATGAATTAACGCCGCAGAACATCAGGCTTGCCGGTTATAAGTACAATCTCAAAGACAAGATATTCGATGTCGCTGATTCTATTGAAGAATCCATAGAAACCGAAGAAACCCTAGAAAGCTAAACTGCTACACAAAAAAGGAGCTTTTAATGGCTCCTTTTTTGCGCTTACTCCGCGCCGAAGCAGTTGTTTTTGTCCGCTTCGCGTGGTTGCCCACACCGTAACCGATGGGCGATTTTCATACTGTGATTAAGCTCACACTAAACGCTAACTTTTTTACGGATTACGACCCTCCGGTTTTAGGAAACCGCTGCGCCTTGGCCCAGGCTGTCCAGCATAGCAATCAGCTGGCGTCTTTCGATGTTGGCGCAGTCAATTTTCCGGTGGTGGGCTATGGCATAGCCTTGAATCAGCCGCTGTATCCGCAGGGCGTCTCCGCGCGTTAAGAAATGGATTGATTTTAGGTCGTTGGTAAAGAATTTGGAAAACAGATGAATAGAGCCAAAAAACGGCCCCACGTTGGATTCTATATTCAAAATGTCGTTTATTCTTACGCTGATGGTATTGGCGGTCTGGAAGAACGCCCGGTGAACAATAGTTAGCTGTTCCCGGTCCATACTGATGGTGTCCGGAAAGAGTACGAACGGAAATACCGTATTGGCGCTAAACAATATGTCGTGGGCGCCAACGGTGGCGTCTATTAGCTTTTCTTCATTGGTTTCGCGGCGGATTAAGGGGAACCGGCGACGGGGTTTTTTTATTTCCAGCGGGTGTTTTACCAACGCTCGGTTGATGGCGTTAACCGGGTTAATATGAGCCACTAATGGCTGCAGAATATTTGCCATAAGGGAGTACCTTCCTAAACTTATACGACCAGCGACCGGCAGTTTAGTAGCACTCTCCTTTAAATAGCGTACTTAAGTGTCGACTAATTACTACGATTATATCACACTTGATGACTTTTTTACAACTTCCCTGCCTGCCCTTCTCTAGTTAGTTCGCTAAATAAGTTACGGTGTTAAGCCTTCTAGTATTTGTCTTTCACGGATTGCGGCGGCCTCGGCTAGGGCTTTGGCGATTTTTTCCAGGTCATCATGAATGTACTCGTTTGGAATATGCACAGTTTCATAGCCGGACGTGTCCGAGTAGTGGCTGCGCGACAAATCACTAATTATCTGATGCGGGTCAGTCAGATGCCGTTTGCCGTCTACCTCAATATTTATCTTCGCGGATGGAATCGCCAGATCAATGTGTTTGTGCCCGTCATAAACTTGCGACAAAACCCGGACGCCCAGCTTTTCTAGCGCAAGCTTCAGCATCTCTTCTTCCCTGGTCGGTTTCCTTCGCCAAAACTTCATTACCTACATTCTACTTTAAATATAGGTAATCATTGGAAATCGTAGCCAATCCCGTAGCGGCACCTGCTCCCACACCGCCGGCGGCGCGACCTGGCTCTAGGGCTCTGTCGATTCCGGAAGTCCCTTTACCACGCCAGTTGCAACGCCTCTAATTTTATAATATTCCATGTCCTCTTCAGCGATAATTATTGGAGGATAGTCAATGTCTGACTCTGACCTCAGGACGAATCGACGGTTTTCCCTGTCAACATAGAAACGTTTAAGATTGGCACTGTCTCCGATAATCGACACGACATAATCTCCTTCGTTTGCCTCTCCCCAATCAGACTGGCGAACAATTACAAAGTCATTGTTTTCCACGCTAACCCCGCCAATATTAGCTCTATTCATGGAATCTCCCTTTGCCACGAGGGCAAAAAGCTTATCCGGATGTCGACCATTAATAAGGCTTGGTGAAACAGAAATAAATCCCTTGCCTTCATCATTGGCTAGTTCGGTTGGTGCGCCGCAGCTAACGCTACCCAGAATCGGTATAGTCATAAGATTTTCGTCCCCAGCGCGATTTCTAGCTAAATAAATCGACCCGGAACGTTTATTTTCGACGAGAAGACCCATCTTAATAAGCTGACGCATATTGTGCTGGATATGGTATGGGTGCTCTCCGCCGAGCATCTCACCAATTTTTCGATAAGTAAGTAGGCCGAGGTCCTGGGATTGGGCCAAGTCAAGAATATTTTGATGGATTGGTTTCACTTAAAGCCAGTATATCATAGTATGTAACACCTTGACAAAATAGTTTGACAAGTTATTACGGGCATGGTAAGTTTTAATTACCGATTATCAACGAACAAAAAGGAAGACTATCGGCGGGTTCGGAGGGTTTTATCCGCACCAAAACGGTCGACGGCCGGATTGCGAGCCTTGCCGTCGACTAAAGTAAGACATTAAAGGAGAAAATCAATGTCAAACTATCATGTAATGAAGCGGCCAGACGGCGACTGGGAAGATAAGCGTGAACACGCTGAGCGGGCCGCTGCGGTGTACGATACCCAGGCCGAGGCAATCGCCGGCGCCGAACATCATGCTCACAATTCCGGCGGCGGCGAAGTTAAAATTCACCGTGCAGACAATAACCAAATTAGGGAGGCGTATACGATTCCGCCGGCTAAAGACCCCTACCCACCGGAGGGCTGACGTAGTGAACATAACTTTTGAAATCGGTCTGCCTGTCTTAGTCTCAGTGTTTACGTCTGTTGGTGTGGCCAAATGGTGGCTAGGTAAAGAGAAACGCCTCTATAGCAATATCCGTCGTGAAGTCCTTTTTGTTAGTACTGAAAATTGCTCGGTAGCGACCGAACAAGATATTTTTAAGCGTAATGGTCTTTTCATGAACGTGCAGTTGGCGCCTGAAGGTGAGAGCCTCGCCTCCTTAGTGAGCGAACAACGTTTAGTGGTTCTGGGCTATAGCCCGGACTCCAAGAAATTCTGGGAAGTTTATGATAAAGCCGCTGCTAAAGGGGTATATGTGATTGTTTACGCCCGCGACCATACAATTGACCATGACCAGCTTAAACGAATTAAAAAATATGCTTACCACTCGCTGGCTACTACGCCATTGCGTCTAATGGCGGATGTTTTCGCAGTAATGGCAACGGCACCAAATAGGAAGGATAACTAATATGAATGCCCAGGAACTCAACCTAGCTATTAACGAATTTGTAAAAGAAAACTTATCGCCCCTGGAAAAAGAGCGCAACCTAATCGAAAATCGATATGACGATCTTAAGAAAACTTTATCTGGCCACACTTTTCGCTCGGGATCGTACGCCCGCTACACAGCAATCCATCCAGTCCACGACCTAGACGTCATTAACGAGTACACTGAGCTCCAATTTGAAGACATTCCCAAGTTGATGAGGGAGCTAGCGGTAATGCTTGTCGAACACTACGGCGACAATGCTACCGTCACAGAGCAGAGTCACTCGGTTGCAGCGGTCTTTCCGGACGAATTTTCTATTGACATTGTCCCAGGGCTAAGACTAGATGGTGAGTCGAATGAATTTGGGGAGCCGCTCTATCTAGTGCCAGATATCCAGAAGATGAGCCATTCAGCTCGGGCTGCTAAGTATGAAGCCCGAGACCAAATTGACAGCAAAAAGTCTGACCCCAGAGGCTACAGGAAGCAAGCCCAAGATTTAAATGAGGCTAACCCTGATTTCAGACATTCGGTAAAATTGGTCAAGGGTTGGCGGCATGGTTGCCGTAAGCGTTTGGACAATAAGTTTAAGCTTAAGGCATTTCATGCCGAACTTATCGTGACCCAATACTTCACCGGTAACCCCAAAGCTACCTCTCAAGATGCTATCCAATCTTTTTTCGAAAATCTGCCCAGCTTTTTAACGAAAGCTCAAATTCCTGACCGGGCCTCCGTCGACGTTATGGTGGACGAATACGTTAATGACTTGACCGCGCAAGACAAAGAAGTTTTAAACTCCGAAATCAAAATAGCCGCTACCAAAATTGTTGGGCTAGAGAGTCTAAACTCCAATGAAGATGTGCATCAATCACTTTCGGAAGTTTGCGGTCTGGACCAGAAAAAATCTACTGGCGGACCAACTGGCTATGTGAGGCCGACAGGCGCCTGGGCTGAGTAGTTATGAGCCCGCAGGCTGATGCGGAATGGGCGCGCCGAATTTACAGGCTCAGAACCGTAATCACCGGCTCAACCCTACACCTTGCTGGAACAATCAGCTTCAGAGCCCACTACAATGGTGATCTATTAATTTATCATGACAAAATCCCGATTATTGTCAGGCCCGAGACAATTATCAAAGATAGTTGGCCGATAATTTTCCTCCATAACTACCGGGGCGGCTCGCAGGTGCCCCGAGTTTTTGATGCTTCAGATCGGTTATATCGGACGCAAGATAGGCTAAAGGTCAGCTCGCAGGATATGCACTTAAACGCTACACCGCCAGGTAGCTTTTGTGTTGCTCCAAGATCGGAATTGGAGCAAACATTTGCGAACGGTTTTGACCTCGAAAAGTACTTCAACCAGTATCTAGTACCATTTCTATTCCAGCAGTCTTATTTCGAGAAATATGGCAAATGGCCGTGGTGGAATTATCCTCATGGCGACTTCGGTGAGTATCTACGGGAAATAGAAGAGTTTTTACGCGCCTGATTCGATGGTTTTTATTTCTTCGGGGGTTAAGCCGTAGAGTTTATAGACAAGTTGGTCGATTTGATGATCAGATTTTTCAGTTTCTGACTTTAATGCGTGCCATTTGTTGGAGTTCTCATTAGTGTCATCAAGCTCTGCGTTCAGATTGAGTTGCTTATCGACCAGCTCGATTATTGGTTGCTGCTGTGATATAGGAGGAACAAACAGGGGTATTTTTAATAATGGTCCCTTATCAACCTGCAATAAGTCTCCTAAACGTTTGCCTCTACGATGTAGCCAAAAATCTATCAATCTGGAATTCAAGATGCCTGTTAAATATTTTAAGTTTGCTCTGTCCGTCCTGAGGAAAAATAATGCTCGAGAGCCATAATATTCTTTTTCTGTATATAAAAATTTTGGGTAAGGGGTTCTTGTTGCAGAAATAATTTTGGGTCCATTTTTGAAAAAAATTTCGTCTCTCTCACGATGAAGAAAAAAGTAAGGTTTATCTGGAGTCCCATACTTAATTTTTGCGGCAATTAATGTATTTT
The DNA here is from genome assembly GCA_964448095.1 of uncultured Candidatus Saccharibacteria bacterium. GTDB lineage: Bacteria > Patescibacteriota > Saccharimonadia > Saccharimonadales > UBA10212 > CAYUUT01. Next base: position 29,164 of record CAYUUT010000002.1, on the reverse strand, counting down.
TATGCGGCTCAAAATGCTTCATGATATTAGGATAATCTTTTATTACCCCGGTAAAGTTTTTAGCTGAAATGTAAAAAAGGTATTTCGCCGCACTTCCACTAGTGTATCTTCCAACTGAAGTATGAAAGAGCTTTAAGAACTCCTGTTCATCCTTGTTGAATCCGGTAAGACCATCGGTGAGGAATAATTTATCGGGCGCGGCTACTATGCCTTGGGCTACTTCCGCGTCATCTAGTTCAAAATTAGCCCTAGATGCTATTTTTTCTAGAAGAGTTTCTATGCCTGAGTGGCTAAAAGAGAGAGTTTTATCAATAAGTTTTTCAGGATTTATGGTTAACTCCTCAACTTGCTTGATTGCTTGTATCGCGTCATGTGTTGAGCTATCTATTCTTGCATAGGATACTGGGTATCCGCTCCTAGGCTCACATTTGTGAAACACAAAAATCATCGTTTGTATTCCCACTCCGTCAAAAACTTTGTAGTCGGCGAAATCTATAAATGATATAAGCTCCCCGTCTAACAAAATCTTATTGCGGAAAATACTCGCACCAGCATTCATTGTCCAGTTATTGGGTGCGATAAAACTTAACGTTCCTTCTTGCCGTAGCAAATCAATTGCCTGACAGGAAAAAAGCGTCCAAATATCCATTTTCCCCTGGTAATATGGGCTGCTTCTTAGTCCATCAAATGCTTCTTTGCTTACATACTCTTTAATATATGGAGGATTTCCGATGATGACATCAAATCCTGGGTTTTTGCGTTCGAAAACTTGCGGGAATTGTTCCTGCCAGTTGAAGGGCTTTTTATCGCGATAATCTTTGCCAAAAGCTTTTTTTAGCTCAGCGTCCGTGCCACTAATCAGTGAGTTGCCATTTTTAATATTGCCAGAAAGGTCCGGTAGCTTCATCCGACTGTCCAGAGCATTAATTAGGAGGTTCAATCGAGCAATTTCTACAGCCTGCTCGTCTAGATCTACGCCGAAAATATTATCGAGCAGAATGGTAATCTTAGTCATTTCGCCAGGATTGGCGCCGAACTCCAGATATTTTTGATAAATCATTTCCATGGCCCGAATTAAGAACGAGCCCGATCCACAGGCCGGGTCTAAAACTTTGATATTTTTAAGATCTTGAACTGACTGGCACTTATCAAGTACCGGTTTAAGGGCATTGGCGACAATGTAATCCACTATATAAGTAGGCGTGTAGTATATCCCTTGCTCTTTGCGCTTGCGAGCATCCTTGCTAACTTCTATACCTTTCTCGGATTGGGATAGCTTATAACCTAAATAATTTTCATAAACACTACCTAAAATATCCGCTGGAATAGCCTTAAAGTCATACTCGTAATAACCTGGGTTTCCGTATAGTTTTTCGATAACTTCGCCCGTTTTACCGCTATACTCCTCCCATTCTTCGAGCGGATGAGGAGCGAAAAGGTTAGAGTTATAGACATCATCTAGCTTACGAAATTCATCTACTAAGTGTTTAAAGAAATCCTTGTTGCTACTTCCGCCATACATTCGCAACATGGGCAATAGAATTGGGTTTTCTAACTTACGATCTTCTGCCACTCGCATAAAGATAAGACGATCTAGCATTTTCTGGACACCTTCGTCTAATAAATCATCTGGGACATCCGTATTCCATTCATGAAACGACTTGAGCAAAAGCCCGCGTGATTCGTTAAGATCTTTATATAGCGTGTCTGTAACTGAAATCTTCTGGTATTTTTTACCAGACTTTTCAGCTTCTTGATCAAGAACATTGTCCTTAAAATCTTCTTTCGAGAGCCGCCAAAGTTCGTCAAAACGCTCTAGATATTTGTCATATGTAATTTCAAAGTACAACTTATCACCCAGGTGCTTGGACACGCTTTGAGCATAAAAGACTAGCAAGCTTTCAAAATCTGTAAGGACTGCCCAGGTGACGCCGCGATTCCATGAATAACGAATTGCCTGCTTGGCAAAATCCTCAGCGTGGATATCTGCAGAAAGTTTTTTAGCTTCTAAATAGAACTTGGGTGCGCCATTTAGATAGAAGCCATAATCTATAAATCCAGAAGACTGTACATGTTCTTCGGATGATACTTCGTCTCGGTCTTCAAAGTCCCAACCAAGGGCCTGAAAAAGGGGTACAATAAATCCTTTTTTGGTATCCTCTTCGGTATATTTTTTAATCTGGCCCGACTTCTTAACTTGCTCGTATTTTTCAACAAGCTCAGCAATTTTATTTTTGGCTTCAGCCTCAGACATTAAAACTCCAATTTGAGCTAATTATATCCCTGTTATAACGGATTGTATACGGGTCCGGGTCCGCAAAAACAGATGAACTGGTAGCCGGCTTGAGGAATCAAGCCGCAACTCTCCCCCGAGCGCTCTTAAGTAGAGCGAGGGGGCGCTTGCGACGTTGCGGCGCCGAAAGCCAGCGTTAAGCCAGTTCAATCTAGTTTTTGCTTTGGCCCGGCGGTTGGCGCCACCTTACCGGCTAAGGTGGCAAAATATTTAGCACTTTGTCAAAAGTGCCAGGTTTGCCAAATCAAAACGGCAGAAACAATCTAGTAGACGGAAACCAGCTCCAGCATATCCGCCTCTTCCTGGAGTCTATCCGCCAGCCGCCGCTTGCGCCTAGCTTTAATTACCTGCCTCCGTTGACGCACAATCTGCACCGATGTAGTAAGGGCCATGGCAACAAACAAAGCGGTTGCCTGCTCTTTTTCATAGGGCCAGTCCTCTGGTACATAATTAAGAGCTACCGTGGGTACCGCCGCCACTAGAGCCAAGAGCCCAAAAGTTTGCGCGCTCTTTTTGGTTGCTTCGGCTTCATCTTCCAGCTCCTCGGCTTGGAGCTCTAAGCCGCCAATAATGACGTCTAGCTCTTCTTCTTCGGTTGTTAGTAAATCTTCCACGCTAGGCAAAAATTATACCCGGCTTTATAGAAGAATACAGCTTAGACATGTCTATTCGGTCATGCCGTCTGTAAGGCCACCGTCTATAGGGACTACTTGGCCGTTTAGGCTTGCGTCTAGCAGGGTTTCGCGGACTTTATCGGCGACTTCTTGTGGCGTCAGGGCCCGGCCAATGGGAATAATATCTAACATCTGTTGAATTATTTCCGGTGGCAAGGCTCTAGTCATATCGGTATCTACCAAACCTGGTGCAACCACATTGAACCTTAAGCCCTTGCTGCCGAGCTCTTTGGCCAGGGATTTTGTCATGCCTTCTAGGCCGCCTTTGGAGGCGGAATAATTGGTCTGGCCAAACTCACCATGACCACCAACGTAAGAACCGATTGTAACAACCTGCCCGCGCCGAGCTTTAAGCATCGGCCTAAGAACTCTGCGCGTAAGCTTGAATGTACCGGTTAGGTTAACATCTATAACTTCGTCCCACTGTTCATCGCTCATCCTTAGAGCTATGGTGTCGCGGTTAATGCCGGCATTATTGATAAGAATTGATACCGGAGCATCTGCGGATTCGGCAACTAGGTCTAGCTGTTCTTCAAAGGTAGCTGGCTTGGCGAGATCGAGCTCGACAGCCATCCCAAGCGCGTCTATTTCACCAAGCGCAGTCACCACGGCTACCTTACCTTCCTCGCTGGTTGCCGTTCCGGCAACCCACGCGCCGCGGCTGGCAAGGTCAAGGGCGATGGCCCGGCCGATGCCGCGGCTGGCGCCGGTTACCAAAGCTACTTCACCTTCAAATTCGTTGCCTCTTTTGGCCATATCAAAAACCTCTCTTAGATAATTGCTGTTTATTATTCTATTTTTTTGCCGGCAATGCAAGCATGAGCAAAATCAGCTTTTAGATCTGGCCATCGGCTAAAACAGAAGGCCTAGCCAAGAATGCAGCCAGCTTAGCTATAGATAAACTTTAACAAATCGTGGACCAGGAACGCCGGCCAGACTAATGACTTTAGCAGCGCAACTACTACTGAGCCGAAGCCATTGGCGTTTTGGACGTAATAAACCGCTGCCCCAATCATCCCTAAGAAATAGAAACCGCCTGCTCCGCCGCCGTGCTTGACGACCTTTTTCCTGTTGATATTTACATTTAAGTTTTTAGCATTTGCCATTCTTTTATCTCCTTTAAGCCCAACTATACTCTCATGCAACAGATTGTATACGGGTCCGGGCCCGGTTGAGCGGCTACCAGCCGCCACCACCTCCACCGCCGCCCCCGCCACCACCTCCACCGCCGGCAAAGCCGCTGCTGCCAGACGCGGGGGCGGCAAAACTAGTAGCTCCGGCCGTGTTGAAGTTGCTGAGCGAACCGGCCAGATAGCCGGCATTAAAGGCTGTCCAATTGCCGACGTACCAGCCGGGTGGCGTAGTGTAAACATCGTTGAACTGCTTGGCCCAATCTTTTTCCAGGCCGAATAACATGGCGTACGGCAGGAGTTTCTCGAACAGTTTCACTCTTGAGGTCGCATCTGTGGGATTGAATTTGTCGGGTTCAGCGATTTTCTCGGCGCCGTCCGGGCTCTGCAAATACCTCAGCCGGTCGGCTTCGGCTAACTTGATATAATCACGCAGCCCCAGCAGCCAGTCGTAGACCTCGACGCCAGCTTCGGAACGGGCTGGCATAATATACGAGAAAATAGAAACGATTACGCCGGAGATGAACAGACCGACATACAGGCCATAAAGCGGGATGAACTGAGATGAAAAGAATAAGCTGCCGCCGAAAATCAGGGCAAATACCCAAAGAGTGCCGACCGTGGAATATATCCTCTTAGTTTTCCTGGGATCACTTCTAAAGTAGCCCTTTGTATAAAGCACCAGCGATAGGTTTTTCCCCAGCTGTTTGAAGTCCTTGGCCGCCTGCAGCTGGTGCCCGGAGTCTTTCTTCAGCTTATCAAGGTCAACTGTGTCTCCGGCGGTAAGTCCGTCGCCCAGGGATGCGAATAAGGCCTTTTTAGCCTCGTCTGACATATCCGCCGAGATGGAATTGATCTTTATCTTGTAGCTGGTGTGGCCGAAAAAACCCTTTTTGGGTGTTTCATAAATAGTGAGGTCACCAGTGATGGCCATGTCTATCAGCATTGCGCTGATGGCCGTCGGCCGCAGGTTCTCCTTATAGATGTAATCGGAACATAGCACGTCAAAACCCTTTGGCGGCTCGTACTGCGGGATAATAACCCCTCGCCCCTTAGGGTCATTACCGATTTTGCGCCAGCGCATAAACATAAAAGTCAGAACCACTGCCGGCAGCGCCGCCCCCAGCACGAAGGCCGAAGTTGTCTCTAGCTTTTTTACCCGCTTTTCGTGGGCTATGGCCGGGCTGTACACAAAGGTTCCCGGCTTAAAGCTCAGGGCCACCGACAAAGTATTGTGCGGGGGTATATTAAGAGACCTAGCGGTAACGATGGTTTGATTGCTCTCAGTAGTCCGGTCGATAGTACAGGTAGCGGAATTTGACGTGGTGTCGGAAAAGCCGACGTAGCAGCGCTGGTCGGCGTTAAGGCTGGCCGATAGATCCTTAGGGATATGAAAACTGGCCGCGACCAGACCAAATGGCTGGTCCCACTGGTCGCCATTGGTATCCCAAAACAGCTCATCATGGTCCTGGTAGAAGCTGATAACGTCCTTGTAGCTGTAATCTATTTTGTAAGTAACGGCACCGTGTACGTAAACGTTCGGGTCGCCGATTTTTAAAACCAGATTATCGTTTTGTGTGCTGGTGGTATAGGGATAGGCCGTGCCTTTATCATTTGTGACGGACAAAATTTTAAGGCTGAGTGTATGCCCTTGGTAGACTTGCGGAATGGCCCGCAGAATACCGTGGTTTTGGTCATAACTTGGAAAACGAGCAATCATCACCTCGTTAACCGTCATTCGGCTGGACTTATCGGCCGCCTGGGTTAAGTAGTAATCAGCTTGGAAGCTATCAAAAGAAAAATCCTGTGTGTTTTGGGCTGACGCAACACCGCTAAATGCCGGTAAAATTGTCCAGGCCAATAAAAATACCGCGCCAAAGCGCCACAGCAGATGTTTATTTTTCTTGGCCATGCTTTACTCCAATTTAGGCTAATTATATCTCTGCTAGGGTCAGTTGTATACGGGTCCGGTGGCAAAATATTAAGCACTTTGTCAAAAGTGCCCATATATCCCTGCCTCCAGCCAAATCGTGTGTGTTACGTCACGGAATTGCCAGCAAAACATCTATATTATATTAGTAGAAGTTTTGGAAGGAGACACAAACATGATTAAAATAATCAGTCATATTGCGGGGTTAAGTGCCTTATATGTTGCTTTTCAAGAGTCGCAGCCTACCGGCTCCAATCCGCTTTTTTTGTTTATTTCTAGCAATAAAGCTGTGACATTTGTCGGACTAGTCTTGGCGATGCTTTTAATCCTGGCTAGTTTTAAAACTAAGTTCAACAGATTTTCCAGCTACTTTGCTTGTTGGGCAGCGGCGATTGGCTTATGTAGTATGGCCGTGGCTGGAGTAGTTTTACCGCAGTTCTATAACGGATTGTATGGATATCTACTGCCTTTGGATTATTTGTTTGCTCTGGGACTGGGCATAGGCTTTAGTATTTGTGCGCTAAGCTTGCCGCATCCTGACTTTTCATGGCCGCCACTAATACGGCAAATTACAGTGATGAAGCAAATAGCCAGAGCCGACATTTTAATGACGCCTTCGGCGCTGCGTTTTAGACTGCTTTTGGCTCGTAGCTACTGATTAGGGTCGTCTTGGTCCCCCAGCATCCCCTGGAGCTGGTGGTCAAAGTACCGGGCACAATAAGTTCGGTGGATATCTTCGGCAACCATCTGGGCATACTGCACGGACGTATTAGCTACGAAAACTTTGACCGCTTCCCGACCTTTGAAATATTTCTTAATTCCACGGTAGGCGATAGCCGACCCCACAGCTACCATGCCGGTTCCGGTCAACTCGCTAGCCACATCAACTCTTCCGGTGAATGCTAGCTCATAAGCATTTATGAACGCTGCGCCACCAAGGCCAATGAAAAAGTCATTCTTGGCTTTTGTCAGCACCACTTTGTCTGCCGCTGCTTCTAGCAACTGGTGAGCGTAGGGCGCGACGTTTCGGCCGGCCAGCCGGGCGAAATTATGGGCCAGTAGCTGATGGGTCTGTTGTTCTAGCTCATCCGGCCTTTGATCTTCGGGCGGTTCAACGTCGTCGGCCTCCATGGCCCGGGTAAAACCATCGGCGATTTCGGTTGCGGTTTTGTCAAAGCCGCAGACTATGTCGATGCCTGCAGGAGTTACTTCGGTCATGGCGGCTCCCATAGTCAATGGCAATCCGGGAAAGGCCTCGATGGTAAATGGCAGCTCATCGGGGGCAACCAGCCATATGTGAGTTCTGAAATCGGGAAGGTTGGGCATGGAAACGCCACTCTCGTTTTCCAGCGAGGCAGTGGTTAAAGGAGCCAGGCCATAGGCCTTGTGCGCCTGTTCGGTGACGTGCAGCGAGCCCCACGCAAAAGGCAGCTCATATTCGGTATGAGCTTTGAATTCCGGCGTCTGGGTTTGTAGGGGTTCTTCCCCGAAGCGTGACCTCATAGATACTATAATAATACAATATTATAGGTATATTATCAATACAGTTTTATAACAGTCTTTTTAGTGGTTATAGATCGTCGACGATGTCTAGGTAATTATTGACCCTATTTGTAGCAACTTCATCGCTCTTATGCTGGAGCGCAATTTCTTTAAGGGCCTCGCGTATCAAGGTCTTGGCAGAGTACGGAGTTAGGTCTAAGGCACGGGCTATGGCTTCTATATCCTGCGACTCGGCCGCACCCTTGATCGCGCTCAAACCCCAGTGCATCTCTAACGCGCTAGACGTGTTGTCGGTGTGGGTGGCGTGCGCTCTACGCTCTCCGGGCTTGGGCGGAGCTTTGCGGGCATTGACTAACGCTATCACGTAAGGCTTCACGGCATCCCGTAGTTCGGCGCCTTCTGTCAAGACCTGATTCTCTTTTTGATGGCGCTCCGTAGTATGGAATTGGCTGTGGCTTGGAGTGTTAACTTCCGAGGGCGATGCTTGTCTAACGTTGGTAATCAGCCAGTAGCGGCTGCCGGCTTTAATTCCCTCATGTCCAATAATGGGCCGCCCCATAAAATGCTCCAAGGCGTCCATCACTTTGGCTCGGCTTATTAAGAACGCCTGTTTTCTGGCAGCGGGGGTGCCATCTGGGTGAAACTCTTTTGCAAGTATGTCTTTGGCTGCGAACCTCTCGCCCATCTCAAAATCTGGCAGACTTTCCAAAAAAGCCAGGTCGTTATCATGATTTAAGCCGAGCATCTGGCTAGTTACTAGTTGCCCGTCAATTACTAACGAGACTACTCTCTCTGGGGCGTCTTCTTCCAAATCCTCTGATGGCTGTGGATTATGGGGCTCCGGTCCCCGAGCTGTTTCTATTGGCACCACATTGTTTATTGAGCCGGTCGTTTGGGGCGAATCGTCAATAAAAACCTGCTCATTGTTTCTTATAACCTGAGCCAGCGAGTCGGCGGCGCGGAGCGCTCTCGCCTTTCCGTTCAGAAAGTTGGTCAAGGAGATGTCGGATAATTCTCTTCTTATTCCCGCCACCCTATCGATGGCGGCGGACAGGTTTTCGATATTCTGCGCTGGCGTTACCTGAACAAGTTCATCCGGCAGCGGTTGCTCTGCAAAACTCATAGATTAATTTATTCTCACACATAATATCGATTCTACAAAGCTATTAAATTCAGCGCTCTAGTGGTTTTGGCACGGTATATAATGGTAGTAGAAGTCTAAAACGGAGGATAAATTAATGTCTGCTTATACCAAGATCAATTTTATGGATATTGAAAACCAGGCCAGCGACGGTAACGAAATCCGTTTTAGCCGCAAATACCTGGATTCGCGCGATTTAGGCCTGACTTTGCGGCGATTTAAGCCCAATCACCGCAGCGATAGCGCACATAAGCACGTGAGCCAGGAAGAAGTTTACGTGGTGATTAGCGGCAGTGGCCGTGCTTTACTGGATGGTAAAGTTGAAGAACTAAAACAGTGGGACGTACTGCGAGTGGCGCCGGAGACGGTGCGGACTTTTGAAGCCGGCCCGGACGGGCTGGAGCTGGTAATCGCCGGCGGCCCCAAACCACCAGAAGGCGACGGCGTCAAAGTCGAAGCCAACTGGCCCAAGTAGCATTATCAGGTAAAGACGACGGTTCCGCCGCTTGCGGTGGTTAGGCGCGCGGCCTGGGCAGCGATATTGCCCAGATGCTCCATAGTTACACTTTGCGCTTTTTCCCTTAGGGTCGGGTTATCTGAAAGAGTATCTGTGAACGTAAAATCTTCGGACCTTTCCGCGGCGCCTAAGGCAAACGCCGATAACCTTATAAAGCCGGGATTAACTACGCGGTCAACGCTTATTACCTCGACCCGGTCTTCTAATACAAGACGGCGCCTGCGGGAATCAACCCCGGCATCATCTTCCAGCAGCGGCGTCCGCAATATTGAACCCGCAGGGTAAGGAATGCCATTTATATAAATTGTCTCAAGCGCCAGGCTGGTCTTGGCGCTGCCCGAGCCGCCTTTGCGCAGCATAACCGGCCTTTGGCCATCTACGATAATCTGCGCGCCGTGAGTCATTGCCTGATATGGCAAAAAATTATCCTCTAACTGCGAGAAAGTATTGGTAAAAAGTTCTTCCGCCGCGGGGCAGCCATGAACCGAGGAGTGCTGGCGGTGGCTCGTGAAGGCCACGGCGCCCTGCGGCGGCTCTTCTCTGCAAGTTGAAGCGTTAACAATATCGACAAAAGCCCTAACCGCCGTCTTGGTGTCACTTTCTGGAGGCAGCTCAATCGGGTGTTTGGCTAATCTGCGTTGAGGACCGGAGCGTAAAAGCTTACCGGCTATACTAGCAGCCAGCAGGAATTCGCTGGGCGCGTGAATGTACGCCGGCAACATATGCTCGTCGGGACTTTTTAGGGCGTCCACCAGGGGCCCCACCAGCCGAGCATCCTGCTCGTCGCAGATAGTTGTAACCGCTTCCGGAGAACTCGGCAAAACTCTCATGCAGCTAATATCTCACCTTTAACGAATAACGCCAAGAACTAGACGGTTTTAAAAGTCGATGCCTTTGTTGGCCAGGTATTTATCGTCGAAATGGTGTTTGAGCTTGGTCATGTTGGTGGCGATATCGGCGTATTTTAAGAACTCTTGCGGGAAGTCACGGCCGGTTAGACACAGACTGGTTTTGGGCGACTTGTTTTCGATTAGCTTTTTGAGCATGGCTTTGGTGATGAGCTTGTGGTGGACGGCGTTGTTTATCTCGTCGCAGATGACAATATCGAATTTGCCGCTGGTTGCGGCTTTGTAGGCCACATCGTAGGTGTCGCGCGCGGCTTTTTTGTGCTCAGCCGGGCTGACGTTCTTGGCGGACAGGTCGCCGGCATTATAAAAACCCTTGCCGCCCTTGTAAAACAGCAGTTTTTTACCAAAGACCGGCTGGATTTGGTTGATAAAATCGTGTTCGCCGACACTCCAGTGTTTGATGAACTGGATATAAGCCACCTTCCAGCCGGTGCCCAGGCTGCGGGCCAGCAGACCAACGCTGGCACTAGTCTTGCCCTTGCCTTCGCCGGTATAAACCACGATAACGGCGTCTTTGGTTTTGTAATCCTCAAAAGCCATGGACTTTTATTGTACAGTAATCGGGCCGCTAGACTAGTTTGTAGTGGTTCAGGGCGAGGTCGATTTTGGGGCGGTCAAAGCCGATAATGGTTTCGTCGCCGATTTCTATAACTGGGATGCCAGCCTGGCCGGTTTTTTTGACCAGATCCTGGGCGGCTGATGGGTCTTTTTCTACGTCAACCTCGGTAAACTCAACCTTTTTGCTGGCCAGGTACTGTTTGGCCATGTGGCAGAAGGCGCACCAGCTGGCACTATAGACGGTAACCTTGGTTTTATCACTCATTAGCTATAGTTTAACAGATAAACTGGGTGCCGGGTAGACGGCTATTTGGTATTTTTGCGGATTAGTATTATAGTTGTCGATAGGAATAATTAATGGGAGGTTTTTCATTGAAAAATATCAATAAAGCACAGGTCGCGCCAGTTGTGGCCGAGTTCCTGGGAGCCGGGATTTTGGTGATGGTCGCTATTGTGATGACCAACACTACTTCGGTGTCTTATTTTGTCGCTACCAGCATGGCGCTGGCCTTAGGCGTTGTTGCGCTGTTCTTTGGCCCGGTTTCGGGTGCGCATGTTAACCCGGGCATAACTTTTGGTATGTGGACCGCACGCAAGATTAGCACGCTGCGCGCCATAGCCTACATCGCGGCTCAACTTTTGGGCGCTTTGGCTTCTTGGCAGCTGTTCCAGTACCTGGTTGACAAGCCCTTGCCAACTAGATCAACCGGTTTTACTACGCCGATTTTTGTAGCTGAGCTGGTCGGTACAGCAATTTTGGCGATGGGCTACACCGCCTGGATGTCACGCGTGTACACGGCTTTAGAAGGTGCCTTTACCTTGGGTGCGGCAATCTTTTCCGGTATTTTGGTGGCATCAATAGCTTCCGCCGGGTACATCAACCCAGCCGTGGCTTTGGGTGTCCGCAACTTTAACGGCGTTTACATCTTGGGCCCGCTGGTCGGCGGCCTGATTGGTGTCAATCTTTACGCCATGTTGTTTGCCCCTGACAAAGCTGCTGCCCGCAAAAAATAAATACGATTTTTTCAAGAAAATATCGGCTGCCCGCGAGCCGGTATTTTTATTTGAGCAGGTCCGCTTCGAAGGCCCGGATGCCGCTGGTATTTTTGGGGTATTTACTGATATCCGGGAAGTCCAACGCCTTGATGCGCTGCCAGACGGCTACGTTGAGCTTTTTGAAGTCCTCCAGGTCTTTAGCGTTGAATTCGAGTACCAATTGTTTGATTTGGCCGTTGGCATCCGGCTCGACAAACTCTAATATGCCCTGCTCTACCTTGTAGCCGGCGTAATCATGGGAGCCTTCTATGAGTAACTTATAAGCCATCAGTTGCTGGCGGTATTTATGCAGCTGTACCACCTCGCCGCGCCAACGGTCGTAGCTGCGGCCGGTCTTAAAATCAAAGACGGTTACGGTCTTGGCGGCCTTGTTAATCACCAGCTTGTCGATTTTGCCGGTCAGGTGCGCCGGGCCGATAAAAACGCCTTGGCCGCGAAAATTTTGTTCGAATTTATCGTTAGGGCTGAAACTGCCAGCCTTTTGCTCTAAATATGCCCGTAGGGCCTCTTCGCCGCGAACGCCTAACCTGGCCTGCTCGTCCGGGGCCAAACGCTTAGCAGCCAACTGTTCGTTGAAAAAGGCCAACACCCGCTTAATGTCGGGCAGCTTTTTGTCTTTGGCGTTAGTATTGTGAACCCAGCTCAAAGTATCGTGGACGGCAGTACCGTAAGCCGCGCTGGGCGCTTGGGCGGCGGGAAAACGCAAGATAGTATTGAAAAAGAATTGCTGCGGGCCGCCGCGAATTACATCTGTAAATTGATTGAGGTGAGTCGGGCTGAGCTGGTAGTTATCCAGTACCGGCGCCAGGCGGTCGGTCAGCTTGGGCGTGAACGGCGGTAAATGACGCTGGTGCCAATAATCTTGCAGGACGGCGCTGGCCACGCTTTGGCCGGTATGTTTAATTGCCGTCGGCAACAGATCCGCTTGGCCGGCCAGATATTTTAGCGGCCGGCTGGCTTTGCCGTCTAGTGTCGCGGCGTAACTGGTCAGATAAAGATGCGATTTAGCCCTGGTTATAGCGACATAAAGCAAGCGTAGGCGCTCATCGTCATTACTGCCTCGGTAACGGATGTAATCCAGGTTGGGCGGCAAGCTGAGGTTGCTGCTGGCGGTGCGGCTGGCCGCGCCCCAGACTTCGTCTTGCGCGGCCAGCAGAAACACCGCGCCGAACTCCCTGCCCTTGGCCTGGTAGGCAGTCATGACGTTGAGCGCCGAGCTGGCTTCGTAGTGCGGGTTGGTGTTTAAGATATTAATGTTGGCGGCGCGGTGTTCATCTATAAATGTCATAAAATCGGCCAGATTAAGCGGCCGGTTTTCACCGCGCCGCCAGGCCCGCAGCTTGGCCCTAAGCACGCTCAGATCGCTGATCAAGTCCAGATAATCGGTCCCTTGTGAGCTTTTAGCGCCAAAATAGAACTCATACAACGGACTTCTTATGGGCAGCTCAAATAGCCTGACGTCGTCTTTGGAAATGCCGGTTAAGATATCCAGCTGCTGCTCTAAATTGGTTACGCCGAGCAGATCTTTAACGCGCAATATAAATTCTGTCAGCGGCCTGGTTTTGGCTGAACCCAGCAGCGCGTTAGTCCAGCCATCGCGGGCCTGGTAGGCCTTCCAGCTGACCTGCCATATCTCATCAGAAGACAGCCCCCAAAAATCATAACTGACAACTTCCGGCCACAGGCTGTCGGCCAGTTGGTAATTTTGGGCATAAAGCGCAACCACCAGCCGGCTCATCTGCTCCAGCTGACGCACGATTGGCTTATCCAGGACGTTTTCACGCTTTTCGTAGCGCACCGGCAGGCCGGCGCTGGCCAGATAAGGTAGTAGCGGCAACAAGTATTTGTGCCTGGGCGCCAACACGGCAATTTGCGCCGGCTCAAACTTTTCTTGCTTAATCAGGCGCTTAATTTCATCTGTCACCCAGGAATATTGGGCGGCATCGCTAATAAATTCGTGGTGGGCGATGGTGGCGTCTTTGGGCAGGTCCTTGCCGGCTTGCTGCAGGATTTTAGTAATGCCTTCGAACTGGTGATGCAAACGCTCTTTGATCTGTCCGCTGAGATTATAGGCGGCATCCAAAATTTGGGCGTGCGAGCGGTAGTTTTTGCGCAGGCTAATTACCCGGACGTCGCGGTACATCTGGGCAAAACGCGCCATGTTAGTGTGTTCCGCCCCTTGGAAGGCGTAAATCGCCTGGTCGTCATCACCGACAGCTAGGACATTGGGCCGGCCTTCGTTTACCGGGTTATCGGTCAGCAGTTCGACAATCTTGAGCTGGGCCGGATTGGTATCCTGGAACTCATCCAACATGATGAACTGGTACTGCTCAGCCAGAGTGAATTTGAAATCCGGATTGGTCTGCAAAGCCTCGATGGCCCGCAGAATCATATCGTCGTAATCGTAGAGTTTGCGTTTAGCCAACTGCTTTTGGTAAGCGCTATAAATATCCGCGGCGGCGGCAATCTTTTGATTGGCTTGGGTTCCGGCAAAGATAAAGCGCCCTTCACTGTCTTTGGCCAGCCAGCGGTCCTTCCAGGCGGTAATGGCTTTGGTCTTACCGCTGTCGGCGGCCGCCTGGAGGGCTTCTTCCAGGCTTTGTATGGCTTCTGTTTTGAGGGCAATGAATTTGGCCGGCTTTTTGATGGAAATGGACTGCAGGCCGGCCAGCAGCTTTTCAAACAGCACCGGGCTGTTTTTGTCTATCCTGGCGAAACCTTTGAGAACCTCCAGCGTGACTCCCGAGGCTAGCGCAATAAAATCCAGGTTGGATTTGGCTAACTGCGAAACATCCTTGGGGCTCAGCAGCGCCCGTTTACACTCGCTCATAAAATCCCGCAAGTTGTGTGCATAAACATCAGCCGATTTTAAGGGGTTGGAATAAGGCGAGTCGGCAAGGATTTGACGGATGATGCTGTCGCTGCCCAGATCATCTATGGGCTCAAAACCGTAACCGCCGGCGTATTCCGGGTAGCGGCGAATCAGTTCACTGCCGAAGGCGTGGTAAGTGCTGATATGGACATCGTAAGCGTCCTGGCCCAAAAAGCGCGTTAAGCGCTCGCGCATGGCCTGTACGCCGGCCTCGGTAAAGGTTAAACAGAGAATATTTTGCGCCAAGGCATCGGTGTTTTGCAGAATATAGCCCACGCGGGTGGACAGCAGCTGAGTTTTACCGGTGCCGGGGCCGGCAATCACTAAAACCGGGCCGTCAATTTGCTCAACGGCCTTCTTCTGCTCATCATTAAGTTCCGAAAACGCCTTGGTGAACTCTTCCACCTCTTAATTATCGCACGGAACGGCTACTAAAGAGATTTAAGGCCGCTGACGATAGTCCTGGCATCTGCGTAAGCGGCTTGGTTGTCCTGGTGGGCAGTTTGCAGCTGCGAGCGCTGACCTTCCAGGATTGAATGGTCGCTATCGTAATCCGTAGGTTGTAGCGGTGCAACGGCAGTGTCGACGGCATTAGCCAGGTCCTGGGCAGCGCTAATTTGGCTGTTCATATCATCTAGGCTGGACTGCAGGCTGGTGACGTCTTTGCCCTGGTTTTTAGTAGCGGTGATTCTAGTCTGTAGCTTGCCGGCCAGCGTGCTTAGTTTGGCGCTGTTTGTCAGCTCGGCGTCGGCGGTTTTTAACAGATAGACTTTGGGGAGAACCAGCGCGTAAACCCGGTAATTGGTAATTATTGATTGGGCGTCGGTCTGGGCGTCGCCCGCCGTAGTATCGGCGTCGAGCTTAGTTTTGAGAGCGGTTAGGTCGGAAATCTCGCCGCTGACCTGGCTGGTTAAGTCGGACTTGTCGGTAGCGCTGAGTTTGGCAGTGCTGCGGATAACGCCGGCGAGCTTATTCAGGCTGGTTAGGCGGCGGCTAATTTCGGCGTTGCCGCGGGTTTGCAAGCGTTTTAGGGTGGCTTGAGCGGCGGCGTTATTGGCAACATCGGTGGCCGCCGCACCACTGGCGGTGCTGATGGCCGCCGCGGGGGCGGCCATACTCAGGCTAAAAGCCAGAGCTGCTAAACCCGAAGCTGCAAATGCTCTTTTGTTCATAAAATCCTTAGACATATTCATAATCCTAATTTACTGGCAACTGCTGGTCATTAAGGGCGTTATTGCTGTTCTTTAAATCCTGATTACTCTGGTTTAGGCCGCTATTAATATTGTTGAGGTCGGAATCAAGGCTCTGGTTATCGCTGCCGCTGGAGAGCGGAGTGCTAGCGGTACTCTTGGTGCTGGTGGCTGCAGTCTGGGTACTGCCGCGGTCTCGATGATGGTCGCGCACGTAAAAGAAAGTCCAGACGCCAAAAGCTACTAGTAATATGACTAATACTATCGGCAGGATATCACCCTGCTGCCTGCGCATAAGTTAAGTTTAGACCAGCAGCTATTTTAAACACAAGTCCTTTGACGCCTATTTGCGTTCTAGGATGGCGAACTCAAAATCGTACTGGTTTTTGTCGTCTTTTTGGTGCTTTTCGGAAAAAACCTGGCGCCAGGGTTTGGCGTCGAACTTGAAAAAGATGTCGCCGTCTATATCGGCATCAACTCTGGTGATTTGTATCCTGTCGGCTTTTGGCAGGGCTTCTTCAAAAACGCGGCTGCCGCCAATAATAAATATTTCTTCTGCGCCCTCGGCGGCCTCGGCTTGATGCAGGGCTTCGGCTAACGAATTGACTACCACACAACCTTCGGCCTTGTAGACCGGATTGCTGGTAATGACTATATTGGTACGGCCTGGCAGCGCCCGGCCGATAGATTCGTGGGTTTTGCGGCCCATGATTATGGGGTGGCCGGCGGTTATTTGCCTAAAGCGCGTTAAATCGGCCGGCAGATACCACGGCAGGGCGTTGTTTTTACCAATGACGCCGTTTTTGGCGATTGCAACGTAGATAGTAATCATGGTCAGGCCGTTTAATATTAGCACACCATTTTCCCGTAAAAATTGCCCTATTGCTTAGGGTGATTCCTTAGCCTATGCTGAGAGACAAGAGGAATTAAGGAGGGTCTAAAAATGTTAGATAGTTTAGAAACCTGGTTGGCGGGTGTCTATAAAGGCGCGCCAAAACTTAGTACAGGAGCGAAAAAATCAATCGTTGGCATCTGGCCGTGGGTAGCGTTGATATTTGGCGTTTTGCAGCTATGGGCGGCTTTGGCGCTGTGGCATTGGGGCCACACAGTAAATAATCTGGTCAACACCTTAAATAGTTACTACGGGACCACCATGGGCGGAGTAACCCACTTGAACATTTTCTATTGGATTAGCCTAATAGTCTTAGTCATTGATGCTCTGATACTATTGGCGGCTTTCCCCAAGTTGCGCGTCCAGCAAAAAGAAGGCTGGAAGCTGCTATTTTACGGTTCGTTACTGAATTTTGTTTACGGCGTATTTTCGGCTTTCAACAATTACGGCGGCTTCGGCTCGCTGGTAGTCCAGCTAATTGTGACAGCGGTGGTGCTTTACTTCTTGTTCCAGATCCGCGACCAATACCACGGCAAAAAATCCTAGACGCTACTTGCCAGAGACAAGGCCTAACAGTTAAGCTTATGTTTAATGGATGAATTCGTTGAGGCTCTGAAAAAAACCGGTTTTAGCGGTGAGATGGACAGTTCCGAGGAAACCCGGCAATTCTATAGTCATGACGCTAGCATGTTCGAGATTGTGCCGGAGCTGGTGGTTTCGCCCAAGGACGCCAAAGACGTAGAAAAGCTGGTGGCGCTGGTGGCGGAACACAAAAAATCGCAAAAAGACCTATCGCTGACTGCCCGCAGCGCCGGCACCGATATGAGTGGCGCGGCCATCAACGACTCGGTGATAGTTGATTTTAATAAGCACTTTAATAAGGTGGAAGCGGTCTCTGAGCGGGGCGCCCGCACTCAACCCGGAGTTTTTTACCGCGATTTTGAGAAGCTCACCCTAAAGCACAAGGCCTTGTTGCCGCCCTACCCGGCCAGCCGCGACTTATGTACTGTTGGCGGTATGGTCAACAACAATTCCGGCGGTGAAAAGTCGCTGGAATACGGCAAGATCGAAAATTTTGTCACGGAGCTCCGGTTTGTCTTTGCCGACGGCGTGGAGCGGACGGTCAAACCGCTGAGCCAGCAGCAGATGCTGGCCAAGACTCAGCAACAAGACTTTGAGGGCGAGGTTTACGCCAAGCTCTACAGATTAATCAACGCTAATTACGACAAGATTAAGGCCGCCAAACCAAACGTCACCAAAAACTCCACCGGCTATAATTTGTGGGATGTTCTGGACCACCAGACTGGCACTTTTGATCTGACGAAATTAATTGTTGGCGCTCAGGGAACGCTGGGTTTTGTAACCGATATTCACTTTAAGCTGGTCCCGGCCCGGCCGCACTCCGGCCTGCTGGTGCTTTTTCTGAAAGACATAGACGATTTGGGCGAAATTATCCCCAAAGTCCTGGAAACCAAGCCGGCGACTTTTGAAAGTTTTGACGACGCCACACTCAAACTGGCTATCCGTTTTATGCCGAGCTTTTTAAAACTGCTGGGCTGGAAAAAATTCATCCATCTACTGTTTAGCTTGATACCGGAAGGTTTCCAGCTGCTGCACGGCATTCCCAAGCTTATTCTGATGATTGAGTTTAACGGTGATACCGAGGAAGAGGTTCGGGAAAAAGTTAAGTCCCTGCACCGCAGCCTAAAGCCCTACCGCGCCCGCTATGAGATCAACGGTTTCGAAGAAGATCCAACGGAGGGCAAGAGTGAAAAATTCTGGATTATGCGCCGCCAGAGCTTCAACCTGCTGCGCTCCAAAGTCAAAGACAAGCACACCGCGCCGTTCATTGACGATTTGGTAGTCAACCCGCCCTACCTCACCGAATTCCTGCCCAAAATTCGCAAGATTGTTAAAAAATACGATTTACTGGCAACGATTGCCGGCCACATGGGCGACGGCAATTTTCATATTATCCCGCTGATGAAGCTGGAAGATCCTAAAGACCGGGCTAAGCTGCTGCCGGCCATGAAAGAAGTTGACAACCTGGTGCTGCACTACAAAGGTAGCCTTAGCGGGGAGCATAACGACGGTTTGGTGCGCGGGCCGTGGCTGGAAGCGATGTATGGCAAAGAGGTTTTGGAGCTGTTTCGTGAAGCCAAAGAAATCATGGACCCGCAAGGTATTTTTAACCCGCACAAAAAAGCTACCGCCAACTGGGACTATTCCTTTTCCCACATTCGCCAAAAATTTTAACTAAGTAGGAAAACTGCCGCCGCGACCAACAAGAATATGCCCAGAATGGCGGCGAAATATTTTAGGAAGGTTTTGGCCGAGAAGTCGCTGCCGGTTGCCGGCGCCGCTGCCTGGAAATTCCAGTTGAGCGTAAAGGGTTGGAAGCTGCCGGGATTTAGTGGCTGCCCGGTAACGGTTACGTGATAATCACCGGCTGCGGCAAAGGTAAATGGCACGCCGGCGGTGCTATAAACTGTTGACTGGCCGGCTGGCGGCAGATTCAGACGGGTATATAGGATGGGTTGCCCGCCCCTGCTGAGCGATAGCTGGCAGGCGCAGTCAGCTAGGCTAAAACGGTTTGCGGCATCGTTCAAAATCAAATAGAGTGTTTCCGGCTTGCCCACCACGGCGTTATCGTCCGGTTCCATGTGCAGCTCGGCGCTGATGGTGCCGCTAGTGGCCGGAAAATGGGCGGAAACCCGCGGCGCCAGCGCTACCAACGGCGCCAGCGTAATAAGAATTAAAAACCAGCGCCTCATAACTTCTCCAGCAGCGCGTCAGCGCCAATCATTATGGAAAAACCCACATTAACAATTAACGAAAATAGAAAAATCTTGCGACCCCAGCGGGCATCATCCTCTGAATTAAAATCGCGCAGGCCCAAACCCAGCCACGCCAATCCCAGCAGGCCAACAACTACTAAATAAGCGTAGCCGGCGTAGCCGAATATTTTCAGCGCTGCGATAGCGGCCAGGAAGGCGACAATATAACCCAGGGTTTGGATTTTGGTCGATAAAGCTCCGTGGCTGACGGACATTACCGGCAGCTTAGCGGCTTTGTAGTCTTTGTAGCGATAAAGGGCGATGCCGTAGAAGTGCGGCATCTGCCAAAAGACTAATATGAGGAAAAGGATTAGCGCGCCGCCGTCCAGGTGGTTAGTAACGGCGCAGTAGCCGGCAACCGGTGGCGCGGCGCCGGGCACAGTGCCGACGAGTGTGCTAAACGAGGTTGTCCGCTTGGCCCAACCATAGATGAAAACGTAAAAGATAAGAGCAACAAACTCAATGCCAAAAACCAGCCAGTTGGTGAATATGGCCAGGACCAAAAAACCGGCTACGCCTAAGATTTTTCCGTAAATCAGCGCCGCCAATGGGCTAATTTTGCCGCTGGCCAACGCCCGTTTTTTGGTCCTGGCCATCCGGGAGTCAATGTCGCGGTCCATAATATTGTTAAAGACACAGGCTGAACCGATTACACCGGTTGTGCCGCCCAGCAGAGCCAGCAGTAACCACCAATCAACATCGAGTTTGGCAGCCAGCAGAAAACCGGCAGCGGCCGTTATTAGATTGCCGTAGATAATCCCCGGCTTGGCCAGATAATAGTAGGCCTTGAGCAAAGCTAGATCCCGTCGCCTTGATTATTTAAGTACTGATACATCTGCTGCAGACTCATATGGTAGTTCAGGTTATTCATAATCCACAGCGAGCCGACTACTAGAATTAGTACCACGCCAATCATCGAGAAAAACACCAGCAGCTTCCAACGCGGGCCGTGCTCGTCCAACAGGTGCAGGAAGAATATCAACTGAGTCAGAAGCTGGGCGAAGGCCAGGATGCTAATAAGGGCGATGAGTTCGCGCCGAACAAAGAGGTGGTGTGTGATTGAGAAATAGGCGCCAAGAGTGAATGCCAGCGAAGCCACAAAACCAAATACGTAGGGCTTAGCCGATAAGGCTTTAGTGTCAGGTTTCATGATATAGCCCCTAGCAGATAGACGACAGTAAAGATGAATATCCAGATAACGTCCAGGAAGTGCCAAAACAAGCTCAGCAGCGTTAATTTACGGACGTTGGACTGAGTTAGCCCTCGGCGCAACACCTGAGCCATCATAGTGGCCATCCAGATTAAGCCGGCGGTAATGTGCGCGCCGTGAGTCCCCACTAATGTAAAGAAGGCCGACAAAAAGCCACTGCGCCGCCAGCTATTGCCCTCATGCGCCAAGCGGGCGAATTCGCTTAGCTCCAACGACAAAAAGGTAATGCCCAATAAGAAAGGAATGGCAAAGAATATCAGGGTAAGTCGTTTATCTCCCCGGCGGGCCGCCAAAACGGCCAGGCCGCAAGTAAAGCTGCTGGTTAGCAGCGCCAGGGTCTCGGCCAGCACGTACTGCAAACTGAACAGGTCTTTACCACTAGGGCCGCCAAAGGTATTACCACGCAGCACGGCGTAGGTAGCAAACAGTGTGGCGAACAGCACGCAGTCGGTCATCAGATAGACCCAAAAACCAAAGTAAGTGCGGTCGTTATCTTCGCGCTGCAGAGCCTCTGGCTTAACTACCGCTGTTGACTCGTTCATGTTTTGGCCGCCTCGAGCTTTCGGACTTCGGCGGCCGATATTTTGCGGTCATTATCTTCGCCGGAGGCTCGCACAATTATGCAAGTGACAATAGCAAATAGCCCAACGACTGCCAGCCAGTACATATGCCAAATCAGCCCAAAACCGGCAGCGAAAGCCAGGCCGGCGATTATTATCGGATAAGGCGTGTTTTTGGGTAGATAGATATCTTCGTAGCGCGGTTTTTTATTGACGATCTTGGCCTGTTTCATCGCCCAAAAGGCGTCTTTGCTGCTAACCTCGGGAATTGCCGCGAAGTTATAGTGCAGCGGCGGTGAGGCGGTAGCCCACTCTAGTGTGCGGCCGTTCCACGGGTCGCCGGTTGTGTCTAGATTCTGATGGCGCTGCCAGATGCTGACAACCAGCTGGAGTACCTGGAAACAGACACCAGCTACGATGAACGCTACGCCGATGCCGGCAACTATAAATAGTTGTTGCCAACCCATGCTGGCACTATAGTGATCCAGCCGCCTAGTGGCGCCCATTAAGCCCAAAATATATAGCGGCCCAAAAGCCAGAATAAAACCGGTAATCCAACTGCGGGCGGCATATTTACCGAGTCGTTCATTCAGTTTAAAGCCGAAAATCTTGGGAAACCAGTAGGTTATGCCGGCTAGATAGCCGAACAGCACGCCGCTGACAATCATGGTATGGAAGTGTGCCACCAAAAACAGGCTGTTGTGCAGCTGGAAGTCGGCTGGCGGCACCGCCAATAATACGCCGGCGGTGCCGCCGATGGTAAATAGAAACACAAACCCCAAAAACCAAATCATCGGTGTGGCGAAGCGGATGCGGCCGCGGTACATAGTAAACAGCCAGTTGAAAATTTTAACCCCCGTAGGAATAGCAATAATCATGGTCATAATGCCAAAGAAGGCGTTGACGTCGGCACCGGCGCCCATGGTAAAGAAATGGTGCAACCAGACACTAAATGATAGAAACACAATCGCCCAGATAGCCCAGACCATGCTGGTATAGCCAAACAACGGTTTGCGCGAGAAAGTTGGTACGATTTCGGAAAACACGCCAAAGGCCGGCAGGATTAAGATATAGACTTCCGGATGCCCCCAGGCCCAGATGAGGTTGACGTACATCATCATATTGCCACCACCCCCCGAGGTGAAGAAATGCGTGCCAATAGTCCTATCCAGCGCCAGCAAGGCCAGCGTGGCCGTCAGGATTGGGAAAGCGAAGATTACTAGCGACATGGCGCCCAGTACGCTCCAGCAGAACATCGGCATCTTCATTAGTTTCATGCCCGGAGCGCGCATACGCAGAATCGTTACTAAGAAGTTAATTCCTGATAACAGGCTGCCCACGCCAGCAATCTGCAGGCCCCAAATCCAATAATCCACGCCGACACCCGGGCTGTACCGCAGCTCTGATAATGGCGGATAGGCCAGCCAGCCAGCAGTCGTAAAGTTCCCGACTGCCAGTGATAGATTTATCAACATACCGCCGGCGAAATATAGCCAAAAACTACTAGCGTTTAAAAACGGAAAAGCCACATCCCGGGCGCCAATCTGTAATGGTACTATCAGGTTAATCAGGCCAAACATCAGGCCCATGGCCACGAAGAAAATCATAATTGTGCCATGGGCCGAGAAAATTTGCTGGAACTGCGAAGAGCTGACTATGCCGTGATGCGAACCGACTGAAGTAGCCTGTTGCAGACGCATCAAAATGGCGTCCGAACCGCCGCGCAGCAGCATTACCAAGGCGGTAGTGATATACATTACACCAATTTTCTTGGGGTCAGTGGTGGTTAGCCATTCGCGCCACAGCCACCGCCAGCGATGAAAATAAGTCAGGAGCGCAAATATTGCCAGGCCGGATAGCAGCATCGCGGCCACACCGCCATCAGTTATTAGACTATGGTGCAGCGCCTGCATGTTCAAGCGGCCAAGCATATCGCCTAAGTAGATCATTGGACGTTTACCTCGCCGCCGGGCAGCATAAAGCGGTTCAGTACATCACCGTAGAGTCCCGGCTCGGCGGCTGAAAAATAGGCGATAGGATTATTCTGGCTGGGCCGGGCCAGTTGATTGTAGCGATTAAGACTCAGGACGTCGCCGGAGCTTCGGGCGCTACTCACCCACCGTTGAAAATCCGCTGGTGAGCCAGCCCGGGCAGTAAAGTCCATGCTGGCGAAGCCGCGGCCGCTGATATTAGCCGACGAGCCATGGTAGTCGCCGGCCTGGGTGGCTTCCAGGTGCAGCTGGGTGGACATACCGGGCATAGCATAAATCTGTCCACCCAGCTGCGGAATCCAAAAAGAGTTCATCGGCGCGTCGGAAGTAATTTGAAAGTTGATCGGTGTATTAACCGGCAGTTGTAGCAGATTCACTGAAGCCACGTTCTGCTCCGGATAGATAAACAGCCACTTCCAATCCATGGCTACTACTTGAACCGTTATTGCTGGCGTGGTCGAGCTGATGGGCTGGCTGGGGTCGAGCTGGTGGCTGCTGCGCCAAGTGACGACGCCCAGCACTAAAATAATGGCCGAGGGGATTAACCACCAGATGGTTTCTGCCAGCCTGCCGCCGTCCAGCTCCGGGCTGTATTTGGCCTTGCGATTGCCCTCCCGGTAGCGCCAGGCAAAGGCAATAGTAAGCGCAAAAACCGGAACAACTACTATTGACACCAGGCCGAGCGTAAAAAAGATTAGATTGCGCTCCTTGGCCGCAATCGGACCCTTGGGATTGAGCACCGCTATATTAGCGTTGCTAAAGTATCGCCACGCCAGCCAGCCAAAGATTGCCAGAAATACCGCCACCACCGCCAGCTTATATTTTTTATTCATGAGCTAAATACGTAAGATCCCCCATCGGCTCTAGGGCGGAAATAAATATAACCGCTATGTCTTCACTATAACATTTTGGCTGCGAATCTAATCTGAAATCTCAACGGTCTTTGGCGATGGTTTTGCTTTCGCTAGCCGCGTGGCGATAGGCCGCGGTGATGCCAAACAGCACCACGCCAATGTAAATCAAGCCGGTCAAGCAGGATTGCAGCAGCGGCGAATGGGTACTAATAACCAAATATGTGCCGCTGGCTAAGGTCGAGCCAACTAAGCCATAGGCGGTGTGAAAATGCCGCCGGCTGGGCGAAAAATACAGATAAGTCGTGTAGCCGACGCTACTTAGGGCAATGACTATATGGATAAGCAAAAACATTAAATTCATTATATCACTCCAAAGTTTAAGGGTTTTCTAAGAATCAATGCTATAAACTCTATAGCATGAACGTAATTTCCCGCGGCGTCCGCAATGCTTTCCGCAATAATATTCGCACACTTTCGGTTGTAGTTATTCTTGGGCTGTCGATTGCCCTGGCCTTATCGATGTTACTAGCGCACCAGGCAGTTAATAAAAAGATTGAAAATATTAAAAGCAGCGAAGGCAATACAATTACCGTCTCGCCGGCCGGCGTCCGTGGTTTCCAGGGCGGCGGCAATCCGCTAACTCAGACCCAACTAAACGGTGTGTCCAATCTGGCCCATGTCGATACGATCGAAGAAAGCCTCAACGACCGGCTGACTTCCAGCGACACCAATCTGCAGTCATCAGTCCAGCTGGGGCAGCTTGGCCAGCGCTTCGCGACGAATTTTGGCGGCGGATCAGGCACGATTAGTGGCAATAGCAGTTTTAATCCAGCCGACTTTACACCGCCAGTCACGGTTTTGGGCAGCAATAATCCAACCGACCTGGCCAACACCCAAGGAGGCGGAACTTTTACGCTCAAGAGCGGCGCGGTATTTAGCTCAACCAGCAGCGACGACGTGGCGCTGGTTGGCACGGCTTTAGCCAGTAAAAATAATTTGAGCGTTGGTTCGACATTCACGGCCTATAATACGACCATTAAAGTAGTGGGCATTTTTAGCAGCGGCAATGATTTTAGCAATGGCCTGCTAGTGATGCCGCTGAAGACTCTGCAAACCCTGTCCAGCCAGCCCGGTGATATTACCAGCGCCGTAGTTACGGTAGACTCGGTCAGCAATGTCAATTCCGTGACCAGCGCCGTCAAAAGCAAATTGGGCAGCGCGGCCGACGTCACAAGCAGCGTGGACCAGGCCCAAACTTCAATTGATTCGCTCAACAGCATCAAAAATATCTCGGTTTATAGCCTGATCGGTGCGGTTGTTGCCGGCGCAGTCATAATCTTCCTGGTAATGTTGATGATTGTCCGCGAGCGCCGGCGCGAGATTGGCGTATTTAAGGCCATCGGCGCCAGCAACGTGAAGATTGTCAGTCAGTTTATGGTCGAGGCCGTGACGCTAACCATTTTGGCGGCGGTTATCGGGATTCTCATCAGCCTGGCGGCGGCCGATCCAATCACCCGGACCCTGGTTAATAACTCCACTAATTCGAGTTCTACTACCAGCAGTGTGCAGACGCCCGGCTTTGGCGCTAGCGGCGGGGTTGGTGGCGGCGGTTTTGCCCGCCTGAGCCAACAGGCGGGCACTGGTAACGGCTCAACGTTCGTAAGTTCCGGCAGCGGCATTGGCCGGGTGCGCAATAATATCACTAACATTCATGCTGTGGTCAGCTGGAATATCGTGCTCTACGGCCTGAGCGCGGCTATCCTAATTGCGCTGGTGGGCAGCGGCATTGCCAGCTGGTCAATCGCTAAAGTCCGGCCGGCGGAAGTACTGAGGACAGAGTAAGATGTTAAAAGTTGATAAATTATCCAAAAGTTTCAACGGTGCGGCCGGCAAAGTCATAGCTGTTGATGGCGTTTCGATGCAGGTACTAGACGGCCAGTTTGTATCTGTTGTTGGCCGTAGCGGCAGTGGCAAAACCACTCTGCTCTCTTTGCTGGGAGCGCTAGAAAAACCGACTAGCGGCTCAATCAAAGTCGGTAACCAGGATATCACTGTTCTGGGCGACCGGGCGTTGATTAAGTACAGGGCTAAACAAATCGGTTTCATCTTCCAGGGCTACAACTTAGTGCCTAATCTGACGGCGTTGGAAAATGTCATGCTGCCGATGGAGTTCGCCAAAATTCCTAAAGACCAGCGCCAACCCAGAGCCGAGGAGTTGCTGAATCAAGTCGGCATCACGGACGATAAGCAGCTGCGAAAGCCAACCCGCCTGTCCGGCGGTGAGCAGCAGCGCGTTGCAATTGCCCGGGCACTGGCTAATAAGCCGCAGCTGATTTTGGCGGATGAGCCTACCGGCAACCTGGACAGTCAGAACGGCAAAATAATTTTTGGTCTGCTGCACCAACTGGCAAAAAAGGAGAACACCACGATAATTGTAGTTACCCACGATTTATCGATTGCCGGCAAGACCGACAAGACTTTCCACATCCAAGACGGCAAGCTGCTTTCTAAGTAAGTTCTAATTAGGTTTTTTGGCAGTCGATGAACTGAGTTAGTGGCTTATGCCAGTATAATAGGCAGATAGCTAGATGAAACAGCCAGACCAATGGAAGCTTAATGCCGTTGCGCTTTTTGTAGCCCTCAGCGGTCTGCTGACTATTAGCAGCATCTTATTTGCACTGGTACATTTTCATCGCATACAAATTGCCAGCGACGATGCTCATCTGACGCTCTTGGCCGGCTTAAGTTTGATTTATCTCGCTACCCTCCTCAATCGCGGCAAGCACACGGCTTGGCTAGTCGCGCTGCCGGTATATTCATTTCTGGTGCTGCGCAACTTAAGGCACTTTATCTTTGATTTTCCGGGTGGCGATCACTTGCACATCGCCGCGATTTTAAATCTGGCGTTGCCCGCAGTGACGCTGCTGGCATTAGTTTATTATCGGCGACTATTTGATGTACGCAGCGAGCTCAGAAACTTTACTACGGCCGCTCAACGTTCGGCGGTCATTCTGCTAGTGGCCTTTGCTTACGGCGTGGCCGGATTTATGCTACTGGACGAACACGATTTTCATCAAGAAATAACTCCGGTCGCGGCCGCCCACTATACCGTCGACCAATTCGGCTTAACTACTACCACACCCGTCTCGGCTTACACCAAACGTGCGCATATTTTTGTTGACTCGCTGGCGGCTATTAGCCTTGGTGCGGTGTTCTATACTGCCGTATCGCTGTTTTCGCCGATTCGGTTCCGCTTGAGCCGCCACCGGCAGGATTACGAGGATATACGTAGATTAATTGAGCGTTATTCTACAACCAGTGAAGATTTCTTTATGCTCTGGCCGCCGGATAAATCTTATTTTTTCAATGCCGCACGCAGTGCGGCCGTGGCCTACAAAGCTGCTGGCGGCGTAGCCCTGATTGTGGGCGATCCTATCGGCCCAAAAGCCCAAATCAAGCCACTACTACAGGATTTCAGCCGCTTTTGCCGCCTCAATGACTGGCAACCGGCGCTTATCCATACCGAAGATAAAAATCTTGAGTTATACCAAGAGCTTGGCTTTGAAGCCCAAAAAATTGGCGAAGAAGCCATTATTAACACAAAGAATTTTATGGACAAGGTCGCGACAGCTAAAGACTTCCGCCACATAGCTAATAAGTTCGCTAACCTGGGTTATAGCTGCAATCTCATCGAGCCGCCCTACACTGAAGAGCTTCTGACACGCCTGCAGGTTATTTCCGATGACTGGCTGAGTCGACCCGGCCGGGCTGAGCGTAGCTTCATGTTGGGCTACTTTAGCTATGACTACATCCAGCTCTGTACGTTAATGGTAGCTGAAGATTCGCATGGCACAATCCAGGCCTTTATCAACCTAGTGCCCAGCTCAATTCCGACCGAGTCGAATTTCGATTTCCTGCGACATGCGACTGGCAGCCCGGGCAATATCAACGACTATCTGCTGCTTAACTTCATCCAAGAGCTGGACCGGCAAAAGATTCCCCGGCTTAACATGGGCTTATCAGCCCTAGCCGGCCTGGAAGACGCGGAAAGCCCCAGCAAGTCTCTCAATCGCTTTTTGAATTTTGCCTATAATAATGCCGACCGCTTCTTCTCTTTTCAGGGGCTCAACAGGTTTAAGTCCAAGTATCAGCCGGAGTGGCAAGACCGATATATTGTCTACCGCGGCGGCCTACGCGGCTTCAGCAAGACAGTCAACGCCCTGATGCGGGCTATGCGCCACTAATTTAGGGATAATTAAAACTATTTATTGAGCGACTGGATGGCTTGCTGGATTTGACTGAAGTCCGTCGAACCGGCAGCTGGGACTAAAGCGTCCTGGCCATAATAAGTGATGTAGCTTTGCAGCATATCTTGGCCGTTCAGACTATTCAGGCTAAGTGACTGCAACTTGCTACTCGGAATAGCATTGAATAGGCCAAATAACGGCCGCACGGCTGATATTGGGACGTCTGTTTTAACATTGTCGGCCGTGGCATTTAAAATTTGACTGTTTTTGCGGGGGTCTAGCACCAGCTTCCAGTTGAGTTTGGCTTTGATGGCGGCAAATACCAAGCGCTGGTTCTGGGTACGGGTGTAATCACTGTTCTCGTAACCGCAGCTGGGATATGGCGGGTCCCCGCGGGCCCGGGTCAGATCCAAGGCTTGTTCGCCGGTCAAGGTGTGGGTACCGTTGGATAAGTCTACCAGCGGACCGCCTGTAGTGTAATCGATATTGCCATCGTATAGGCCGCAAGAGTCCTGGTTGTGGATGTTGAGCGTAACGCCGCCTAGAGCGTTCACCACGTCTTTAACCGCGGTGTAATCAATGATGGCGTAGTAATTGATATTCACGCCAAAATCGCTATCGACGACTTGCTCCAACAGTCCCATGCCGCCGTCTTCATAGACTTCGTTAATCTTGCCGTAGCCGTTACCGGGAATACTGACATACAGGTCGCGCGGAATGCTGAGCATGTAGCCGGTATGCTTGGCAGGGTTCATTGAAAGCAGCAAGATTGAGTCTGTCAGCTGGGCCCCTTGATGACCG
>CAYUUT010000001.1:0-187737 GCA_964448095.1 uncultured Candidatus Saccharibacteria bacterium | reverse complement strand
GAGGCGACGGTTTCACCTCTGGCCTGTACGATGTATAGTTGGCCGTCGTCTTCGTCCAGCGCCCATTCGATGTCCATCGGATGTCCGTAGTGCTGTTCGATCTTCATCGCCCAATCGGCCAGAGTCTTAACCTGATCGTCGGTAATGGAATACTGCTCACGTTCATGCTTGGGTACTAGTACGTTCTTGGTTTTGGAGCCTTCCACCGGAATCATCCGGAGCTTCTTCTCGCCAACACGTTTTTTGAGTATGGCCATAGTGGGTTTGAAGACGGTAAATTCGTCGGGGCTGACACGACCTTGCACTATGTTCTCGCCTAGGCCGTAAATGCTGGTTAGCACTACGGCGTTACGAAAACCAGTTTCGGTATCAATTGTAAACATAATGCCTGCGGCTTTCGAGCGAACAGCCACCATTTGCTGGATGCCCACTGACAAGGCTACCTTCATGTGGTCAAAGCCTTTTTCTACTCGGTAGGCTATGGCACGGTTAGTAAATAGTGAAGCTATACAGGATTTAGTGTAGCTGAGTACATCTTCAATGCCAGAAACATTCAGATAAGTTTCTTGTTGGCCGGCGAAGCTGGCGTCAGGCAGGTCTTCGGCCGTAGCGCTTGAGCGCACCGCTACGACGAGGTTCTCATGGCCGCATATCTCACCTAACTTCCGGTAACCATCTTGGATCTCTTGCCCAAAATCCTCCGGCAGATCAGCATCAGTGATCATTGACCGAAGCTTGGCGCCGCGTCGCTCTAAATCTTTGACATCATGCACATCCAAGCCCTCGAGCTCCTTGCCGATACGCTCAGACAAGCCGGTGCTTTGCAGGAAATAACGGTAGGCATCGGAAGTCGTGGCAAAACCGTTAGGTAGCTTCACGCCCTGGGGTGCCAGATGCTGAACCATCTCACCCAAAGAGGCGTTTTTCCCGCCTACCTCAGGGATATCAGCTAGGGAGATTTCTTCAAAGAACTTTATGTACTTGTACATTTTTGCCCACTCTCGTTTTCGTTTTACTTTAAGTTCATTATACCAGTATTATTGTGCATTAACACCTAGGAAAGAGTGTGATTAAACTCACACTAAACTTCTTTGTGGGTAGCTACTCTTTGCTATGGAATGAAAGGACTATAATTAGCTTTATGAGTAAGCAAATAGAAATAATTTCTGATTGGCTAGGTGCGGGTTCCGTTAATATTTTTGGCCGGCCGTTTTCGGGCAAAGACACCCAGGGACGTATACTGGCAGATTTATTTGGCGGCACATTAATAGGCGGCGGCGATATCCTGCGCAGTCATCATGACCCAAAGAAGATTGAGCAAATACTGGCAGCCGGCGGGATTATCCCTTCTGATTTTTATCTCGGCATGGTTTTACCTTATTTATCGCGGTCAAATTTTAAAGACAAGCCGTTGATACTAAGTGCTGTTGGGCGCTCACATGGCGAAGAAGACGCAATAATGAAGGCTACAACCGACTCTGGCCATCCAATGAAGGCCGTTGTCGTCCTAAAGTTATCCGAGGATGAGGTGTGGCAGCGTTTTGAAACGGCCAAGACTCAGCACGACCGCGGCGATCGCACTGACGACCAAAGTGAGGCTTTAAAGACACGGTTGAAAAAATTCCAGGA
Organism: uncultured Candidatus Saccharibacteria bacterium; assembly: GCA_964448095.1. Taxonomy (GTDB): domain Bacteria; phylum Patescibacteriota; class Saccharimonadia; order Saccharimonadales; family UBA10212; genus CAYUUT01. The sequence continues at coordinate 186,108 of CAYUUT010000001.1, read as the reverse complement.
TAACACCGAGCCGGTTATAGATTTTTACCGTAAAAATGACCTGCTAATAGAGGTTGATGGCACGCTTTCGCGCGAGGCGGTAACAGCAGAAATTTTAGATAACCTGTTTAGCCGCGCTTCAAAATAAAAAGACGCTTAAGCGTTGGGTGGCGTGGTATCTATTTGAACGACCGACGAACTGGCGCGCAAACCACTGGGAGAAATGTCGTAAATAATAATTTGGCCGAAGGGCATTTCCAGCTGGCTAATATCATTGTCACTAATAGATTGCAGATATTTCATGAGCGCCCTAATACTGTTCCCATGAGCAACAATTAGTACATTCTTCCCATCCTGCAATAGCGGCAAGACGGTACCGGTATAAAACGGCACGACACGTTTGTATACCATTTTAAGTGTTTCGCCGCCTGGTATCGGCGTATCCCATCCCCGACGAATCTCATTGAATTGCACTTCACCGACCATCTGTTCTACTTCCCATTTATTCTTGCCGGTATATTCTCCATAATCCCTTTCATTCAGCTGGCTAATGATTTCGACTTTTACTTCAAATTGCTGCGCAGAATCTAGCATACCCTCCAGCGTCTCACGTGAACGGATCTGTTCGGAACAGTAGGCGACATCAATAGGAATATCCAATTTCTTGAGAGCCTTTCCAAACATAGCTGACTCTTTAAACCCCTTATCGTCTAGGTGTATATCGGTAATACCCGTCCATTTTCCGGCCGCATTCCACTCGGATTCGGCGTGACGGACTACCAATAATTTTCCAGTTGTCTTTTTGGCTGGCTCAACTTTGTTGGGCATATTGCCATACCAAAAGTCGATGATGTTTTTAGCGGTTGTTTGGTTAATGCGCTCGATTGCTTCAACCGTATTAAACGCGTTGTGCGGGCTAACGATAACGTTTGGCATTTTCTCTAGCACGGATATCTCGACACTGTGGCGCAGCAGCTCGTCGGGGAGATTATCGCTGCGCAAAAGCGCGGTCTCTTCGTGTTCGTTTAGCAGGGCTTCGCCTTCAACGACGTCTATAGCGGCCCCGCCAAGCTGCCCCGAGTCAAGTTGCTCGATAAGCGCCTTGGTGTCAACAAGCTCTCCGCGGGCCGTATTTACCAAAATGGCGCCGGGCTTCATTTTAGCCAGCCGGTCGTGGTTCATGATGTGCCGTGTAGTTGGCAGCAACGGGGTATGTAGCGAGATAACATCAGCTTGCTCGAGCAACTCGTCCAAACCAACGTATTTGAAATGGTATTCGGACTGCAGCTCCTCTTTTGGGAAAGCATCGTAGGCAATGGCACTCATCGAAAAACCGTCGGCTATTTTTAGGGCCTTCTGGCCAATGTGACCGGTGCCGATGGCGCCAAAAACTTTACTCTGCAAGTCGTGACCAATAAGCTTCTCGCTAGGCAGCTGGGCTTTTTCATTGTTAAGAACGGCCGGTAGTTTACGCTGTAGAGCGAGCAGTAACGTGAAAACATATTCCGCAACGGTTGCTTCACCGTATGTTGGGACGTTGACAACCGTTATGCCGCGCTCCTTAGCAGCCTCAAAATCGACATTGTTAAAGCCAGTGGAGCGGCATGCAACCAGACGGAGTTTTGGCATTGCCTCAATTACTTCACGCGTAACACTGCTCGTTACAAATACAGAAATAACCTCGGCTTCAGAGTTGCAGTTTGCCGGCTCAATTTTATCTTCTACATATTCCCAGTGGTGGTCAGTCCCTTGCAGTGAAACATCTAACTGTTTTTTGTCTAATTCTGTCGCATCATAAAAATACAGTAGTGCCATTCTGTCTATTTATTATACACAAGCACTATGAGAAGATGAGCTTATGAACATCGAGCGCATTCAAGCCAGGTGGATTTTAGATTCACGCGGCGTACCGACAGTTGAGGCCGATGTGTGGCTAAGCAACGGCGTGTTTGGCCGGGCAGCCGTGCCTTCCGGCGCTTCTACCGGGTCGCATGAGGCTCATGAACTAAGGGACGGCGATGCTGCTTTTGGTGGCAAGGGCGTACTTAAGGCAGTTGCGAATATTGAGGGCGAAATTGCCGAGCGGTTACATGGCATGATGGCCGATGACCAGTTTCTAATTGACCAGAAGATGATTGAGCTGGATGGCACACCAAATAAGTCAAGGCTGGGCGCTAACGCAATTTTGGCCGTGTCTTTGGCTTGCGCGCACGCGGCCGCGAACTTCAGACAGGTGTTGCTTTACAAACATATCAACGATATTGCCCAAAACCCGGTGATGTCGCTCCCAATGCCGATGATGAATGTGTTAAATGGCGGCCGGCACGCATCCAACTCTTCAGATTTCCAAGAATTTATGATTATACCCCAGGGAGTGGAAAGCTACGCCCAAGCTATCCAAGTTGGCGCCGAAATATTCCAAGCATTAAAAAAGGAAATTGCAGACAGCGGGTTATCAACAGCCGTTGGTGACGAGGGCGGTTTTACCTACCCTGTCAAAAATAACACCGAGATGTTTGACTTACTCGGTAGGGCAATCGAAGCGGCGGGCTATAAATTAGGCGACGACGTAGCTTACGCCATGGATGTGGCGGCGTCTGAGCTCTTCCAAGACGGCAAATATACCATAAACACAGAAGACCGGAAGCTGGATAACGCCGAGATGATGGACTATCTGGTAGATATCTCACAAAAATATCCGTTGCTATCTATCGAGGACGGCCTAGCCCAAGATGAGTGGGATGCTTGGAAAGATTTGACGAAGAGGCTAGGGAATTTGCAGCTTGTTGGTGACGATTTGCTGGTGACCAACCGGGAGAAGCTGCAGCGTGCTATCGACCAGCAAGCTGGCAACGCGATTCTTATCAAACCGAATCAAATCGGCACGCTTACCGAAACAATTCAGGCCGTCCAACTTGCGAAAAAGCACGGCTGGCGGACAATTATCTCGCACCGCAGCGGCGAGACCGAAGATGTTACGATTGCTCACCTCGCCATCGGCACAGGCGCTGGCCAAATAAAAACCGGCAGCTTATCACGCAGCGAGCGTAATGCTAAACACAACGAGATAATGCGCTTGGAAGCGTTCGATACAACCCTGCGTCTAGCCAATCCTTTCTTGGGTGGATAGCATAAATCCAATACGGGTATTTTTTAATCATGATTGTTATTACATGCCACTAAGAGTCCGGACGGGATACGAAAAGGTTCCTGACCAGCGTGCTCAGCCAAGCATAAGCAGTATCAAATGTTTATTTACGTCTCAGAAATATCAAATAAAAGACAGCAAACACCAGCACAATCGTTATATTCGCTATTAGCCGTTCACGGAACCGATGCCTGAAGAAGAGCAAATCCACGGCAACTACAGTAGCTATCATCAGTACAACGTAAAATACGGCAATTGCATTTCTTCCCATCTTGACTATTTATAAACCTTCCGTGCCAAACTCGCAGCCAGAACACCAATTAAGAAGCCGCTGGCAAAAATAAGTACGTTATGGAATCTGCTACTGCTAATAAAATTCCGCACCACCAGCAATACTATTGCCCAGGCCACAAAAACCCCAACAACATAAAGCCAATACGGATATTTTTTAATCACGAGCTTATTGTAAGCCAAACGGTGAGTTAAGTGGTAGAATTTGATATTACTAAGGCTCTACACTGAGCCGCTATCCTCAGCCAAAACATACATTTGCAATAATAACTGGCCGGTACTACACTTTGAAAAGGACAACTTAAAAAGAAAAAATGAAAAGATACATTGTAGATACTCAAGGCTTCGCCCATTACGTAATGTTAGCTGGTGTCATAGTAGTTGTTGGCGTCGGAGGAGTGTTCATGACCGTGCTAAAAGCCCATCAGGGCAATAATGCCAATTCTAGCTTACAAACCTCCAACAAAAACACATCAAATCAAAGTAAGCTAAGCGCGAATACGCAGTCAAAATCAGACGCTTCAACGGTTGCAGCAAGCACAAGTGCCAATACGTCTTTATCAACCTCAGCAAAACCAGCGACGGCGCAAACAAAAACCACCACCTCAGCTAAAAGTAACATTACCCCAACGCCTACGGCGAGTCAGGCCGCCAGTAACTCATCAACTCCAGCGACTGACCAGTCACCCCTGAGCGTGCTAACTACTCTTATTACCAGTATGGATAGCGGCGCCTCTGCTACTGTGACGGCTAGTAGTGTTAGTGTGCCCGGACCAATATCGACTGCTCAGGCCCGACCGATTGTCTTTACAGCCAACGGCCAGACCTACTTTGCCTATACTCAAGGACACGCTCCCAACTTTAATCTAACGCCTTCCCAAACTGCCAACACCATGGCAATTGTTTCGGCGACCGTTAGCGGCCCAACTCTTACTTCGGCTCACCTTGATAAGTCAAACAATCTTGTAGACCCCAACTTCCAAGTAGTCGGTTACTCAACTAGCGGAAATTAATATCTTCAGTATAATAAGCTGAAGATATGCAGCCGGATGATAAAACCAAACTTGAGGGCACAAAACTCCAAGGCTTTGAAGCCGGTGGCGAAGTTACAGAACTAAAAATAATTGATGTTAAAGAGGGCGATGGCGAAGTGGTCCAAGAGGGAGCTACCATAACGGCGCATTACACCGGCGCGCTGGTTAGCGACGGCACCATTTTTCAAAGCTCACACGATTTTGGTGAACCCATTTCATTTGGACTTAATCAGGTTATTGAAGGCTGGACGAAAGGTGTGCCTGGCATGAAGGTTGGCGGAACGCGCCGGCTGGTTATTCCGGCCGCGCAAGCCTACGGTTCACAATCGCCCAGCAGCAATATCCCTCCCAACTCTGACTTGGTATTTGATATCGAACTAGCCGGGATTAAATAATTATGTTGCACAATAAACGAATTCGAACTTGGTCCGGCTTTGTGCCCAGGCTCCCAATTAGAACGGGAGATTAGCTAGAGTTATTGGTAAATCAATTGGCTTCTATCTGCCTCCCGAGGCAGTTTTTTATTTTTTAAGGAGGCAAGTGATCATGAGCAATATTAAAAAAATGGATCTGGTAATGGCGCTTTATATCTTTGGCGTCGTAACGGCGGAGTTATTGGGCATCAAAACATTTAGACTAACGGATTTTAGCTGGGCGCATTTAAGTGTGACGGTGTCGATTTTTGTAATGCCGCTGCTGTTTACGATGGTGGACTCGGTTGTAGAGGTTTATGGCCGGGCCCGCGCGCGCAGCATGGTCTATTGCGGGCTAATAGTAGTTATACTATTAATTTTATATGCCGCGCTGGCGACTCACTTGACGCCGTCATCAAGGTTTGCGCCTACCGAACCGGCCTACGACACAGTCTTCATATCGTCGATACGTATTTCGCTAGCCAGCCTGGCGGCCTTTGCGATTTCTGAACTAATGGACGTAGCATTGTTTAGCAAGCTGCGCCAGAGACTTAATGGCCAAGCTTTGTGGCTACGCAACAATGTTACTAACTTTGTTTCCCAATTCGCCGACTCAGCCGTTTTTATGGTCCTAGCGTTCTATACCCTTAGCGAACCGTTCGGCGCTAACTGGTCTTTCTTAGTCAGTATTACTCTGCCATATTGGCTGATTCGTTGCGTTCTATCGATCTTTGAGACCCCGCTGGTCTATTTGGGAGTTTGGTGGTTACGTGGTTCAATGAAACCTAGCGTGAAGGCCAAAGCATGATTGTAAGGAGTATTAAAACAGCCATAATAACCGCCGGAGAAATGTCGGTCTTGGAGTTTTTGGATAAGTTCTTACAGCAGATGGAAGAAGCCAGCGTATTGGCTATAAGCTCAAAAGTAGTCGCGCTTTGCGAAAACAACGTAGTAGCTGTTGGGACAATCGACAAAGAAGAACTGATCCGCCAGGAGGCGGATTTTTATATGCAAGACAAAGTCGGGAAGTATGGATACCACTTTACAATCAAGAACAACACTTTGATCTCGATGTCAGGCATAGACGAATCCAACGCTAACGGTAACTATGTTTTGTGGCCGAAACAGCCGCAGACCAGCGCCAATGCCATCAGAGCCTACCTCGTTAAACGCTTTAAGCTTCAAAAAGTTGGAGTTGTGATTATTGACAGCGTATCAACTCCGATGCGCCTGGGAACGACCGGTACAACCATTGGCTACAGCGGTTTTGAGGCGCTTGATGATTACATTGGCACGCCGGATCTGTTTGGCCGCCCGTTTACCATGAGTCGCGCCTCAATAGCCAGCGGCTTGGCGGCAACCGCTAATATGGTTATGGGTGAGGGGCATACGCCGACACCGATTGTGGTTATGGAAGATTTGCCTTTTATTAAATTTCAAGACCGAGACCCAACGCCGCAAGAGTTGGAGAGCATTGGTGTGCCGCTGGCAGAAGATATCTATGAACCGCTAATTAACGGCGTCAAATGGTTGCCCGGCGGCAGCGGCAAAAAATAACTTAATTATGGTGCCGGCGCTTGAGCCTGGCTACATGTAGCTGGGCGCTACTATGCTGCAGCGTGCGGTTGGCTTCATGCAGTGCAGTCTGGTTGTCGGCATTTTTGACCAGTTCTTCAGCCCGGGCCATGGCGGCCGCGGCTTCTTGTTCGCTGATATCATCTGCGGTGGTAACGTCATCTGACACAAAGCTGACAGTCTTGCCGTCTACTTCGATTACTCCGCCCTTAATAGCGAACTGCTCCATTTCACTGTCTGAATCGGTCTGTTTTTTGCGCACACTGAGCACTCCGGGTTGAGCCGCGGAAATTAGGGGCATGTGGTCTTCGAAAATGCCGATGGTACCGGCGCGGGTAGGAACCAGTATTTCGTAAGCCTCACCGTCAAATTTAGTGCCGCTGGACGTTGCCAGCTTAAAGGTCATCATTTCTTTTTAGCTGGAGCTTCCTTGGTTGTTTTAGCCGGTTCGGCCTTGGTTGTTTCTTTGCTGTCTTTGACTTGCTCGATACCACCCTTCATGTAGAAAGCCTGCTCGCTCTTGCTGTCGTGTTTACCTTCCAGGATTTCCTTGAAGCCTTTGATGGTTTCCGCCAAAGGTACATAAACACCGGGGATGTTGGTAAAGACTTCACCGACGAAGAATGGTTGAGTCAGGAAACGCTGGATTCGTCGAGCACGAGCCACCAACTTTTTATCTTCTTCTGACAGCTCTTCCATGCCAAGGATAGCGATGATGTCTTGCAAGTCTTTATAGCGTTGCAAAACACGCTGGACTTCACTGGCGACTTCGTAGTGCTCCTGGCCGATGAGTTCCGGGTCCATCAGGGTAGAGCTGGAGTCTAGCGGGTCCACAGCCGGATAGAGGCCGAGTTCGGTCAAAGCGCGCGACAGAGTGACTGTTGAGTCCAAGTGGGCGAAGGTGGTAGCCGGTGCGGGGTCGGTGAGGTCGTCGGCGGGCACGAAGACTGCCTGTACTGAAGTAATTGAACCCTTGGTGGTTGAAGTAATACGCTCCTGCAAGCCGCCCATTTCGGTAGCCAGGTTGGGTTGGTAACCTACGGCGCTAGGCAAGCGGCCTAGAAGCGCTGAGACCTCGGAGCCCGCCTGCGTGAAACGGAAAATGTTATCGATGAACAGCAGCACGTCGTTGCCGGCATCGCGGAAGCTTTCGGCGATGGCCAGGCCGGTCAAAGCCACGCGCAGGCGGGCGCCCGGCGGTTCATTCATCTGGCCGAAGACCAGGGAAGTCTTATCCAGCACGCCGGACTCAGCCATTTCGTAGTACAGGTCGTTGCCTTCACGGGTGCGTTCGCCCACACCGGCGAATACGCTGCGGCCTTTGTGAAATTTGGCGATGTTGTTAATCAGCTCGGTGATGAAGACTGTCTTGCCGACGCCAGCGCCGCCGAATAGACCAACCTTACCGCCTCTGGTAATCGGACAGATAAGGTCAATGACCTTAATACCGGTCTCCAAAATTTCAACTTTGGGGTTTTGATCCATCAATGAAGGCGGGTCGCGGTGGATTGGGCCCATAACCGGCTTATCAACTTGCGGTTTGCCGTCAATTGGCTCGCCAATGACGTTGAACATTCGGCCAAGAGTCTTATCACCTACCGGTACGCTAATCGACGCGCCGGTATCGGTAACGGTAGTGCCACGGTTCAGACCGTCGGTCGGGCCGAGAGCTATTGCCCGGACAGAGCGCTGGCTAAGATGCTGGGCTACTTCCAGCAGTAATTTCTTGCCATCCAGCTCCAGGGTCAGAGCGTTATAAATAGCCGGCAAGTGGCCGTCAAACTCGATGTCTACCACCACACCAACTACTTGGATTATGGTGCCTTTTTTGGTCGTTGATTTAGTTGTAGTCGTTGGCATATTGGTTCCTTTCTTTAAGCCGCGATAGCCGCGGCGCCTCCGGTTATTTCTGCGATTTCCTGGGTGATAGAAGCTTGGCGGGTAGCGTTAAGTTCCAGCGTCAGGCTGTCAATCAAGTCTGAAGCGTTACGATTGGCATTGCCCATCGCCACCATGCGCATAGCTTGCTCGCTGGCCGATGACTCAATCTTGGCCTGCATCAGCTTGGCCTCTGAGTAAACCCGAATAGCTTCGTCTAATACATCGCTTACTTCCGGCTCGAATTCATAGACTTTTGATTGTGCTTCGGGCGTCGTGACCGTGCTCAAATCTATAGGTGATAGTTGGAAGGCCGTAGTCTTTTGCGATAACGATGAGATGAACTGAGTGTAGAGAATGACTACTTTGCCAATCTCACCCTGAATCAGTTGTTGCTGAAGCATCTCCATGACCGGGGCAAAAATCTCCGGACTCGGCACATCGGCAATATTTTCGTAAGTGCCGCGCAGATCGATGCCGTCCAGGTTGGCAAAAAAGCGGGTGCCCTTGCGACCAAAGACCACTACTTGCGGGTGTGTCCTTTCGGCCTTGAACAAATCAATAGCGAGATTGAAAATATTGGAGTTGAAGGCTCCGGCCTGGCCGCGGTCAGAGTTGATGATTATGTACAGCGCGGGTTTATCGGCGGCCGGCTTAAAGAACGGATGGTTTGCGGCTTCGGGGTTGGCGGCGATACGTTGCATGATGCTGGCGGCCAGTTCGCCGTAGCCACGGGCGCCAGCTACCAGGCCAACAACTTTACGCATCCGGCTGGCGGCTACGACTTCCAGAGCCTTGGTAATCTGCTTGGCGTTTTTGACCGAGCGAATGCGGCGTTTGAGTTCACGTTCCTGAGCCATTTTAAGCCTCGGCCTCCTTGGCGATATTCGCTTTGTGATATTGTTTGGCAATCTTAGTAGCGGCATCCACGATAGCTTTTTTGGCGGCGTCCGATGGCTTTTCGCCCTTGCTTAGTTCGGTCACCACGGCTTTGTGCTTTTGCTCCAGCTCGGCCATCATGGCTGTTTGAGCGGCCTTGAGATTTTCGATTGGCACGTTATCGAACGCACCCTCCGTGGCCGATAATACGCAAACCACCTGCTGCCAGGTACTAAGCGGTGAATATTGAGGCTGTTTCAGCACTTCGGTTAAAAGCCGGCCGCGGGCTAGGCGGGCCTGGGTATCAGCGTCTAAATCAGATGAAAACTGTGAGAAAGCGGCCAATTCGCGGAACTGGGCTAAATCGATGCGCAAGCTTCCGGCAACCGAACGGGTAGCCGGCGGTTGGGCCGAACCACCGACGCGGCTAACCGACAGACCAACGGAAATGGCCGGTCGGATACCCTGGTAGAACAAATCTGTCTCCAGGAAAATCTGGCCATCAGTAATGGAGATTACATTTGTTGGGATGTAGGCGGCGACGTCACCGGCTTGGGTCTCGATGATTGGCAGGGCAGTCAGGCTGCCGCCGCCTAATTTATCGGACAGTTTGGCGGCGCGCTCCAGCAAGCGGGAGTGCAAGTAAAAGACGTCGCCGGGATAAGCTTCACGGCCAGGCGGACGGCGTAGCAAAAGACTCATCTGGCGGTAAGCTACGGCGTGCTTGGATAAGTCGTCGTAAATTATTAGGGCGTGCTGCTTGTTGTCGCGGAACCATTCACCCATGGCGCAAGCGGCGTAAGGCGCCAGGTATTGCAAACTGGCCGGGTCGGCGGCACTGGTAGCCACAATGATGGTTTGATCCATAACGCCTTCGCGCTTAAGGCGCTCAACCAGCCGGGCAACGCGGGCGTTCTTTTGACCAATAGCTACGTAAATATTGATGACGCCGGTCTTTTGCTTGGCCTGGTTAATCATAGTATCTACGGCGATGGCGGTCTTGCCGGTTTGGCGGTCACCAATAATCAGCTCGCGCTGGCCGCGGCCGATTGGCACCATGGTATCGACGGCGGTAATACCCGTAAGCAGCGGCTCTTTGACGCTTTTGCGGTCAATCACGCCGGGAGCGTGCTGTTCTACTAAGCCGCGGACTTTAGTTTTGATGGCGCCTTTGCCGTCCAGCGGGCGGCCCAAAGGATCAACTACTCTGCCGACTAATTCCGGGCCAACTGGTACCGATAAAACTTCGCCGGACAATTTAACGCTGGCCCCGGCGCGGACTTCTTCGTCCTCGCCCAAAAGCACGGCGCCAACTTCGTCTTCCAGCAGGTTAAGGGCAAAGGCCGTTACAGTTCCGTGGGTGCCTTCAATTTCAATCATTTCCGCGTAGCCGCAGCTGCGCAGACCATAGATCCAGGCCACACCGTCGCCAATGCGGGTAACCACGCCGGATTTTTGCTCATCACCAGCAAGTTTTAGGCCGGCAATAGCGTGCTGTACCTCAGCACTTAAGTCTTTGACATCAAAATCCAGTTTGGGCATTTCTATATAACTCCTCTTAGGTCATTTAAACGCCGGGCGACAGTTTCGTCCCAGCTGTGAACAGCGGTCTCTACGCGCAATCCGCCCAGTACAGCGGAATCGGTAAATTCTTCCAGCTCAACGGCTTCAACGGCGGTGGCTTGTTTAACGGCAGCCAGCAGCTGCTTGCGCAGGCTCGGGCTAAGGCTGTGGGCACTGGTAACTTTAGCGGCCGTGAATTTACCGCGGCTTTCCAGCTCCCAAGCAATGTCATTAGCTAGTAGCTCGGCCTCGTCGGCTCGTTGGCTGCTAACTAATACGGCTGCCAGTTGCTTGGCGACTTTGCTACCAGACACGTCGGACAGTAATTGATCGGCCGCGTAATGAGCTAATTCACGCCGGGAGACTTTATTCATTTGGCAGCACCTTCACAGCATTCTTAATTAATTGCATATCTTCTTCCGGTGTTAGTTTCTGCTCAATAACCTTAGCAGTGGTCTGGGCAACTAAGGTAACTAACTCGTCTCTTAGCTCACGGCGCAACTCCTGGCTTTGTTCTTGCAAGAACGAATCCGCCTCTTTTCTGACTCGCTTGGCGGCTTCTTCGCCCTTTTGCTCGCCGGCGGTGATAATCTTCTTAGCCTCGGCCTGGGCATCTGCCAGGGCGGCATCAGCTTGGGTGCGGGCCTGTTGCAAAGTCTCCGCCACCCTAGCTTCGGTCTTGCGCAGTGTCTCCTCGGTCTGTTGGGCGTTAGTCAAGCTGTCTTCCAAAGTTTTCTGGCGGTCATCAAGGGTCTTTAGAATTGGCGGCAGAATCCAGCGCTTGAATACCAGCAGCACCAATACAAAGGTTACCAGCTGGAAAATGAACGATTTCAAATTAATGTTGAAAGCGCCAATGCCGCTGCTAGAGCTGCTATCCGCGAATTGTGTAAGACTTTGACCTAACAATGAATCTCTCCCGAATTAAGTGGTAAATAGGATTAACAGAACGAAGGCAAACACGGCGTCTACCAGGCCAATCATGATGAAAGCCGTAGACAAAATTTTGCCTTGGATTTCCGGATTGCGCCCTACAGCACCAACTACCGACGAGCCTACCAAGCCCACTCCGATAGCCGGGCCAATTGCACCTAAGCCGATGGTTAAACCTTTAATGAATGCTGGATCTACGTGGTTCATATATTCTCCTTTTCACCACTTCACGTTGTTACTCATATTGATCATGCTCCCGCTCCCGCCGCCACGGCCTCATGCGATTCTGATTCTTCGCCATGGGTAGTCGACATTACTATATAGGAAGCGGTTAACATCATAAATAAGTAGGCTTGGACGAGTGACACAAAAATTTCTAGGAACATAACCGGCAGTGTGGCCGCCCAGCCAAAGTTACCGGCCAAAGAGGCAATGGCCGAAAGCAGGGCCTCGCCGCCGTAAATAACTCCAAATAACCTGAGCGATAGGGTCACCAGGCGCAGGATTTCTCCGAATAATTCGTTGAGGCCAATAAAGTAAGTCATGGGATTCTTTAGATTACCGGAGAAAAAGTGATGAATATAACCTTTGACACCAATATCTCTAACGGCGTAATAATGCACCGTTCCTAAGCTCAATACGGCCATGGCGATGGTGGCGTTAAGGTCGGTAGTCCAGGAGCGGAAAAGCGAAACGCTAACGCCGGCAACACCTAGCGTGATGCTGTCAACGCCAGGCAGCAAGCCGCTGAGATTATTTATCAGGATAAAAACAAACAGGGTGAATAGCAGCGGGAAGTGCCGCATGGCTTTTTTGCGATCGCCAAAGCTTTCCAGTAATAGGCCAAGGATAGTTTCTACTAGTGTTTCGACGCTGAAAGCAAAACGGCTCTTAGGCCACAGCTGCGTGGCCTTAGCCACCATACCAAAGAGTCCTAAGAGAAAAATCGCGCCGATGATACCAAACAACATGCTGTTGGTGAAAGGCAACGGACCAAGGTGGAATAAGATTTGCGGCGCTAAAGGCTGGGCATCAGAACTGGCAAAAAACGGCAACATTAACCAGAGCTCCCCATAAAGACAGGACCGGCTAACAGCGGATTGCTGGTCGTATTCAAACTCCCACGAATCATTTCCCTATAGTTTAGCAGTTTGACCCCTAGACTTCAACTGTTAATTCCTGTCTTTCGTCAAGCAAATGCGGGATTACTTTCAGCTTAGGCATTGCTCTATTGATTTTCCGCGTTGCTTCGGCGAGCATTTTGGCGTGTTCGCTCAGCTCATTATCAACTGGCCCGAAGGCGCCGCAATCAACATGGTCCAGAATATGAATGGTTTCAAAATGATGGAAGCTTGCGAGCAATTTGATGTAATCGATAATGCTGAGATTATCAACTACGGCTTTGGAGGCGCCCGGTACGGCCAACAGATCGTGATAAACTCTCAACCCGTCAGTAACTGATCGGTATGCCGCCTGAAACCGCGGATCAGCGCAGTGAATTACCAGCGCGCCAGCTTTTTTCTTGTTTAAATCAACCGGATTATACATAGCTAAGAATTCTGCTGTCCGTTGCGCTGACAATTTCCTCTACGCCGACAACATAAGTGATGACAGTCATTTCTGGCATAACTTCATGGATAGCATTAATAGCGGCAACCTGCTTGCGTTGATGGATTAAAATCATTTCTTCTTCAGCCGACGCGCCTTCATAATCCGTACCGCCGCAATAGAGATGGTCATAGACGCTGACTGTCGAAAAGGCGTGAAGACTTTGCAGCTTTTCTATGGTTGGAATTAATACTCCGTTGGCAATATTCTGGGCTGGTGCCGGGAAGACGATTTTATCAGCCCTTTCCAAATCTCTGTTTTGAGCAACAGCCTCAAAAGCACGCTGGAATCGATGATCAGAACAGGTGACTAATAAATCGTCTACCTGCTTATTGTCCAAATCAACCGGATGATATTCGCGATAATTATTTTCAGCCAAAATAAATACTCCTAAATATTCAGGTACTCGTGCAAGCACCAAATTAATTTTATGGTCTCACGGTCTTTATCTTTAAGACGCGCAAATCTTTAGCTAATTGTACGCTGAGCATAAGAGTTTATCAAGGTTTTTTGTGATATGCATCACTATTATTTGTCACACTAACACCTTAGAAATTAGTCGTTTCTTGGTGAGCTCAAGCCGTGGGTTATAATAGAAAGCAATGAGTAGGCCGATTATCGAGGCCAAAGACGTAGTTAAGCGCTTTGGCGATATTACAGCTGTGGATGGAATTAGCTTCGCGGTCAGCGAAGGTGAGATCTTTGCCTTTTTGGGCCCCAACGGCGCTGGCAAAAGTACTACCATTAGTATGCTGACCACCATGTTGCGGCCGACCAGCGGTAAGCTGACGCTCAACGGCCACGACGTCACTCGCGAGCAGGATGCGGCGCGTAAATCTTTTGGTATTGTTTTCCAGGACCCGGCATTAGAAGAAGAACTGACGGCTTATGAGAATATGGCCATCCATGCCGTTTTGTACCACGTGCCAAAAAAGGAACAGGCTAAGCGCATCGAAGAACTGCTGAAACTTGTTGACCTGTGGGAACGCCGTGACAGCTACGTCAAAACTTACTCCGGCGGCATGCGCCGCCGACTGGAAGTCGCCCGTGGCCTGATGCACCACCCAAAAATTTTATTCCTGGACGAGCCGACTTTAGGGCTGGACACCCAAACCCGCAATCTGCTCTGGGACTATGTCAAAAGACTCAGTGAGACCCAAGGCATGACGATTTTCTTCACCACCCACTACCTGGAGGAGGCCGAGGGGGTGGCCGACCGCATAGCGATTATCGACCATGGCAAAATCGTGGCTACCGGCACCACGCCGCAGCTGACTAAGCAGACCAATACCAAATCGCTGGAAGAGGCTTATCTGCAGCTGACCGGTAAAGAAGTGCGCGACGAAGTCAGCCTAAGCAACAATGGTTTGAACGTTCGCACCGCCCGCAGAAACCAGAGGCTGCGCTAATGGACGTGGTTTATATTTTATGGCAGCGGCAGATGAAGCGTTATGTGCGCAGCCGTTCGCGGGTGTTGGGCGCAATCGGGCAGCCAATTTTATTCCTGCTGGCGCTGGGCTACGGCTTGGGCTCAGTTTATAAAAGAGCCGGCGAAGGTAATTATTTAGAGTTCTTAGTGCCGGGAATTATCGTCCAGACCCTGCTGTTTTCCGGGGTTTTTTGGGGTATTCAGATCCTGTTTGATAAACGTTTCGGCTTTTTGAAAGAGATGCTGGTGGCGCCGGTGTCGCGCTTTCGTATATTGCTGGGCAATGCTTTGGGCGGGGCGACAATTTCATTTCTACAGGGGGTTTTCGTGCTGGTAATCTCAGTTGCTCTGGGTTTCCGAGCCTATAATTGGTTCTTGCTGCCGGTCAGCTTGTTGGTGATGGTGGCTCTATGCTTGGCGCTGACAAGTTTTGGCGCCGGCCTGGCCAGTATCGTAGAAGATTTTCAAGGCTTCCAGGGCATTAACAACTTTATAATCTTCCCGCTGTATTTCTTGTCCGGCGCCCTATACCCCTTGACTAATGTGCCGACCGCTCTGCGCATAGCTTCCGAGATTAATCCACTGACTTACTGCGTCGATGCGCTGCGCTACACAATGATTCACCAGTCACACTTTGGCATAATCAAAGACCTGTTAGTCATTGCTCTGATGGTCGCGGCTTGCGTGGCCTTCGCGGTTAATCGTTTTAACCGCATACAAGCCTAAAAGCTATATACTAAGTTGCATGGAAGGCGACGGGCTCAGGCAGCCAACGATTTTGGTAATTTTTGGCATTAGCGGCGATTTAAGCCGCCGTTATCTGTTGCCGGCACTGGCGGAAATCGCCAAGGAAAAACAACTACCGCCGGACTTCAAAGTCTTGGGTGTTTCGCGCCGCGACCTAGACCTTGATGAAATCTTGCCCGAAGCTCAGAAAGAATTGCGACCATTACTAGAAATTTTCCAGATGAATTTATCGTTGGAAGACGATTATAAAAAACTCAAAACCAAGATCGACGAAGATAGTAAAAGTTTTGGCCAGCCGCCGCAGGTAATTTTCTACCTTTCGGTGCCGCCGGTGGCAGTCCAACAAATAACCGACCATCTGGGCTCAGCCGGCCTCAACCAAAACAGCAAACTGATGCTGGAAAAGCCTTTCGGTGTGGATTTAGAGTCGGCGCGCTCACTCACCGAGCGCATCGCCAAATATTTCAAAGAAGAGCAACTCTACCCGATAGACCACTATCTGGCCAAAGAAATGGCGCAAAATATCGTGGTCTTTTGGGGCAGTAATACTATTTTGCGTAATGTATGGAGTAACGAATTCATTGACCGAATAGACATCATGGCGGCTGAGAAAATTGATATTGAGGGCCGCGGCCAGTTTTATGAAGCTACCGGCGCGTTGCGCGATTTCGCCCAAAACCATCTGCTGCAACTGGCGGCGTTAATCCTGATGGAGCCCTGCAGTAACTTGTTTGAGTTCGAGGAGCTACCGCAACGTCGGCTGGCGGCTTTGCAGCAACTCAACGCCGCCGATCCGGCTAAAGCCTTGCGCGCCCAGTACGACGGCTACTGCGAAGAAGTAAAAAATCCTGGCTCGGAAATCGAAACCTTCGTGGCTATCGAACTGAGCTCTAAAAATCCCCGCTGGCAGGGTGTGCCCATACATTTGGTCACCGGCAAGAATCTTAACGAACGTCTGAGCGAAATCACCGTGCATTTTAAGAAAACCGAAGCTTCGGAGGCTAATACCCTGAAGCTGCGCATTCAGCCCAATGAAGGCATTGAGCTGGAGCTGTGGATTAAGAAACCAGGCTACGAGCCTAATCTGGAGGAAAAACCCCTGAGTTTTGATTACGAAAAAGACTTTGCCCGGCTGCCGAATGCTTACGAGCAAGTGCTGGTGGATGCCATGCGCGGCAGCCACAGCTTGTTTGCTAGCAGTCCGGAGATTATTGAAAGCTGGCGGGTGCTGCAGCCGCTGCTGGATACCTGGTCTAAGACCTCGGCGGACTTACGTTTTTATAAGCCTGGTAGCACAGTTGCAGAAGTTATAGGGGAAGAGCAGCCGTGACTTTTATCAAACAAACGCCCGGTCAGGCGGCGGAGTACTTAGCCCAGGTTATAAACGAGCACCTTTTATTAGATGAAAAGGTTTTGTGGTTGTTGTCCGGCGGCAGCTCCATTGGCCTGGCGGTAGCGACCCGTAAGCGGCTGGAGGGCAAGAACCTGAGCAATCTTACTGTAACTCTGATTGACGAACGTTACGGTCCTGATGGCCACGCCGATTCCAACTGGCAACAATTACTCGACTCCGGCTTTGACTTTTCCGGCCTGAACACCGTACCGGTTTTGCGCGGACTTGGACTAGAAGAAACAACCGCTAAATTTCAGGACGAGCTGTCAAAGCAACTCAAACAGGCTGATTTCAAAATCGCCCTAGCAGGTATTGGCCCGGATGGTCACACTTCGGGCATTTTGCCAGACAGCCCGGCGCTAAGCGCAAAAGGCTTAGTTACTCACTACCAAGGTCCAGATTATCAGCGTATAACTACTACCCCTAAGGCCTTGGAGTTATTGGACGAGGCTGTCGTTAGCCTGAGCGACGACAAGAAAAAACCCATAGTAGCGCAGCTGCAGCAGGATATAACGATTGAAAAAATGCCGGCCCAGCTGCTAAAAAAGCTGCCAAGGTTTATAGTATTTAATAATTGGATAGGAGAAGCACTATGAAAATCGCAATTGCCGGCTTGGGCCGGATGGGCATGCAAATCGCCCGCAAACTAGCCGAAGACGGACACGAGGTCTACGCCCAAAACCGCAGCCCGGAGAAGGTTGACGAGGCCGTTACTTATGGCGCCAAAGCCGCCTATAAAAAAGAAGATGTAATTAAAGCCTTTGTGGGCGAGCAGTTAATGCTGTGGCTGATGATACCAGCGAACGTGGTAGACGAGGAGCTAGGCGCTTGGCTAGCTTTAGCGCCGGAGGGCAGCTTGATAATTGACGGCGGTAATTCTGATTTTCGGCTAACCCAAAAACGCTCTGATAAGGTTGCGGCTGCCCGTTCAACACTTCTGGATGTTGGTACCAGCGGCGGTGTCTGGGGCTACAAAAATGGCTTTTCGATGATGGCTGGTGGCGACAACACAGCTTTTAAAGTGGTCGAGCCGGTGCTCAAAACTCTGGCCAAGCCTAGCGGCGCCTATCAGTATTTTGGACCCAGCGGCAGCGGTCATTTTGTAAAGATGGTCCACAACGCCATTGAGTACGGCATGATGGAGAGCTTGGCAGAAGGCTACCGTATCCTAAAAGAAGGTCCATATAAAGAGTTGGATTTAGCGGCGGCTGGCGAAGTTTGGCAGCACGGCAGCGTGGTGACTTCCTGGTTGAATGAGTTGTCACAAAAAGCTCTGGCCGAAAATCCCCAGCTGGCAGGCATCGACGGCGTTGTAGCTGAATCCGGCGAAGCTCGTTGGACGCTGGAAGTCGCCAAGGAAATGAATATTCCGATGCCAGCCATCCAAACGGCCTTTGACATTCGTATTGCTAGCCAAAATGGCGAGATCAACTTCGCCACCAAACTATTATCCGCTATGCGTAACAAGTTTGGCGGCCACGAGATTAACCCCGACCAACCGGCGAAGTGATAGATATATAATAAGGCCTATGGAGCAGCCGTTAGCGGAGCGCATGCGCCCGCGTAAATTGTCGGAGGTGGTTGGCCAAGAACACATCTTGGGCGAAGGTAAAATGATTAGCCAGCTGGTTAAAGCCGGTCAGCCGTTTTCTTTGATTTTTTGGGGGCCGCCGGGCAGTGGCAAAACCACATTGGCGCGGATTATCGCTAATGAGCTAGAGGCCGACTTTGTAGAAATTTCTGCCGTAACCGCTGGTAAAGCCGATGTTACTAAAGTTGTTGAGCGCGCCCGGGCCAACCAGCAGGGTAATACCACCAAGGCTCCGACTCAAACCGTCCTGTTTGTTGATGAAATCCACCGTTTCAATAAAGCCCAGCAGGACGCTTTTTTGCCGCACGTCGAGTCCGGGCTCATTACATTGATTGGCGCGACAACCGAGAATCCCAGCTTTGAAGTAATCACTCCTCTTTTGTCGCGCAGCCGGGTAGTTGTGCTGGAGCCACTGACCAAAGCTGACATCGTAAAGATTATTAAACGCGCCGCCAAGGCCGAAAAGCTCAGTGCTAAGCGCTTGCCAGCCGCCGGCGTTGACATGCTGGCAGAAGTTTCCGGCGGCGACGGCCGCATTGCGCTAAGCAATTTAGAGCTAGCGCTGCAGCTGACGCGGGGCGCCATTACGCCGGAAGTTGTGCAGAGCGCCGCCCAAAAACGGGTGCCGGGTTACGACAAAGCCGGCGAAAACCACTACAACATCATCAGCGCCTTTATAAAATCGATGCGCGGCAGCGACGCCACGGCGGCGCTTTATTATATGGCACGGATGCTGCAGGCCGGCGAAGACCCCAAGTTTATTGCACGGCGGATGGTAGTTTTTGCCAGTGAAGATATTGGCATGGCCGCCCCGGCCGCGCTAAACCTGGCTGTTTCGACGTTCCTGGCGGTGGAGCGCATTGGCATGCCAGAATGCCAATATAATCTGTTTCACTGCGCAACTGTGATGGCCAAAGCGCCTAAGTCACGCGAGGTTGCTAGCGCCATGAGTGCCGCGCAAACCACAGCTCGGCAATACCCGGATTTGCCTGTGCCGATTCACCTGCGTAACGCGCCAACCAAACTTATGAAAGATTTAGGCTACGGCAAAGGCACAAAGTGGGAGGCCGGGTTTAAGCACCCCAAAGGATTTTTGCCAGATGAACTGCAGAACCTAGACTTTTTTGCGAAATAGTGAATAATGTTCGATAAGATGACGGCTACATTAGAGCGACCCGCTGGTGGAGAGATTAGACTAACAGACTTGACAGAGTTTGAGAGACAGTTTGGTGGTGGCGGTGGGAACGGCGGCAATAATGGCAATGACAGAGGCGGCGAAGGCGGCAGGAGATGGGGCAATGACGACGAAGAACCGATTGAAGGAGCTGACCTTGTCCTCAGTGTCGGTGGCATGATTGGCGGCATCATTCTTGGAGTCATGGGGGTTGATAGATACGGCCACTACGGAATAGATCGACAATATGTTGGATATGTCCCTACGCAGAGAGAAGTCCAGAATGCTGATTTCAGCACTCATGCGGAGCTAGCAGAGATTTCTATTCTTGTCGGGCCTATAGTCACACTAGCAGCTTTGGGGTATGTGATTGGCAAGAAACTCGATAATTTTGCAAACAGGCGATAAGGCTACTGGTCTTTTTTTCAAAAGTCCTAAAATTTTCACACTTTGAACGGCAAAGTGTGGCAAACCGCCGGGCTGCGTTCAAAGCAGAGCGACTTCGCTTGCCAAAAAGTGGGCCAAGCCGGCCTCGCTTCGCTCAAACATACGTTTGGCCGACATCTTTTTGGCTGCACTCAGTCTTCTGTTTGAGCCGATGCCCGGACCCAATATTAAATTATGTTTTTTGATTTCTTTTGCTTCCCCAAGCCAAGGTGATACTCGTGGTAGGTTTCAGTGTCTACCTCGTCCTCAAGCTCCCCAAACTCCATAGCTACTCCTCGTCGGTGTGTGCCAAATTTGCGAGCAAAATCCCCCTGGAATCGATAAAGTGGCAGAGTGCTTTGGTTCGGGGGGATATCTTCCTTTCCGAAATTTGGGTCCCCAGGCTTTCGCCCATATGAATCCACTGCAAAGGTCGGGCCACTATTATTACCTCCATATACCTCACCGCCATAATTGAATGAGCGAGGATCGGGCATAAATAGCAAACCATCGCCGTAAACATTCCAATTTGATTTCGTGATGAATTTCTCAGGGTACAGCCACTCTTCTTTACCAGCGGCTATGTAGTCATAAGCCCGACTTTTAATAACGAAATTAATTTCTCTGACTTCTTGCTCCGACAGGCGTCTATTAATTTGTAACCGGTGGAAGTCAAATACGGTACTGTGGTAGAGAGTCGGGTTGGGACGTTCGCCAACTGCTGATTGATATGGGTTGCGCACCCAAGACATATTCGTCAATATCAAGACTTTATTCAGACTGAGAGGAAAAACAGTATGCGAGCCTTGAAGGCGAATGTCAGGGTCATTGGAGCCTCGACACCACTTCTTATTCCGTGGGCCGCATTCGCGATTGTATATAGTCACGGGGTGGTCAGAAATAATGAACTTAGTATCGGAACTTTCAGCGTCTGCTATTTGCCACACACACTCTACCCATGTGGCACAAAAAACATCCTGGAATCTTTGCATCTCGATTAAGGTCCGGTTTCCGTCTGTAGTACCCAGCGTGTTTGCTAACCAGTCTAATCCTTTGGGGGTTCTTAGTTTCTGGGTACTCAGGTAAGTTATGAGGTCTTGAACCGGCTTACCATCCCAGTTAGGGAAAACGTAGTTAGCGAAGTGATTGGCTGCTTTTTGACCATTTGTATCCATCAGGCCGAAGAAGTACCTCTCAATATCTCGGGATACATTTGCGCCAAACCTCGTGGTATAAAGATCCTTTTGGTAGAAGCACTGTCCTGGACTAGACTCGCGCAGGGCGGGTTCAAGATGAATCCCTCCCTTTGAGTCTCTGAACTCCTTCGGCTTTAGTCTTAAATAAAATAGCTTCCCCGAACCATCGGGCGGGATAAAGTTTTTTTGATACCACTCAGGAACATAGTGGTTGCGCCGATAATCGGTCCCCATACCCTTATTTTATATCTAACGCTCAAAATAAGTTTACCTCGTAGCTTTATGGTATGGGGCGGGCGGTTTCCGTTGCATAAATCAAAAACTATTGTATAATTATCAATTAAACTTATATATTATGGCGAGCACTTCTAAAACATCGCATGAAGTCGGGGATTTGCGCTTATGCGTAGAAGCTTACCTTGATTTCACAGAACTGCACCCCTGGCAGCAGCTGGCCGCAGTAAGAGCTCAACATTCGCTCAACGTTATGGCGATACAGGGGCAACTTGATTTACGGGCATCTAAAAGAATATTTGAATATGGCGCCGGCACGGGCGGAGCCACCTATGCATTGGGGCGCTTGGCGACACTGAACGGCGGTAGTGTAGAAGCGGCCGAATTAGAGCCGGAGCACGCTGCAGAGATCGCTATAAGCGGCATCCTACCGCCCGAGAATATCCACATAGGCGACGGTGCATGGACTTTAAGGCAATTGAATCGCAAAGGCAAAAGGTTCGATTTAGTGGCTGCCTTTATGTTTGGCCCGGACTATTTTGGTAGCAGAATAGGACGATTGTTGCACGAGGTCGGGCCGGCCCTAGATGAAAATGGTAAGTTTCTGGTAACCTCTGATCCTCAAACCATGGAAGCCGCCAGAACAGTTTGTTTTGATAATGACATTGAGTTCCATAGCTACTTTCCGCCCCTAACGAGGCATTTTGACCCTGACCGGCCCGATAAAATGGATACTATCGTGATTCCTCGCGCCAACCTGCCCAAGTAGGGCTCTTATAAACCCGAGAAAAACCAAGCGGGCGGTCAGTTTGAGTAGGGGCTGCGGTGGTGTGCCACCGCAGCCCCTATTTGCCCTACCGTAGCAACCTGCCTTCAGGGATGGGCTTCCCATTGAGTAGGATTCTCCGGGCCGGCGCTAGCGTGATGTAGTTGCCAGCCCAGCGGGAGCTGCCAAAGGTGGTGTGGCGTCCAGCGGCAATGGCATGGCCGCGGAACTGCATCTTGCCTGACTTGTAGTGCCACCTACACGGCACCACTAGCTGCAGGGCTGTGTCCACCACTCTCACACTTACCAGTGTTCCCGGCAGCTCGAAGCCGATGACATCGCCTTCACGCAAATCCGCGAAGACGATGTGCGGCGTCATGTCACGCTGGAGAGTTCCCAGTACCACCGCCCGGTTGTAGTACCAGGCGAACTTTCTAGCCCTCTTGATGAGAGCCTTAAAAGTGGTCACGCGCAGTGCCTCACTTTCCGTAGTAGGGTTAGGTGCTCTCGAACAAATTAAAAAATCTGCCCGAGAAGGCAGATTTCATCATGCAAATTAAAAGCTGGCTTCTCGTCAGATTAAGGAAGCCTCGTAATAGTTTTTGGCGGAGAATAAACGAATCATAAACAACATTTTAAACTTTCTCGTCTAGATTACAAGTATGCGATATGAAACAAGCGGGCGGCTAGGATTGGAGTAGTACATTGAGCATGGACCCTTTGCTAGGAGCTTTTATACTGCTCTTTATCGGCATTAGTACGGCCTTCCTGGTTTATCTGCATTTTCTGCCGAAGAGCTACAATCCGTTGCGCAACGCCCCAACCAAGTTGATGAAAGACCTGGGCTACAACAAAGGCTATAAATGGCAAGCCAATTTCTAGCACGAGAACGGCTTCTTACCACCTGAGCTGAACGAAATAAGTTTCTTTAGCTAAGTCTGCGACTGCGGTCGGACTCATCCTCAATCTCGTGGCCGATAATCTCTTCCAGCAAGTCCTCAATCGTTATGATGCCGACGATCTTATCATCGCGCTCAACTGCCATCAAGTGACTGTGGGCGCTGATGAACTTACGAAACATGGTATCCAGAGCCGTCAGACTGCCGACCATCGTAGTCGGCCGTTGCGGTAAATCACTAGCCGTATGTTTTTCGTCGTCGAAATCTATATCCACTAAGTCCTTCATCATCAAGACGCCGAAGGCTCTAGTTTTGGCTCCATTGAAAATTGGTATCCGGCTATGACCCTTAAGCTTCAGTTGGTCGATTTTAACGCCGTCAATGACGGTGTCAGGTGTCAGCCAATAAACCTTCTCAATGGGCGTCATGATGTCCTTGACGCGCCGCTGGCTCAGTCTCAGGGCGCCGCGGATAATTTCAATTTCGTCCTCATCCAATTCGCTGCCGTGCCGTCCGCTGTGCTGGGTTATGAGCAAGCCTAACTCGGCCCGGCTTTGAAGCTGCATCTTTTCCTGGCCGATGAGTCTATCCAGTACCAGCTGCAGAGGCTTGGATACAGGGTAGGTGATGACGGTAATTAGCCTTAGGAATGGCGCGAAGAAGGCTGTGAAGCCCAGGGCGTAGCGAGTGAAGAAGGCCTGAGGTATAACTTCGCCAAAGACGACAATCAGAAGCGTGCTGATAATTCCGGCGGCGATGCTGTTGACCCAGCTATGCAGAACCAGCGAAGTCGTCGAAATAACTGCCACATTGGTCATTAGAATACTGGCCAGCGTTAGGTGGCTGTTCCGCCGCAAAGCCAGAATCCTCTGAGCGCCCTTGTTGCCCAATTTGCTCTTGCGCTCCAAATCGGCCATATCCAACGAAGTGAAGGATACATTCAGACCGGAGCAGATAGCCGACAGGCTCAACAGGAAAATAATTTCTAGCAAAAGTAATATAAATCTCATGCTAGCTTTATTATAACGGGCTGAAGCTTAGACGACGCTTTTTCCGGCAGACTGAACTTACATTAGCCTAAGTTAAATCTCAGCAAGAACTTGCTAGAATTAGGTAGATGAAAAGATCACTCCTAGTAGTTATGACTATAGCCATTTTAGGCGGCCTTGGGCTTTACGTTAATAAGAGCGGGAATACCAGCGCTTTGCTAATAAGTAGTCCCAAAACTAATACGCCGGCAGTCATAGCCACTAATCAGGGTGGCAGCGCAGTCTCAACCGTGGCGTCCAGTAATTCAAGTAACGCTGCCTCAGGCCAAGGCTACAAGGACGGCAACTATATAGGCTCTGCCGCTCAAACGCCCTATGGTACCGTCCAAGTTGCGGCCGTAATCAGCGGTGGCAAAATAACCGATATCAATTTCTTGCAGATGCCCAATGATTTGGGAAATTCGCGTGCCATCGCAGCCGCGGCCGAGCCACTCCTAAAGCAAACAGCCCTGCAAAAACAAAGTGCGCATATCGATTTTGTCTCTGGAGCTACCAGCGACAGCTATGGCTTTGAGCAGTCTCTTCAAGCAGCGTTAGATAAAGCCGCTAGCTCGTAAAACTTATGCGTCGCAACCGAGTTATTATGGGGACAGGAGTGAGCCTGGACGTCCCCGCGGCTAAGGATGAAGCCATATTCGAAGAAGTCTTTAAATTATTAAGAAAAATTGACGAACGCTTTAGCTCTTACAAAAAAAATAGCGAGCTGGCGAGGTATCAGCGGGGAGAAGTTGGTTTGAGCGAGGAAATGGCAACCATTAAAAAAGCCTGCACCAAGTTCGAAAGACTGACGGATGGATATTTCTCGGCTTATTTTTCCGGCAAATTTGATCCAACCGGCTATGTCAAAGGTTGGGCCATCGCTGAGGCAGGGAAGCTTCTGGACAAAAAAGGAATTAAGACATTTTGCATGAGTATTGGCGGCGATATTCTGGCCAGAAGCGACGGCAACAAAGAGTGGAAGATAGGCATTCAGGATCCAACCGATAGTAAAAAAATACTTAACAAGTTAAGTATTTTTTCCGGAGCGGTTGCTACCAGCGGCAACTACGAACGTGGCCAGCACATCATCAATCCAAAGACCGGCCGGCCGGCTGATGAACTATTAAGTGTGACAGTCGTTGGCCCGGATATTATCACGGCTGATGCGCTGGCCACGGCTTGTTTTGCCATGGGTTTGAGGGCCGAGAATTTCATGAAAAAGCAGAAGGATTATCGGGCGCTAATTGTAGCCCGGGAAGTAGTCTGATTTGATATTTTTCACGCTAACGCCGACCCCTAGCAACGACTCTCTGGCAGATTTTACAAAGCCGTAAGGCCCGGACAAATAAAACAGCCTTTCATGATAATCCGGAATGGCGGCGGTGATGTCCGGTGCCCGCAGCGGCTGCCGAGCAGTCAACAAGTAGTTAGTCTTGAGGCCAATATTTTTTGCCTGGGCAAAAATCTCCGTAAAGGCGAACTCACTTTCTTTATTGGCCGCGTAAATCAGACTAACGTCGCGTTCCTGGCGTTTATCTATTAGGTATTTAATCATTGAGCGGAATGGCGTGACGCCGATGCCGCCAGCAACAAACGCCAACTTTTGTTGCTGGTTTTTAGGCAGCAAGAATGAACCGCCAAGATGTGAGGCCAACATTTTGTCATTCGGCTGGAAGCTCTTTAGGGCCTGTTTGAAGTGGCTGGAGTCTTTGGGTATCCGGACAGTGAACGCCAGCTGGTGCTCGGTAGGTGAAGATGACAATGTGAAATAGCGGCGGTTGCCGCGGCTGTCGCTGTGACGCAGCGGCAGGGTCCATTCCATATATTGTCCAGGATTGAAATCGAACAGGCCATGATATTCGAAGCTAAAGCTGTAAATGCCTTCAGCCTCTTTGACTGCGTTGCTAGCATAAAGTTGCAAGCGTTTGCCGCGCACTAGCGCGTAGGCGAAGGCATTGCCAATCAGCAAAGCCTCTTCGGGGCTGAGACGCAATTTAGTTACGCTGTACAATACTCCGACCAGAATACTGTAGGGCAGATATTTGCTAAACGCGTCGGGCGAAGTCAGTGGTTCGGTTAACATAACAAACGCGAAGAACATCACACCGGTAGCGGAGGCTGCCAGCCAGATAGTGTGCAGCGGCGGAGCGCCGTCAAATTGTTGGTGTAAAAACACACCATAGACCAACGTAAAAATAGTTATCATCCAAAAACGCTTCATTTTACGCATTATTAGAAGGCCGCCAACTAACACCAGCGGGGCAAGCGAGGCCGTGCCAACCCACCAACTGGCATACTGATGGAATAAAATACCGGCTACTGCTGCGCCAAAAGCTGCCGGATTAAAAATGTGCTGCCGATGGATTATCAACAGATATTTTGAAGCGATAGCCGCAAAACCGGCGCCAGCTAACACCGCGAAGCCGACACGGCCAGTAGTCGGTGACAAAATCAGAGCTAAAATCAAAGCCGTGATGTAATCTGACTCAAAGTTTCGGGGGATATTTAAAACCCGGGCGAATAACTCGCCAAAAGCCCGGCAAACAACTACGAGTAATAGCGCCGACAACAGAATCGCATGCCAGTTATAGGGTAATTTATGGTCAAAACTAATTAGCGTCGCCCAGCCCAGGAGCGTTATAAGAAAATACAGCAGCAGTCTGTAAGACGTCAGGCCATCGAGCAGCCCATCAATCATATCCATTGGCCGCTGGTAGAATTTCGCTAAAGTATTCATAACTTACCTAAATCATATCAGCACGCCAAGCTGAGAACCGGCTAAGAGCAAATAGTGCAGATCTTTTCTTCTTCGTTTTCGTCCAGCCATAGCTGTGAGGCCTTCCACCAGGGCTCGTAATCGTGAAAGCCCATTAAATCGGCGGCGCTGCGCAGCGCCCAGCCAATCCAGCCGTAAAGGTGCAGGCCGCCCCACTGTACAGCTGCCCAGCGCGGTCCGGCCGGCGTTACGTAGACCGGTCGTTTGGGCTTGTAAGCTTTTGGATTTTTGCCCGCCGCCAGGCGTTTGATATTCGCGGCTACAAAACTGGCGTCATACAGCGCGGTCTGGGCCATACCTGAATACTGGGTCGAGGCATTATCGCCAATCACGTAAATATCATGCTCACTTTGCAAAAATTCATCCACCACCGCTTTACCATGGTTATCCAGCACAAAATTGTTGTCTTTCAAAAAGGGGTGGTTGGTGACGCCGGCAGTCCAAATGACCGTATGGCTATCGATTGAATGGCCGCTGACCGTCAGCCCGTCCACTGTCTCGGCCTCTACGGTTTGGCCCAGGTAGAGTTTAATACCCAGTTTGCGCAGATGCTTTTGCGCGGCATAAGAATAGCTGCCGGGCATACGGGCCATCAGCCGCGGAGCGGCTTCGACCAAATCTATGTGCAAACGGGTGTCTGGCAAATTGTGGCGCTGCATCACATGCTTTATATAAGTTGGCAGGGCTCCGGCCAACTCCACGCCGGTCGGACCACCACCAATCACCACATAGTTAACGTCCGGTTTTTTGTCGTCGACTATTTGCCTGTGAATATGGTCACGCAGTCTGCTGGCCTCGTCCTGAGTCTTAATACCGTAGGCGTATTTTTCCAGACCTTTGATACCAAAATAATTAGTAATCACGCCCAGAGCGACAATCAAAATGTCGTAATCGTAAACCTTGCCGCCAGCAGAGCTGACTTTTTTAGCTGAGCCGTCCAAAGACTTAGCGCTACCCTTAACTATTTTTACCGGCTTGCCTTCAAAGATTTCATCCAACGCTATCGACGAAGCAGACATTTTGCCGCCGGTAGCGGCGTGAAACAGCGTAGGATAGTAGCGGAAACTGGACTGGTCAGACAGCAGTGTGACTTCAAAATCGAGGTCTCTGGATAGCTCTAGCGCGGCTTTAATGCCGGCAAAGCCACCACCTAGAATTAATACTTTTTTCTTAGGATCGTCCATCACGCTTTAGTTTAGCCGATTTTTCAGTCTAAAGTAAGTTTTGATTTGGTGGCTGACTCTAACTTAGTTATGATAGTTGTAAGTCTAAATTAGGGAGGTTTGATGGTCGCTAAAGTCAAAAAAGAACTATCTAAGCATTCGGAAAATAAATGGGTGATTTTGGCGTTGCTGGCACTGGCCCAGTTCATGGTTGTACTGGACGTATCGATTGTTAACGTGGCGCTGCCTTCTATGGCCCGCGACCTGCACTTTGCGCCCAGTTCATTGCAGTGGGTGGTGACTGCTTATACTCTGACCTTCGGCGGCTTTTTACTGCTTGGCGGCCGAGCCGCCGACCTTTACGGGCGCCGTAAAATCTTTATTGCCGCCGTATCCTTCTTTGTTCTAATGTCCTTTTTGTGCGGGATGGCTGCCACCGATACCCAAGTAATTATCGCCCGGGCATTTCAGGGTTTGGCGGCGGCTTTCATGTCGCCGGCGGCCCTATCGATTGTGCTATCTGAGTTCAGGGAAGGCAAAGAACGCAATACCGCACTGGGAGTTTGGGCAGCCGTGGCCGCCGGCGGTGCGGCCGTTGGCGTGCTTTTGGGCGGTATTCTAACTCAGTATCTGAGCTGGCGCTGGAACTTCTTTGTGAATGTGCCGGTTGGCATTTTCGTAGTTTTGGCGTCGATGCGTCTGCTGGCGCACCAAATCGGTGAGGAAAATAAGAAGCTCAAGCTCGATTTACCGGGAGCAGTACTGGCCACAACCGGTTTGATGGCCTTGGTCTACGGTTTGTCTGAGGCACCAAAGCACGGTTGGGGTTCCTCCAGGGTGATAAGTTTTTTGGCAGCCAGCGCCATACTGTTGATAGCGTTTGTTATCAACGAATCCCGCACCGACCAGCCATTGTTACCGCTCAAGTTATTTAGGATCAGAAACGTGGCCGGAGGCAACGCCACGGCTTTGGCCATTGCCTGTACTTTGTTTTCTATGTTTTTCTTCATGACCCTTTACGTTCAGACCGTACTGGGTTATGGCCCAGCTAAGGCCGGCGTGTCTTTCTTGCCGGTAACCATAATTATCGCAATTACTTCGGGCGTAGTTTCAAATCTGGTCAATAAAATCGGCTACAAACCATTTTTGGTTGCCGGCCCGATAGTCCTTAGCCTAGGCCTCTATACCATCAGCACCACCATGGAAGTCGGCGGCAACTATTGGCACAACGTCTTCCCCGGTTTGGCGCTTTGCGCGTTCGGCATGGGGCTATCATTCATATCGATGACCTTGGCCGCTACCTCGGGCGTACCCAAACACTTTTCCGGGATTGCTTCGGGTATTCTAAACACCAGCCAACAAATTGGCGGCGCCATTGGCCTGGCAATTCTATCAGCGGTTTACGCCTCGACATTCAAGAGCCAAATTGCCACCGGCGTTTCGTACGCCCATGCCCAAGTTAGTGGCTTCCATGACGGTTTGCTTGTAGGCTGCGGCCTGGCCGCGGTGGCGGCAGTTGTTGCGCTGCTGGTTGTCAAAAACGAAAAAGTTAAACCCGATATTACTGCCGGTGTTTAGGGTTTAGAGCACTGGCTGCACAGGCCGTAAATCTCTAGCTGGTGCGAACGGGTTGACAAGCCTTCTTTAGCGGCGGTTGAATCTATCATTTTCTCCAGCATAGTCCCGGGCGATAGGTTAAAAGTCGCTCCGCAGTTGGTGCAATAAAAGTGGTGGTGGTGACTAACAAATAAGTCACTAAGTTCGATTTTATATTTCCAACCGACGTTAAGCCGGTGCACTATACCCAATTGTTCAAATAAATCTATTGTGCGGTAGATTGTCGCCCGATCCAATTTATCGCCGGCTCGTTTGATAAGTACCTGCATGCTTTGCGGATCCTCACCTATAAGCAGGTCAAAAACCATCCGCCGGGTTTTAGTTAGGCTAGAGCCGTTTTTCTTTAAAATTGCCTTAAGGTTATCGTGATGCATGTATCAATAATACAGTTAATTGCGACAAATTTGCAAATATAATAAAGCTTAATTATGATTGGACGCATGGAAGTTTTCTTATTTACGGTTGCCGCGTCTATTGCGGCTCTGGCCGGCGGTATAACGGCTCTGCGTAGCCGCAAGTGGCTAAACCGTGCATTGGCCTTAACTGCCGGACTGGTGTTGGGTTTGGTAATGTTCGATCTACTACCCGAAATTTTCGATATCGTTAAAAACGACAACCTAGATTCAGTTTATCCGATGATAGCTATGACTACGGGATTTTTGCTGTTCCACACGTTTGAACGCTGGGTGCCGGTGCACGAAGCGAGCGAAGAAGCCTATGGCCCGCACCGCCATCCGCGCCTGGGTACAGTACGGGCAGTCGCGCTTACCGGGCATAGTTTTATGGACGGGCTAAGCATTGGCGTAGCTTTTCAAGCCAGCTCATCGGTGGGGTTGGCTGTAGCCCTGGCGGTAGTTGGACACCGTTTTGCAGACGGCTTTGATACCACCACTTTTATGGTCTTCCATAAAAACAAACTACGCCAGATCAAAGGCTGGCTGTGGCTAGTGGTTCTAATGCCGATAGTGGGTGGCCTGCTAAGCCTGGCGTTTAATTTAAGCGAGAAGGTTCTGGGAATTTATCTAGCGTTTTTTGCCGGGCTTATTCTATATGTGGCGGCCAGCAACCTATTACCGCAAGCCCACTCCAAAAACAGTTCACGCAACTCCTTCGGCCTAACACTGCTAGGCGTAGCCTTCATATTCCTAGTGACTCGTTTTGTATAAGTCCGATATAATGGCTGGACATGCTCAAAATAAAATTACTCATTGGCATTTTGGCCGTCGTACTGGTTGGCTATTTTGTTTATAACCGCCACCATCAGACGACAATAACGCAAGATGCCCAAAAAGCTGCGGTCACTGCTAAAGCTGACGCAACTAAAAAAGCCGCGGCTGAACTGGCTAGCCACTGCGCCGGGGCGACTGACCAGGAAATTATAGTCAGTATTAGTGCCCAGCATCTGTGGGCCTGTGATGGCTCAACAGTTGCTTACAACAACCCGGTGATAACCGGCATGGAATTATATCCGGCAGACCTGACCCCAACGGGTACTTATAAAATCACCGGCAAACTGACTGACCAGACTTTGGCCGGCTCGGACAGTACCGGCCACTGGAACGACTTCGTGAACTATTGGATGCCATTCTTATATAACCAATATGGCTCTTACGGTTTTCACGACCTGACTCAGGCCGCCAATGGTGCCAACGGCCGGGCCGATAGCGACTTTGGCAATATTGATATCAACGCGCCATACACCGCTGCCAAGCACGCCAGCCACGGCTGCGTGGAAATGCCGTTAGCCGCCATGAAATGGCTCTACGACTGGGCCTCCGTTGGCACTACAGTCAACATAGTGAGCTAAAATCACAACACTCAGTTAAAGTAGTGCGAGTTATAATTTAAGCTGGACCAATAAGTGGAATAGGATAGGTACGACTAACGGTTAAACTGCATTTCATGAGGTCACTGGCCGTCAATACTATATGACGATCTGAGGTCTGGGTTCTTGGAAAACTCGTGGCAAATTAGAAGTCGCCTAGGTACATATAATTGTTATAAGAGAGCGTACTCTCGCCGAAAGCTATCGAAACGCACGAACCCTCCAACGCAAAGAAGCGGCCGATCACCGCTTCTTTGCCCATGTTTTTATAAATTAAAATCTCAAGGTAGTTAGTAAGTATGATTGTGGCGGTTATTGTTTTAGCAGTTTTGGTTGTTGCCCTGGCGGGGTTTGTTTTTTGGACTCTAGTGCAGCCTAAGAAAAAGGACTCCACCGATTCCGACGCCACGATGCTGCTCAAAGCTGACATGACCGAGCTAACTAAGGCCATGGGCAGCTTGCAGCAAGGACTGCAAAAGCAATTGACCGAGCAATTGGGCACCAGTAACAAACAAATGCAGGCTCAGTTTACGGCTAGTGCCAAAATTATCGCCGATGTAACCCAAAAACTGACCGAACTGGATAGAACCAACAAAAGCGTCGGCGACGTGGCAGCCGAGCTCAAAACATTGCAAAACGTCCTGCAAAATCCCAAACAGCGTGGTGTGCTGGGTGAATATTATCTGGACCAAATTCTTAAGAACCTCCTACCGCCCGGCACCTATGAGCTGCAGTACAAAATGGGGCCGGCAATGACTGTTGACGCTGTAATTAAGCTGGACGATAAGTTGCTGCCCATCGACAGCAAGTTCAGCCTGGAAAACTACAACCGTTTAATCGACGCCAAGGAAGCCGAACGTCCGGCGCTGGAACGGGCGTTCAAAGAAGACTTAAAGCGCCGGATCGACGAGACTGCCAAATATATCAACACCAACCATGGCACGCTGGACCAGGCGCTAATGTTCATCCCGTCCGAGGCGATTTATTATGATTTGCTGGCCAACAAAGTTGGCGCCGCCGGCGTCAGCGGCCGCAACTTAATGCAGTACGCCGCCAAAGATAAAAAGGTGACGATTGTCGGGCCCAGCACCTTGAGCGCCATGTTGCAGGTTATCGTGCAGGGGCTGCGCAGCGTAGAAATCCATAAAGACACCGAAAAAATCCGCAAGAATATCGAGCAGCTTAGCAAGCATTTGCTAGCGCACAATGGCTACATGCAAAAACTCGGTAACTCACTTGGGACGACGGTTGGCCACTTCAACACTACCTACAAAGAACTCGGTAAAATCGATAAGGACGTCGTCAAAATCGCCGACACCGAACCGACTGTTGAACCAATCTTGCTCGAACGCCCAACCCTAGACGACTAAGTTTTAAGCAGGTCGATGGTCAGGGCGGCGGTCCAGGAGAAGTTCTCGGCGCCGGCGGGTTCGCCAGTGAGTGGGTTGAAATATTCGGCGAACCCGCCTTTAGTCACCATTTGCAGTGTCCGCTCTCGCAGCTGCCGGGCTTCAATCTCAAAACCGTTACGCCGCAGGCCATCAATTATCAGCCAGTTTATATTTACCCAGGTCGGTCCCTGCCAGTACTTAAAGGGGTCAAAATAGGGTGAATTAAGGGGCACGCTGGGCACCGGCCAACTGGCGCCGAACCATTTGGATTTTTTCATCAATTCCACCAGGCGTTCGGCGCGCTCTTTGCTGATTGTCCCGGCGTAAAGCGGCAGCAGGGTGGCCACGGTTGATTCTTCTATCAAGTGATGGCCGACAAAACTGCGGTAATAATACTGGCCGGTGGTTTCATCCCATAATCCAGCTAGCGCCTTTTCGGTCCGGGTCATATCGGCGACCAGTTCCGGCGGCAGTTCCCGCTTAATATTTTTGGCGATATCGCGCAGCAAGGTGTTAGCTCGAATCAGGATGGAATTGAACGCCAAATCCTCGACGGCAAACAACGAGCGGCTCAAAATCGCCTCCGAGTTGTAAGCTTTACGGCGAATTCGATGCAAAGCGGCCCAATAAGCCATGGCGTCAATGTTGCCCATGCGTTGGCCGGGCGTAACATGTTGCGTGTCGCGCCGCACCACGCTGGCAATCCAGTCCAGATGGGCTTTTTCAACCGCTTTTATCCAAAGCGGCATGTTATGTTTGCGCAGTTCGCTGAGCCAGGGCGGCGAGCTGTCTAGGCCTGACTCATATGGGTGAATCAAAATAATTAGACCCTCTTTGTGCGGATCGCGGTCACGGTACAGCCACTCATGATAGCCGACCAATGCCGGGTACATCTGTTGATACCAGCTCCGGCGCTCGGGCATTTTAAGCTTCTTGCCCACCTGCACGACGGCCTCGGCCAGCATCGGCGGCTGGGTTAAGCCGGTGGTGGCTACATCATCCGGCGCATACGGGCTGACATAGCTGCGCCAAATTTCGCGGTCGCGGCGGTACTTTTTATCGGGCACAAAAATGATGTTGGGTAGCATGCCGTTGCTCCACTGGCCTCGGAGTAGACTCTTGAGTTCTACTTGGGCGCGCCCTACATCAAGATGGCGCAGACCAATGGCGATAAAGCAGCTGTCCCACAGCCACTGATGCGGGTACAAATCGGCGGCCGGCACAATCCACTGGCCGCGGTCATTATGTTTTAGGACTCGAGCGGCTTCCTTCAGCAACTGGTCAATGTTCTCTTCAGCCATACTTCTTAAGTATAACTGATTGCCCATCAGGGGCGGGAAACTGGTATACTTATTAACGAATTATGGAGTTTGAAAATCCCGAAATTGCCAAGGCTGCTAAGCAGCTGAGAGAGAAGTTTGAATCACTGGATGACAAACGGTCGATTATGCGCGCGCCGGAAATGGGAGCCTTGTATGAAAGGCTAAAAACCCTGCCGGCGGGCACAAAGCGGGCGGCTTTTGGCAAGGAAGTAAATGCCTTAAAGAATGAACTTGAAAAAATGGTCAAAGCAGCTTCGCAGCCAAAAGCCGCCAAACTCAAGCCCATCGATGTCACCGCGCCTTTTGATGTCAACGTCGCGCCGGAAGACCGTCCGCAGCTGCTGCCGGCCAAAAATGGCAGCATCCACCCCATCAACACCGAACTAAGCATTATCTTAGACATTTTTGGCCGTATGGGCTTCATAGCTGTGGAATCGCGCGAAATCGACGACGATTACCACATGTTCACCAGCCTGAACTTTCCGCCGGGCCACCCAGCGCGCGATGAATACGACACCTTCATGACGACCGAGGGTTTGATTGCGCCGGCACACACTTCCATTATGCAAAACCGGGTGATGAAGAGCCAAAAACCGCCCATCCGAGCGGTAATCCCCGGGCGGGTTTTTCGCAATGAAGACCTGGATGCCCGCCACGAACACACCTTCTACCAACTGGAAGGCGTATATATAGATAAAGATATTAACGCCGGCAATCTCATAGCTACGCTCAAAACCTTCTTCAGCGAGTACTTCCAGAAGGACGTTAAGGTCAAGACTCAGCCCTTTTACTTTCCATTTACGGAACCGAGTTTTGAATTTGCGGCATCTTGCCCGTTCTGTGACGAAAAGGGCTGCAATATCTGCAGCTATACCGGTTGGATAGAACTACTCGGCTGCGGTATGATTCACCCCAACGTTCTAAAAGAAGGCGGTATCGACGCCAAAGAATACACCGGTTTCGCCTGGGGCGGCGGCATTGAGCGACTGGTGATGATTAAGTACGGCATTGAAGACGTCCGCTATTTCCATAGCGGCAACCTAAAATTCCTGAGGCAATTTTCGTGAGCCAATACGATTATTTTGTTGCCGGAAGATGGCGAAACTTTAAAAATATCCGGCCGGTTGCGGCTAAAATCCGAGCTACCGGCAAGACTGCTTATTGTTTCATAGAAAACGAATACGATGGTCACGGTGTTAAAAACGAGCTGGAGCCAAAGGACGTTGAAAGCCAGATGAAAGATAACGAGAGTATCAAGGACTGGCAAAATAATCCAACTTTCCGCAAAATCTTCGAAACCGATATGCAGGCATTGCGCGATTCGGACGCGATAGTTGCGGTTTTCCCTCTTGGCTTCTCCGCGCATACAGAACTGGGTGCGGCTTATGGCATGGGCAAGAAATGCTACGGCATCGGCATCCCCGAAAAAGCCGAGACCCTCTATTTCATATTTGACGGAATCTTCCCGACCGTAGACGAATTCGTGGAGCATGTAAGATGAGAGTCAGTTTGAATTGGATGCGGGAGTTTGGCCAGATTACGCTGCCAATTAATGAGCTGGTGGAGAAAATTGGCAGCCAGCTGGGTGCGGTGGAAGAAATAGTAGACCTCGGCAAGAAGTACGAAGGCATTTTGGTAGTCAAAGTTGTTGAGAGCCAAAAAATGGAAAACTCTGACCACCTAAGCTTTTGTCTGGTAGATGACGGCGGCAAGAATAAGAAAGTTAAGCGCAATGCCGATGGCTTGGTTGAAGTAGTCTGCGGCGCGCCCAACGTTAAGGCTGGCCAACTGGCGGTCTGGGTTCCGCCAGGGAATACTGTACCGAGTACTTTTGATAAAGAACCGTTTGTTATCGAAGCGCGTGATATAAGGGGTAAAACCAGCCATGGGATGTTAGCTAGCTCCAAAGAATTGGACCTAGGCGATAATCATGATGGCATTTTGCTCTTGGACAGCGGCAAACCTGGTGATAGCTTTGTTAAGACATTGTGGCTGGACGATTACGTCATTGATATTGAAAATAAAATGTTTACGCATCGACCGGATTGCTTTGGCCAGCTGGGCGTGGCTCGGGAAATTGCCGGCATCAACCATCAAGTTTTCAAGAGCCCGGATTGGTACCGGGCTAATGCCGGCCTGCCGACTGACGGGCGCAAAAACGTGCTAAAGTTAGCGGTTAAAAATGAGCTGCCAGAACTGGTCCCGCGTTTTTGCGTCGTAGCCTTTAAGGACGTCAAAGTTGGACCCAGCCCGGCGTGGCTGCAAAGTTTCCTGGCGCGCGTGGGAGTGCGGCCAATCAATAACATTGTGGATATCACCAACTTAGTGATGTTGGAAACTGGCCAGCCGTTGCACGCCTATGATTATGACAAGCTCAAAACCGGTATCCTCGGTGTTCGTCTAAGCAAAAAAAATGAGGAGCTGAAAATCATCGGCGGCAAAACCATCAAACTGGAGCACGAAGCAATAGTCATAACTAACGGTAGCAAGCCCGTCGGTCTGGGCGGTGTAATGGGCGGCGCGGATACTGAAGTCGACAAGCACACCAAGAATATTATTTTAGAAGCCGCTACCTTTGACATGAATGCCACCCGTCGCACGGCCATGGCTTACGGCCTATTTACGGACGCGGCGACCCGGTTCACCAAAGGCCAGTCGCCGCTGCAAAACATGACCGCGGTTGCACGGGCGGCAGGCCTTATCAAACAGTTTGCCGGTGGCCGCCAAGCTAGCGAGGCAATTGATATCCATCAGCCGCTAAGAAGGCAGCCCGAGCTAAAGCTCAACGCCGAATTCGTTAACCGGCGTTTGGGGCTGGAGCTGGCAGCTAAAGAGATGAAGAAACTGCTGGAAAATGTGGAGTTTAAAGTCGAACTTAGCGGCGGGATTCTAAAAATTAGCGTGCCTTTCTGGCGTACTGACATTGAAATTTCGGAAGACATCGTGGAAGAGGTTGGCCGGCTGTATGGCTATGACGGATTGCCGCTGAAACTGCCGGCGCGGGATTTGGCGCCAGCCGCGCGCAACCAGATGCTAGATTTCAAAGCCCGCTTGCGCGACCTCCTGCGTACGGCCGGCGCCAACGAAGTCCTGACCTACAGTTTCGTCCACAGCTCGTTGATGGAAAAAGTCGGCCAAGACCCTAGAAACGCCTACCAACTCGCCAACGCCCTCAGCCCGGATTTACAATATTATCGCCTGAGCATTACCCCGAGCCTGCTGGAAAAGATATATCCGAATATTCGCGCCGGCTTTGACAAATTTGCGCTCTTTGAAATCGGCAAAGGCCATAACCAAAAAATGAAAGACCAAACCGACAAAAATCTGCCCAAAGAATTCCAAATGCTGTCACTGGTTGTTACCTCTACCGAGAAATCAGCCAAACCCCATGGCTCGCCGCTTTACCAAGCCCGGACACTTCTGGATTACCTGGCCAGCGAGCTGGGCGTCGTTCTGGAATATCGGCCGTTCAAGGCCGAGGAAAATTATCCCGTAATGCAGCCCTTCGACCAGACGCGTTCTGCTCAGGTCTGGGATAGCAGCGGCAAAGTGCCGCTGGGCTGTGTTGGTGAGTACAAACAGTCAGTTATCTCTAACCTCAAGCTACCCCCTTACAGCGCTGGCTTTGAGATCGGCATTGAGCAATTGCTAACTGTCAT
The DNA here is from genome assembly GCA_964448095.1 of uncultured Candidatus Saccharibacteria bacterium. Lineage (GTDB taxonomy): Bacteria > Patescibacteriota > Saccharimonadia > Saccharimonadales > UBA10212 > CAYUUT01. The sequence goes on along the minus strand of CAYUUT010000001.1, from coordinate 148,171 downwards.
GCCACCGCACGACACCTATCAGCCGTTAAATCGCTTCCCGGAACTTGAGCAGGACTTTTGTTTGCGCTCGGCAGCCGGGCACAGCTATGAGCAACTCACGGAGTTCATCTCCGCTAACCTAAAAGAGCTAGTCAAGCCTCACGGCTACCTTTACGAGATAAGTCCGCTGGATATTTTCCAGAAACCGGCAGACAAAGCGCGCAAGCAAACGACATGGCGTATAATCTTATCTCATCCGGAGCGTACGCTGACTACCCAGGAGACTAATAGTCTGCTGGATGAGTTAGCAAAACGCGCCAAAGATAAACTAAACGCAGAGAGGGTATAAAATTGAGAGACTTTCTTAGACGCGCCGGCTGGGCGCTTTTAGCAGGATTATTCGTAGTCACCGGTTTGGGAGTAGGACTGTTGGCCTTCTGGCAAGCAACGCATCCGGCCAAGAATAGCCAAAATTCTCAAACCTCAACGACGCAGGCGATTAAATGCGCTAACGACCCGTCTATCCAATTCAACTCCTCGACCGGCAGCGCTAAACTGGCCGGCGTCAAGTTATCAGACTACACACTGGTAGCTAAAATGGCGGCTGTGGAATGTACCGACGTAAAAGTTGGCACTATTGGCCAGGCCGTTAAGTCCAGTAGCAGCATAACTGCCAACTATACCGGCGCGGTGGCTGCCACCGGCGTGATATTCCAAAGCTCCCTGGATAACAACGGCCAACCGTTTACAACCGCTCTTAGTGGTGTGATCCCCGGTTGGCAGCAGGGCCTACTGGGTATGAAGGCCGGCGGCGAGCGGCGTCTTTACGTTCCGGCGGCACTGGCTTATGGCGCTAATCCGCCGGCCAACTCCGGCATCCCGGCCAACGCCGACCTGGTCTTTGACGTAACCGTTTTAGCTGTCCAATAGGGCTAAAAACGCTGCTAAAAACACTACATCTAGTGGTATTGACTTAGGCTGTAACACTAGGCTACACTAAGTGCCAGTACATAAGTAGCCAAACAAAAACACCAAAAAGGAGGGAACAATGGCTAAGGATATTACTATCTTCACGACTAACACCTGCAGCTACTGCGTCATGGTCAAGCGGTTTCTGGACATGAAAGGTCAGCACTACGACGTGGTCAATTTAGACGAACACCCGGAACGCAACCAGGAAGCCCTGGATGTCAGCGGCGGCGCTTTGACCGTGCCAATCACTGTCATTACTAAGCAAGACGATACTAAAGAAGTAGTCGTGGGTTACAACCTGGCCCGCCTCGCCCCAGCTATCGCCTAAAACAAATGGAGCTAGACACTAAAGCGGTTCATGATCTGGTAATTGTGGGAGCCGGTCCGGCGGCTTTGAGCGCGGCTATATACACCTGCCGCGAAGACATAGACACTTTATTATTTGAAAAAGGCGCTATTGGCGGCCTGGCGGCAGTCACTGACTGGGTAGATAATTACCCAGGTTTTGCCGACGGCGTTGCCGGGCTGGACTTATCAGAGGCCATGCGCAAGCAAGCCGAGCGCTTCGGTGCCAAAATAGAATTGGGCGAGGTCCAAAAGCTCACCAAGGAAGACAAACTTATTAAATTAGAAACCACCAGCGGCGAGCTTAAAACCAAAGCCGTGCTGATTGCCACCGGCAGCGAATACCGCAAGATTGGCGTCCCGGGCGAAATGGAATATTACGCCCGCGGCGTGCATTACTGCGCTACTTGCGATGGCGCGTTTTACCGTGATAAAAGACTGGTAGTAGTGGGTGGCGGCAATTCGGCGGTCCAGGAAGGCATGTTTTTGACTAAATTTGCCAGCCACATTGACATGTTAGTCCGCGGCGATAAGTTGCGGGCTAGTGACGTTCTGCAAAAAGAGCTGGAAAAGCACAAAGACAAAATCACGATCCATTTTAATACCTCGACTGACGAGATTGTTGGCCAGGACAACAAGGTCAGTAAAGTTATGGGTACCGATAAGACTACCGGCAAAAAAGTTGAAGTTGAAACTGATGGCGTATTTGTTTTTGTCGGCCTCGACCCCAATACTAAATTCCTGGAGGGCAGTGGCGTTGAGCTGGACGAACGACATTTTGTAATGTCCGATGCCAAGTTAATGACCAATGTGCCAGGAGTCTTTGTAGCCGGTGATGTGCGTTCCGGATCAACCCTACAGATTGCCAGCGCCAGTGGTGAGGGCGCCACAGCAGCCCTAATGATCCGTGAACATCTTGAAAATCATGAAAAAATCAGTGCTACCGCGGTTGCAACGCTTTACGGTAACTAGACTCTAGATAACAGCGGCAGCAGCCGGTGCGGGTGGTCGGTGGTCAGATCAACCTCGAAGTTAAGCCGTCGCAGCAGGTTGGCGTAGCTGGTGTTATTCACGGTATATAATCGGATATTTATGCCATTCTTGCGGGCTAACCAATAAACAATTGGATTGAACGACTGGTAATAGAGGCTCAGTCCGTAAAAACCGTTCTTTTTTATAAACTCTATAGTCTCCAGCGGGTGCCAGAGCGTGCTCGGTGATAGCGGTATGTCGGGGCGGAACTTATGCAGATCTAGCAGCACAGAATGATTTGCCGAAGTGACCAGAATATCCGAACTCTTAAAATCGTGCAGCAGGCCGCGGATGCCATCGCTCAAATAGAAATCCTTAATATCCAAAAAAACCATGGTATTTTTGGCGGTTGAGAGTGCCTCTCGGGCGGTGGGAATGGTTTGGCCGCTAAAAGTGGGCAGCTGAAGGATCTCCTGGTGGGTCATATTAAATATTTGGCCCTTGTATCCTGTGGTCTTGACCAAACTACTGTCGTGGATGACTATCGGCACCTGGTCCTTAGATGTCCAGACATCGATTTCAACACCGTCAACCCCTAAGTCGATTGCTCGCTGGATTGACTCTAAAGTATTTTCTATTTCTAGGCCGCGCGCACCGCGGTGGCCGATGATTTTCACTAACCATGAGTTTACAGTAAAAACTCAATAAACCAAAGGTTGCCAAGAATGTAGAATCCTACATCTGGCATTGGTGTACAATAATAGATGAAACGAACGGAGATTCAATCTATGCAGTACGAACCTGTCGCAGCTGGCGATGAAGCCCCTGAAATAGTCAATGTAATTGTTGAGATTCAAAAAGGCGGTGGCCAGAATAAATACGAAATGGACAAAAAGACCGGCTATTTAACGCTTGACCGGGTCAACGGCACTACCGCTACTTACCCGGCAGACTATGGTTACATTCCTGGAACCCTCTGCGATGATGGCGACCCCCTGGACGCGCTATTAATCATTGACGAACCTGTGGTACACGGCGCAGTCGTGCCGGCCCGGCCAATCGGCGTGCTTTACATGATTGATGATGGCGAGGGCGACGAGAAGCTTATCTGCGTACCAGCTAAAGACATCAGCAAAGACCGCATCAAAGAGGTTGAAGACTATGACCCCAACTTCAAAAAACGCGTCGAGCATTTTTACAAGAACTACAAAGCTTGGAAGAATGACTGGCAAGGTACACCCGTAGAATATAAGGGCTGGGGCAACGCCGAGGATGCTAAAAAAGTCATCGCCGAATCCATCACCCGCGCTAAGAAGTAATGCTTGCCGAAGTTGTCAATAAGTACCTGAGCCTCTATCCGGCAGAGAGGAAAGGGTTGAAACTTTTGCTTCAGCAGCTCGAGGACAGCGAAAATCTGGCTGACAGGAATAATTACCGTGGCCATATTGCCGGCAGCGGCGCTATATTCTCGCCGGATTTAAAGAAGATTATTTTAATCTATCACCCGACTTTTAAACGTTGGATGCAACCCGGCGGCCATTTGGAACCGGACGAAGCCGGTCCCTGGATAACCGCCGCACGGGAGTCAGCCGAGGAAACTGGTGTTAAGTTCAGCCGCCAACTATTCAAAAAAGATAAAAGAATTCCGGTGCTGCTGGAATCTCACCTGGTGCCTAGCAAACCACCCAAAAATGAACCGGTGCATTATCACCACGCCTTTTGGTACGGCTTCGTGGCCGAGTCAGAAGATATAAAAATCGAAGACAAGGTGATAAAAGAAGTTAAGTGGGTCGCTGTGGATAAGGTTACCGATAACAATATTCAAGAGGTGATCCGACGCTTAAATCCCCTGTTGCGGTTGAAAGCTTAAGCGTAAAACCTTACAATATAGTTAAATGCTAATCATAAAGGTGGGTAAATGAAAACCAAGATTGCTATAAATGGTTTCGGACGAATCGGCCGCAATGCTTTTAAAATTGCTTTTGAGCGACCGGATCTAGAAGTCGTAGCCGTTAATGATTTAACCGATACCAAAACTCTGGCGCATCTGCTTAAGCACGATACAAACTATGGCGCTTACAGTCACAAAGTGGATTTTGATGAGCAAAATATTATAGTCGACGACCAAAAAATCAGAGTCCTGGCCGAGAAGGATCCGGCGGCGCTGCCATGGAAAGACCTGGGAGTGCAGGTAGTCATTGAATCGACCGGCCATTTTGTTGACCCGGAAAAAGCCAAGGCCCACATAACCGGCGGCGCCAAGAAGGTTGTTATCAGCGCGCCGGCAAAGGGCGAAGGGGCCAACACTATCGTGATTGGCGTAAATGAGGACAGCCTCAAAGACGCCGGTGAGATTATCAGTAATGCTTCCTGTACCACTAACTGCATTACGCCGGTGATGGCAATTATCGAAGATAACTTTGGCATCGAGAAGGCCATGATGACCACGGTTCACAGCTACACAGCCAGCCAGGCCCTGCAGGACGCGCCGGCCAAAGATTTACGTGAAGCCCGGAACGCTGCCGAGAACATTGTGCCAACAACAACCGGTGCCAGCATTGCCGCCGCCCAAGCACTACCGGCCCTTAAAGGCATATTTGGCGGTATGAGCGTACGCGTACCAACCCCAGTGGTTTCTTTGAGCGACTTCGCGGTGGTCACCAAAAAAGACGTTACAGTCGAAGAAGTAAACGAAGTCTTCAAAAAGGCTGCCGCTGATCCTTACTTCCAGGGAATTTTGGCGGTCAGCAACGAGCCGTTAGTCAGCAGCGACTATATTGGTAACAGCCATTCGGCCATCGTGGATTTGGCCCTAACTGCCGTAGTTGGCGGCAATCTATTAAAAGTGGTCGCCTGGTACGATAACGAATGGGGTTATAGCAACCGCTTGGTTGAGGTAACAGCTGATGTCGCCCGTTTGCTGGAAGGCGGTGAAGCACCAGTAAAGCCTAGTGACCAGGACGCCCCAGGCCCGCAGCCAGAGACCGATGACGAGCCAATGCTGCCGGCGCCGGAATCGGCAAAGGAAGAGTTGCTGCCAGCACCCGAGGGCGAGAATCAAGATGCTTCGGCGCCGGCAACTTTCTTTTCTGACTATAAAGCTGACGACCCGGATGCTGAAGCTAAGCTAAACGAAGACGCTCACAGTTCCTAAGTCTGGAAATAGTCTATGAAAATTGCCCTGGCCACCGACCACGCCGGATTTGAGCAATTGAAACAATTGCAGGAGTATCTTGAAGACCTCGGTCACGAGTGCCGGAATTACGGACCCAGCAACCTGCAACCCAGTGATGACTATCCGGACTTTATAATTCCAGCGGCTAAAGCCGTGGCCGGCGGTGAGTGCGAAATGGGTGTGATCATGGGCGGCAGCGGCCAAGGCGAAGCTATGGCCGCCAACCGCGTTAAAGGCGCTCGCTGCGCGGTTTTTTATGGACCGGCATCCACCCGCAAAGTGATCGACGTCGAAGGTCACACCAGCAACAACCCTTACGAAATAATCAAACTAAGCCGCCAGCATAACGATGCCAACATGCTCAGCCTGGCAGCGCGCTTTGTATCTTTGGAAGATATGAAATTTGCTGTAAAGCTTTGGCTGGAAACACCATTTTCTAATGAAGAGCGCCACCGCCGCCGCGACCAAAAACTCGACGAGGAGGCCTAATGCCAACCATCTGTCCAACGATTACGGCTTATAGCGAGGAAGACTATAAAAGCCAGATTGATAAGATAGTTCATCTGGCTCAACGGCTACAGATTGACCTAACGGACGGGATTTTTACCAAAGAAAAAACTGTCCTGCCGGAACAGGCTTGGTGGCCAGTGGGTTTCAGAGCCGACTTTCATTTAATGTACAAAAATCCGGAAGCTGCGATTAAGATCATTCTGCCACACCAACCCAACTTAATAATTGTCCATGCCGAGTCGGAGGGCAGCATTAAGTCCATTGCCGACCTTTGCCACCAGCACCAGGTACGGGTGGGTTTAGCTTTGCTCCAGGATACTCCGGCGGAGAGAATATTGCCGGGCTTAGAACTGGTTGAGCACGTACTAATCTTTAGCGGTAACCTGGGATACCAAGGCGGCAGCCATGTCGACTTTAGCTTGCTGGAAAAAGTTAAACTCTTGAAGCAGCACCAGCCGCAGCTGGAAATTGGCTGGGACGGAGGTGTCAACGACCAAAATGTCGCCGAACTGGTTAACGGCGGCGTGGATGTCTTGAATGTCGGCGGCTATATCCAAAATGCCGACGATCCGGCACGAGCTTTTCATGGCCTGCAGCGTATCGCCGACGAAACCGGTACTACTTAGGTTATAATCTTAAGCGTAATGGTTAAAAAATCCGACCCTAAAAAATACTCGCTCAAACAGCTGGAAATTAAGGCCAACGACATCCGTGAGGATATTATTAAAATGCTGGAACAGGCTGGCAGCGGACATTCGGCTGGGCCACTGGGACAGGCAGATATTTTTACAGCGTTATATTTTCAGGTCTTAAAGCACGATCCCAAAAACCCCGATTGGCCTGAACGGGACATTCTGATTCAGTCCAACGGCCACTGCGTGCCGGTGCGCTATGCCGCTATGGCCGAGGCCGGCTATTTTCCTAAAAAAGAATTGATGACGCTGCGCCAATTCGGCAGCCGGTTGCAAGGTCATCCGGAACGTCTGCGATTGCCCGGGTTGGAAACGACCAGCGGCCCGCTGGGTAGTGGCCTCAGTCAGGCCTGTGGCATTGCCTTGGCCATGCGCATGGATAAGGTGCACACCCGCTGGGTATATGTAACCGTGGGTGATGGTGAGCAAGACGAGGGCAATGTCTGGGAGGCGGCGATGTTGGCCGGCAAATACAAGCTCAATAACATCATCGCTATAACAGATAGGAATAACATCCAGATTGACGGTCCGACCGAAACTATCATGCCGCTGGAGAATCTGCGCGATAAATGGGAAGCCTTTGGGTGGCACGTACTGGAGATTGACGGCAATGACATCGACGCTGTAATCGACGCCTGCGCCATGGCCAAAGCCATCGTGGAAAAACCGGTGATGATTATTGCCCATACTGTGCCGGGTAAAGGCGTGGACTTTATGGAATACGATTTTCACTGGCATGGCTACTTTGTGCAGAATCCGGGCGGTCCCGATATAAAAGACGTTCCGAAAGATGCGCTCCGCGAACTCAGGACTCTGGGCGGTAAAATCCGGAGCGAACATGAGTGAGATAAGTTTGGTGAGTACGGCGCTAACTCAGGAATCGATGCGCAAAGGCTTTGGCCGCGGGCTGCTGGAGGCCGGTAAACGTTGGGAAAATGTGGTAGCGGTTTGTGCCGACTTGACCGAATCAACGCAAATGTATTTGTTCGCTGAGGCCTTCCCGGAGCGTTTTGTAGAGATTGGCGTGGCCGAGCAAAACCTGGTTACGGTTGGCGCTGGCCTGGCCGCCATGGGTAAAATCCCGTTTGTCAGCAGCTATGCCGCTTTCAGCCCCGGACGTAATTGGGAACAAATCCGCACCACTATTTGTTTGAATGACCGTCCGGTTAAGATCATTGGCTCACATGCCGGCGTAAGCGTTGGTCCGGATGGCGCTACCCATCAGATGTTGGAAGATATCACGTTGATGCGGGCGCTGCCGAATATGGTAGTTATTTCGCCGTGCGACAGTATCGAGGCCGCTAAAGCAACTGCCGCCATGGTTGCGGATAGCCGGCCTAATTATATGCGTTTATCGCGTGCCGATACCCCCGTTATCACTACCGAACAAACTCCATTCGAGATCGGCAAGGCTTATATTTTTAGGCGCGGTGCGGATGTGACTATAGCCGCCACCGGCACCATGACTTATCAGGCGATGATGGCTGCCAGGCAGCTAGTAAAGTCCGGTATTTATACCGAAGTCGTACATGTGCCGACTATCAAACCGCTGGATGGCGAGACAATTTTGGCTAGCGCCGCCCGAACCAGGCATGTTATTACTGCCGAAGAAGGCCAGATAAACGGTGGCTTGGGCGGAGCCATAGCCGAGCTGTTAGCAGAAAACCTACCGACGCCAATGCTACGCATTGGCATGCGTGACCGCTTTGGCGAGTCCGGCCAACCAGCCGAACTGATAAAGCACTTTGGCCTAGACGGCAATCACATCGCCATGGCCGCCAACCACCTTTTATCTGACCACTCAAAACATAAGCATTAAGGAAAACTATGCCAGTTACCCTCAACCAAATCAGAAAAAATTGCCAGTTGGCCAGAGGCGCTTTTGCCCGGGCCCGGGCCGAACATTTCGCCCTTGGCGCCTTTAATCTGGATAACCAGGAGACCCTGGTTGCTGTAGCTAAAGCCGCGGCCGCCAAAAAAGCTCCGGTGCTGGTGGAAGTCAGCAAAGGCGAGGTAGACGCTCTGGGCCTGGATAATATTCGCGATTTGGTAGACAACTACAAGTATCAGTACGGCCTGGAGATGTACATCAACCTGGACCACAGCCCGACGGTAGAGGATGCGATTGCCGGTATTGAAGCCGGTTTTGAATGTATCCACATCGATATCTCTCAGGCCAACCACGATGCCACAGACGAAGAAATTATCGCCAAAACTAAAGAAGTAGTCCAGGCGGCTAAATTCACCGGCGCGTTGGTGGAAGCCGAACCACATTACTTTGGCGGTAGCAGTAACGTGCACACCGAAGATATAAATTACGATGAAATTAAAAAAACCTTCTCCACGCCGGAAGGCGCCAAAGCCTTTGTCGATGCCACCGGCATCGATACTTTCGCCGCGGCCGTAGGCAACCTCCATGGCCACTACCCGGTGCCAAAAGTCCTGGACTTGGAATTGCTGCAACGCATCCGTCAGGCCATTGATTGCAATATATCGCTGCACGGCGGCAGCGATACTCCCGGCCACTACTTCATTGAGGCCGTCAAAATCGGTGTGACCAAGATAAACATTAACAGCGATATGCGTATGGCTTACCGTGACACTCTAGAGAAGGTGCTGGCTGAGAATAAAGAAGAGTACGCCGTAGTCAAGCTGATGGGTACAGTCATCGACGCGGTACAAAAAGTCGTAGAGTCCAAACTTGATAACTTTAATTCTTCTGGAAAAGCTCAGCCTTAATCCCTGGTATTTATGCTAAAATTAGCGTAAGAGCTATGGCACAAAAACAGCTAGATGTACTAAGCGTGGGCGATGTTGTTACAGATGCTTTTATTAAGCTGTTCGATGAAAGTGAGCGCGTAGAAAAACGGCCAGACGGGAACTGGCTGGCGCTGCCTTTTGGCACTAAGCTGCCGTTTGATTTTGCTCAGGTAATTCCGGGTGTTGGTAATGCCGCCAATGCCTCCGTGGCATTCGCGAAACTGGGCTTCAACTCGGGTCTAGTAGCAAACGTGGGCAGTGATTACTACGGCCGGGAAATTATTAGTACACTGGAAAAATCGGGTGTAGATAACCGTTTTGTGCACATCAACACCGGCAAAATCAGCAATTACCACTACGTTCTGTGGTACAAAGCTGAGCGCACAATTTTGATTAAGCACGAAGAGTATGATTACCACTGGCCACGATTCAGAGTAGTTGATATCCCCAAATGGGTTTACTTCAGTTCTATCAGTAAGCACGCTATGGAATATCACGATGAGTTGGCGGCGTGGCTGGAAGCCCACCCGCCGGTAAAACTGGCTTTTCAGCCCGGGACATTTCAGATTGAAGCTGGCGTGCACCGGTTGGCCAGTATATATAAAAGGAGTGAAATTCTAGCCGTCAATCGCGAAGAGGCCACCACGATCTCCGGTGGCGATCACGGGGATATCCACGATTTACTAGACCGCTTGCATGGTTTAGGTCCGCGGATTGTGGTAATTAGCGACGGCCACGCCGGCGCTTATGCCAGTGACGGTCAGAGTCGTTATCGGATGCCGATTTATCCCGACCCTAAGCCGCCGTACGAGCGCACCGGCGCCGGCGACGCTTTTACTTCCACGTTCGTGGCGGCTATTATGCACGGCGCCGATATTCAGAGCGCGCTGTTGTGGGCGCCGATTAATTCTATGAGCGTGGTACAGGAAGTCGGCGCCCAAGCCGGCCTGCTCACTCCCCGAGGAATAAATAAGTTCCTGCGGGAAGCGCCAGCGTCTTATCACCCCGAAAGGTTGCGCTAGATGTCCCAGAGCCTGGCAAAACTCTTAAACCAGCCGGAGCGGCTGGTAACAAGGGCAGTTACCAAGCTAGAAAAGCTAAACGGCAGCCCTAGCGAAGACGTACGCTTGCTGGCGGAAACCGGCCAAGCGGTACGCCGCAAGCTGTCAGATTTAGGATTGGATCCCGATGATACCACCGGTGAAGAACTTTATCAGGCGCTCTTGGCAAAATTTACTAAGGATGGGTTGCTTTTAGACAAGGCGCTGGGCATTGACCCAAGTGCGTCGGCCGATAAACGACTATCCCAAGCGGTTAAACTGGTCGCGGCGCTTGTCCAAACCGATGACATCTGGGTTCTAAAAACCAACGTCGCTAAGAAGATTATGCACGAACAAATCCCCAAGAAACTGATGAAACAGCTTCATTATCGTTCGGTAGACTCACTTGTAAAGCGTGAGAATATCGCCGAAATTTATTTAGCGCTGCCATTTTTCGAATCGGCGAGTTGGCTTCGAGCCTTTGGGAAAAGCGTCTCACAGCTGCCAAGCACTAACTATGAAATGCGTGCTCCAGAGGTGGTGATTATCCAGAACAAATTCTTGCCAGCAACTAAAATTCAGTATCCTATCTCGAATAGCTTGATTGGCGCTGTAGCCATAAGCCCGGAGTCCGCCCGGCAAAATGCCCCGGTCTTGACTCTATGCCTGATGTTTTTAGACGGACTAGAGAGTTTGACCCACTCCCAAGCTGCCGGTACGATTGCCAATATCAACCCGGCTTTATCGTGGTGGGAACAAGCCAAAACACTGGTGGCCAACTGCGCCGGCGAAGCGGTGTCGTTAAATTATAAAGACATTTCCATTGATCATCTGAAGCAGTCGGCTTTTAAAGAACGAACAGCTAACGCCGCTCAGACTTCTCTGTGGGGGGAATTATCAGGCCGTTACCAAAAACAAACCGAGCAGCTTGAAGAGTCGCTAGCCAGTGCTGAAAATGTGGCCGCGACCACCGTCAGGCAGTCGATGCCCAAGAATCTTGCTGTAGAGTATGCCGAGGCCATTGCCAATGAGTTCTAAGTATCAGATTTGTGTTTCCGGCGCCGCCAGAGGTGAATCTGTAGAGCAAGGACGGGAACTAGCGCTGCAAGTGGGTGCGGCGCTGGCCAAGGCTGGTCACAGTCTAATGACCGGAGCGACTACCGGACTACCTAACACGGCTGCTGAGGGTTATAAAAAAGCCGGCGGCAAAATGAGCCTGGGCATTAGCCCAGCCTCAACTAAGGTTGAGCACGTCCTAAAATACCGGCTGCCAACCAGAGATTATGACGTCATTCTTTTTACTGGGCTGCACTACAGCGGCCGCGACGCGCTGCTGGTTAACTCCGCCGATGCTGTGGTCAGCATCGGCGGCCGGCTCGGTACATTGCACGAATTCACCGTAGCTATGGAAACGCACACGCCCATCGGCATCCTAGAAGGCGCCGGCGGTATTAGTGAACAGATAGAGAAACTAATGGAGATGCTACCCAACACCGACCCGGATTTAATTATCTTTGAAAAGGACCCGGACGTATTGATAGAAAAGCTCACCAAAATTCTAGACAAAATCCACGCCCCGTACCGCGAGATTTACAACAACTAAGCCTAAGCGTATTATCAACTTATGAAAAACCAAAAACAAAAAGGTTTTGGACTCGTTGAAACACTTCTAGTAATTCTAATCCTGGCGGTGGTAGGCTTGGCCGGCTACGCTGTTTGGCACAACCAACACAAAGCTAAGGCGACCTCAAACTCTTCTCAAGCTAGCCAAAGTACTCCTATAGTTAGCTCTGTTGTTGCCAAAAACGGTACGGTATGTTCAAGTACTAAATTAGTTGGCAGCGACTATTATTGTGTAACGCTTTCGGGTAGTTATCAAAAACTCCCCATAATAGAAAACAACACCGTTAAAACTGATTGGCAGGATCTGCCTGCTGATTTGCAGGAAGCAGTACGGATGGCCTGGAGCGCTAATTGCGCTCCAGGTGCTAGCTTTAGTTCAGACAATTTGACGGAAATTAACATGACTAAAGATGCCCAATACTTTAACCTTATTTACACATGCGGCGGAGAGGGCGCTGGCGGGCTACTTTTAGCAAAGTCTAACGGCGGCTGGGTATCCATTAGTACAAGTTCTGTGGGCGCTAAGAATGGCAGTGTCGTGTGGGACTTGGCAAGTTGCTTAAATCTCCAGCAGTATCGTGTGCCTTCAGAAATTCTTACGGCCAATACCGACACCAATACGACCGCTCCTCTTTGTGGCAACGACAAGGGGCAGTTAGTTGTTTACAACATTGAATAGATAGACCAAATTAGCCTCTAGACCTTACAATTAAAGGATGGCTAAATTCCATCTAAAGAGTGATTATCAGCCCACTGGCGACCAGCCACGGGCAATTGCCGCATTGACGGAGGGTTTACAGAAGGGCGCCAAAAACCAAACGCTTTTGGGCGTGACTGGCTCTGGCAAAACTTTTACCATGGCCAATTTAATTCAAAACACCCAAAAGACCACGCTGGTCCTAAGCCACAACAAAACCCTAGCCGCCCAACTTTATAACGAGTTCAGGCTATTCTTTCCGGATAACGCCGTGCATTATTTTGTCAGCTATTTTGATTACTATCAGCCCGAAGCCTACGTGCCGCGCAGCGATACCTATATAGAGAAAGACAGTGATATTAATGAGGAGATTGACCGGCTGCGCCACGCTGCCACAGCGGCGCTGCTTTCGCGCAAGGACGTAATTATTGTTGCCAGCGTGTCCTGTATCTACGGCATTGGTTCGGTGGAGGATTACGACAATATGGCGGTGCGGCTCAAAAAAGGCGAACGGCGGGTTCGGGACAAACTGCTGCGCCAGTTGACCGACATCCAGTACCGCCGCAATGATATGGCCTTTGAGCGCGGCAATTTCCGGGTCAGAGGAGACGTAGTAGATGTTTTTCCGGCTGGCGAAGAGACCGCTTACCGCATTGAGTTTTTTGGCGACGAAATTGAGCGCATGCAACAAATTAATCCGCTTACCGGCGAAGTTGAAAAATTACTTGACGTGTTAAGTATTTTTCCAGGGAGCCACTACGTGACGCCGGAGGAAAAGCTCAAAGCCGCGCTTGGCAAAATTCGCGATGAGGCTGAGGAACGCGGAAAGTGGTTTAAGGATCAAGGTAAATTGCTAGAAGCGCAGCGCCTCGAGCAGCGCGTCAAGTTCGACCTGGAAATGTTAGAGCAAACCGGCTTTGTTAAAGGCATTGAAAACTACAGCCGTTACCTGACCAACCGCGAAGAGGGCGAGCAGCCGGCCACGCTCATGGATTACTTTCCGGACGACTACCTATTAATAATCGACGAGTCGCATATGAGTATTCCCCAAGTGAGGGGTATGTATCACGGCGACCGCTCGCGTAAAGAAGTATTAGTCGAGCACGGCTTTAGGCTGCCCAGCGCTCTCGATAACCGACCGCTGACATTTACGGAATTTGAAAGGCACATGAACCAGACAATCTACGTCAGCGCCACCCCGGCCGAATATGAACTAACACATAGTCCGGAGCCGGTGCAGCAGGTTATTCGTCCCACCGGCCTGCTGGATCCGCCGATTGAAGTCCGGCCGATTGAGGGCCAAATCGATGACCTGATTGCCGAAATCCGTGACACCGTCAGTAAGGGCCAGCGGGTTCTGGTGACAACCCTGACTAAACGCATGAGCGAAGACCTGGCGGAGTACCTGCAGGAGCTCAAGTTGAAGGTGGCTTATCTGCATAGTGAAGTCGACACACTGGAGCGAACAGATATTCTGCGCGATTTGCGCCTGGGGGTTTATGACGTGCTAGTCGGAATTAACCTGTTGCGCGAAGGCTTGGACTTGCCGGAAGTTAGCCTAGTGGCGATTCTGGACGCCGATAAAGAAGGCTTTTTGCGCAGTCAGCAGGCACTGATTCAAACGGTTGGGCGGGCGGCCCGCCATCTGGAGGGCCACGTAATAATGTATGCTGACCGCGTCACCGGCAGCATGCAGCGGACAATTGACGAGACTAACCGCCGTCGCCAAATCCAGGAGAAGTACAACAAAGACCATAAAATTAAACCGCGCAGCATTAGCCGTGCCGTAGACCAGATGCTGCCGCGCTCAGAAAAGTCAGATAAGCCCAAATTGGATCTCAAAAAGATTCCCAGAGAAGAATATAGTTATCTTATACGTGATTTAACTTCACAAATGGATTTGGCGGCGGCCAACCTGGAATTCGAAAAAGCCGCCGAGCTCCGTGATCTTATAGAAGAGGTTAAAGCTAAATTGTAAATCTTTTCCGCAACGCTCAAAACTTGAGCAGTCCGGGAAAGAGCAGAGTTAATGCTCGAAGGGCATGAAACTTAGTAGGCCAAGAAGTAATCCTTGACGATTTCATGCGTGTGGGAGAGGCCGGCCCTATAGTGCTGGCCGGCCTCTCCAGGAGGAAGCGTGGCGTGTCGACTACGCCGGGAGCGGCTTGGAGCCGCCTGGGTATAGGCCGAGCGGCAGTACCGCTTCTGTCCTGCGGCGCCTTGCCTCCTCGTGCAGGGCGACGCGCCGCTGGTGGGCTTGGGAGCCGAGGCACCCCAGGACGTGGTCGAGCAGTGTCTCCCAGTAGAACGAAATCGTCGCCGTGACGACGATCAGATTGCGCTCCTCGAAAAGGATGCCCTGGACGTGGCCGTGGGCGTGGATCCTCTCCGCGAGGCCGAGCCCGGTGCTCCCGAGCTCTTCGAGGGGAACACGGCAGTGATGCTGGTGGATCAGCAGAGCCACCAGGTCGGGACCGCGCTTGACGACGCGAACGTCCGTCAGATCGGACAGAGGCCTCTCGGTCTCGAATCCGCGAGCCCTGTCGGACAACTGCAGCGTTCGGCAGCGGCCGAAGCCTGGGGTCTCCACTTCACACACAACCAGCGTGCCGTCTGACATCTGTGCCTCCGTTCGGGTTTTTAACTCTGCTTAAAGAACGCCAAATAAACAACTGCTCTTCAGACAGAGTATTATTGGTTAATTGCATACTATAATAACAAAAGCACTTTGTCAACGAGTTCACGGGGTTGAGGATTTGCTATACTTAGCTAATAACTATGAGTAAATTGAGCCGGGACGATGTTTTAAAGTTGGCTAAACTTAGCCGTTTACGCTTAAGCGACGAGGAAGTCGAGCGCTTCAGAACCGAGCTGTCATCCATCCTGGAATATGTAGAGGTTTTAGATAAGGCCGACACCGCCGGCTTAGAACCGACTTATCAAGTCACCGGCCTCAAAAATGTGATGCGAACTGACTCCACACGTGATTATGGCTATAAAACCGAAGACTTACTGAAGGGCGCGCCGGATAAGCAGGCTGGCCAGTTCAAAGTAAAAAGGGTATTGGGCTAAATCATGAGCCAATGGCCGGCGGTTGCCGATATTGCTCGTGACGTTCAAGCTGGGAAGCTAAAAGCCGCTGATTTAGTCGAGCAGGCACTGAAAGCTATCGATGACAATAAAGAATTTGATGCGATTATTTCAACTTTGGCCGACCGCGCGCGGCAGCGCGCGGTCGAAATCGACAAAAATCCCAAAGGCCGCTTGGCCGGCGTGCCGTTTATCGCCAAGGATAATTTCCTTACTCTGGGAGGCAAAACTACGGCCGCCAGTAATATCCTCAAACCTTATGAAGCGTTTTATCAGGCGACAGCTATCGAAAGACTGGAAGCCGAGGGCGCTATTTGTGTGGCTAAGGCCAATCTTGACGCCTTTGCCCATGGCAGCAGCACCGAGAACAGCGACTTTTTTGTGACTAAAAATCCGCACGATAAAGAACGTGTGCCCGGTGGCAGCAGCGGCGGTTCGGCGGCGTCCGTAGTTTTAGGCTTGGCGCCCTTTGCCCTGGGTACAGATACCGGCGGCTCCATCCGATTACCAGCCAGCTTTTGTGGCGCTGTGGGGCTTAAGCCGACCTATGGACTGGTTAGTCGTAGTGGAGTAATCGCTATGGCCTCCAGTACCGATGTTATTGGGCCGCTAGCGACTAACGTCGAGGACGCCGCGCTGGTACTGGACGTTATGTCCGGGCGCGACGAGCTGGACGGCACGACTATCGAGCGCGATGGAAAATCGTATGGCGATCTGGACGGCAATTTGCAGGGTAAAAAAGTCGGTGTTATTAAGGAGTATTTCGATGAAGGCCTGAACAGTGAAGTTAAAAAAGTTGTAGATGCGGCCATCGAAAAATTCAAAGCCGCCGGCGCCGAAGTCTTAGAGGTTAGTTTGCCTAGCTTACCGCTGGCGCTGGCTGTTTATTATATTGTTTGTCCGGCCGAGGTCAGCAGCAATCTGGCGCGTTACGATGGCCAGCGCTACGGCTTCAGTGCCAAAGAAGCCAATGACTTAGAAGAGAGCTATGAGCTCAGCCGCGAACAAGGCTTTGGCGCCGAGGCCAAGCGCCGCATTATGATTGGTACTTATGTTTTATCCAGCGGCTACTACGATGCTTATTATAAGAAGGCCCAAATGGTTCGCACCAAAATTATTAACGAATTTGCAGCAGCTTTTGAAAAATTTGACTTGCTAGTGGGACCAACTTCGCCCACGACGGCATTCAAAATCGGCGAAAAGACCGGCGATCCGCTGCAAATGTATCTAACTGACATCATGACGGTGGCCGCCAACATTTCCGGTAATCCGGCGATTAGCGTGCCGGCAGGTATGGCAGATAACTTGCCTGTAGGTTTGCAAATTATTGCGCCAATGAGCGCCGACCGCCGGCTGTTGGCAGCCGCCCGGGCTTTTGAGGAGCTGGCCTGATGTTTGAGTTCCTGATTGGCATAATAATTCTGGGCGTAATTGTTCTGGCGCTCATCAACCGCTTTGGCGGAGTTGTACGCCGCGGCTTAAACCAAGAACATTTCCAGAATAAATGGCTGGAGCTTTTAGCCCGCGTCAAAACGCCCGACGGCATGATTTTAGCGGTAATTGATGCCGATAAGCTTCTGGATGAAGCGCTTAAAAAGCGCGGCTTTTCCGGCAAAACTATGGGCGAGCGGCTGGTGGCCGCCCAACGCTCGATGAAGGATAACGACGCTGTTTGGTACGCCCACAAATTGCGCAACCGCCTGGTACACGAGCCTGACGTAAAGCTCAAAAAGAACGAAGCCCAAAACGCCCTAGCTGGTTTCAAAAAGGGCTTGCACGACCTGGGAGCGTTATGAAGTACACACCTACTATTGGAATTGAGTGTCACGTGCAACTTAGAACCAAGACCAAGCTATTTTCGGCCGTAGACAATGATGCTCGCGAGGCCAAGCCGAACACACTGATCAGCCATATAGACATTGGTCTGCCCGGCGCGTTGCCGGTGCTGAACAAAGCTGCTATAGAACTTTCGGCCCGGGCGGCCTTCGCCCTAAATACTGTTCCGCAAAAGCACAGCTATTTCGAGCGCAAGCACTACTTTTATCCGGATTTGCCCATGGGCTATCAAATAACCCAGTATCAATCGTCCATTATTGTTGGCGGCTACGTGGAGATTAATCAGGCCGGCGCGACTAAGAAAATTGGTGTCGAACGCGCCAATCTAGAAGCCGATGCTGGCAAGAACACTCATCCGGCGGGCGCGGACTACAGTCTAGTAGATTTTAACCGGGCTGGCACGCCGTTGCTGGAAATCGTTAGCAAGCCCGAACTGCATAGCGCTGCCGAGGCTAAAGCCTACGCCCGAGAGCTGTGGCTAACCATGAAATATGCCGGCGTGACCGAGGGGGATTTATATCACGGCCACGTGCGCTTCGACGTGAACACCAGCCTAAGCAGTGAGTCTGGAAAGCTTGGCACGCGCAGTGAGATCAAAAATCTAAACAGCTTCCGCAGTGTAGAGGCAGCAGTGGAGTACGAAATCAAGCGCCAAACTGAACTATTGGAAAAAGGCGAAAAAGTCGTTCAAGAAACCCGTGGCTGGGACGAAGCTAAACAAGAAACCGTCAGTCAGCGTGGTAAAGAAGAAGCCCACGACTACCGCTACATGCCCGAACCGGATGTTCCGCCGCTGGAGCTGGATGATGAGTTTATCAAAGAGCAACGAGCCAAAATGCCGCAACTGCCCGGCGACATCAGAAGAATACTTAATAAGTTAAGTATTTCCGCGGACGTCATTGAGGATATTTTGGACGACCAGGCGGCCTGCAAAAAGGTTTTGCAGGCCGCCGACACGCGCGCTGCGCCGGAAACC
This sequence comes from uncultured Candidatus Saccharibacteria bacterium, assembly GCA_964448095.1. Classification (GTDB taxonomy): domain Bacteria; phylum Patescibacteriota; class Saccharimonadia; order Saccharimonadales; family UBA10212; genus CAYUUT01. Next base: position 129,504 of record CAYUUT010000001.1, on the reverse strand, counting down.
ATCCGGCGTCTAGCCTTTGACTCGCTGGAGGAGCCGGACACTCTTAAAGTCGATTTGGCTGAGCACATCAAAGTAGTCGAGATGCTGAATGCCAAAGAAATCAGCTCCAATACCGCCAAAGAAATCTTGCTGACCAAAGCCAAAAACCCGGCTAAAAGCGTCGAGGAGTTATCAGAAGGTAAGAAACAAGTCTCGGATGAGGCTGAAATCGACAAAATTGTGGCTGAAGTCTTGAGCGAAAATGCTCAAGCCGCCGAAGACGTCAAAAACGGCGAGGTGAAAGCCATTAGCTTTTTGGTCGGACAGGTGATGGCAAAATCCAAGGGCAAAGCCAACCCCAGCGTGGCTCAACAACTCATCAAAAAACAACTTGGTGTATAATTCAAGCCATGGATACAGCTGCAGAAATTTTAGTTATTATCGTCAGTGCCGTGCTGGCAGTTTTTTTGGTAGTGGCAATTATCGCCATGGTTTATGTCATCAAAATAGGCAAGCAAGTTAAACACATAACCGGACACGCCGAGAATGTTGCAGAATCTATGGAATCGGCGGCTAATACATTCAAAAGGACTGCTACGCCGCTGGCGTTTTTAAAAATAGTGGGCGGTATTGTTGAGAACGCGACACGTTCTCGTAAAAGGAAAGGATAGACATGGCAAGGAATAAGCATACTGGGAGGAACGTAGCTCTTGGGGCGGCGGTGGCCGGAGTAACTGGTTATCTGGCTGGATTACTGACAGCGCCTAAAAGCGGTAAAGAAACACGCGATGACATCGCTGACAAAGCGGTTGATGTTAAAGATAGTACTGTGGATCAGCTTCAAGACCTAGAAGGCGATTTGAGTGACCTATTGGCTAGAACCAAATCTAAAACCGTGGCGCTCAGCGCCCAAGCCCGCGAGGACTATAACGAAGCGGTGGTTAAGGCTAAAGACGCCCAAAACAAAGCAACTTATGTGCTGAAAGCCGTCAAAGCTGGCGAGGCTGACGACCCAGAACTCAACAAGGCTATTAAGCAAGCCAAGCAAGCCAAGAAAAATCTTGGCAAGTTTCTGAAAAGCTAATCATTTTTACTACAAATAGGCCGATTATAATTGGGCTATAATAGTAGTAATGGCCAAACTGGGGGAAAAGTTAAAGTCGTCTGATTATGTGCATCTGCATAATCACACCCAATATAGTTTGCTGGATGGTTTAACCAAGATTCCGGCATTGGTTGATCGCATAAAAGAAATGGGCATGGGCTCTGTAGCCGTTACCGACCACGGGACTATGAGTGGTGCGATTGAATTTTATAACGCCGCTAAGGATTCCGGCATCAAGCCCATCATCGGGATGGAAGCTTATATTGCTGCGCGCGGGCATCAAGACAGGGATCCAGCCAAGGATCGCCAATACTATCACCTAACAATGTTGGCCATGAACGCCAAGGGTTATCAGAACCTGATGCGTCTATCGACTATTGCCAATCTGGACGGATTCTACTATCGGCCGCGTATTGACCGCGAACTGTTGGAAAAATATAACGAGGGTCTGATCATTCTGAGTGGTTGCATGGGCGGCGAAGTCAGCGATGCCTTGCGCCAAGGCCAATACGAACAAGCCAAAAAAACCGCGCTATGGTACCAAGAACTTTTCGGCGACCGTTACTACATTGAGTTAATGGATCACGGTCATCCGGCGCATCCAACCGCTTGGCAAGAGCAAAAGCAAGTCAACGAGTTGCTGTTAAAACTAGCAAAGGAACTGGATATTCCCGCTGTCGTAACTTGCGATGCACACTATCTAAACCATGAGGACCAGGAAGCCCACGAGATTCTATTGTGCGTGCAGACTGGCGCATTCCTTGCCGACGAAAACCGTTTCACACTTAAGGATTTTGAACTGCACGTTGCCGACCCCAAAGATATTATTAAACGCTGGGGCCATGAGCATCCGGAGTTAATAACCAATAGTAAAAAGATTGCTGAGCGCTGTAATCTAGAGATTGAGCTGGGCAAAATACTGATTCCAAAATTCCCAACACCAAAGGGTGAGACCGAAAAAAGTCTGCTGGAAAAACAGGTATGGCAGGGTATGGCTTGGCGTTACGGCAAAAAATCGCGGCCCCATGCCCAGAAACTTAGTATGTCTGAAGCCAAAAAAACCTTGACCAAGCAGGCCATTGAACGAGCCACCTATGAGCTCGGAATAGTCGATAGCATGGGCTTTAACGGTTATTTCTTGATTGTCGCCGACTTTATTAACTGGGGCAAAGACAACGACATCGTTTTTGGACCGGGCCGAGGCAGTGCCGCCGGTTCAATACTGGCCTATGCCATGCGAATTACCGAGATTGACCCGCTGCAATACGATTTACTATTTGAGCGCTTCTTGAACCCCGACCGCATTAGCATGCCGGATATGGATATCGACATCCAAGACACCCGGCGGGATGAAGTCATTAATTATTGTGTGGAAAAATACGGCCGCGACCGGGTGGCAAATATTGTCACGTTCGGATCGATGGCAGCGCGCAATTCGGTACGTGATGTTGCCCGGGTACTGCAGGTGCCTTATGCCGATGCCGACCGCCTGGCTAAAATGATTCCGCCGCCAGTCCAAGGCCGACACACACCGTTATCAACCCATTTAAAACAAGTGCCAGAGCTTAAGGCCGAAAATGCCAATAGCCCGCAATCACACCGTGTTTTTGAACTGGCTATGAAACTAGAAGGTACAATCCGCAGCCACGGCGTGCACGCTGCCGGTGTGGTCATCGCCCCTGATGACATCGTCAAGTACGCGCCGCTGGAGCTGCCGCAAAAAGGCGGAGTCGCGACTCAATATTCGATGAATCCGGTCGAAGAACTGGGGCTGCTTAAAATGGACTTTTTGGGCCTCTCTAACTTAACAACCATCAAAAATGCCCTGCGTATCGTTAAAAAAGTTTACGGCCAAACTATTGATATCGCCCAGATTCCAATGGACGACAAAAAGACTTTCGAGCTTCTGCAAAAAGCCGAAACCACCGGAGTTTTTCAGTTGGAATCGGCCGGCATGCGCCGCTATCTTAAACAGCTAAAACCTACGGAATTCGAAGACATCATCGCTATGGTGGCTCTATATCGCCCGGGCCCGATGCAGTGGATTGACGACTTTATCGCGCGAAAGAATGGCCAGCGCCAGATTGAATATATTCATCCGGTGATGAAAAACGCCCTAGAAAATACCTACGGCGTAATTGTCTACCAAGAGCAAGTGATGCAAATTAGTAAAGATCTGTGCGGTTTTAGCGGTGGCCAGGCAGACACGCTGCGCAAAGGCGTGGCCAAAAAAATCCCCTCCGTCCTGGCTAAAATGAAAAAAGAATTTATCGACGGCGCCGTCCAACACTCTGGCGCTGACCGTCGCAGCATGGAGCGCTTCTGGGTGCAGCTGGAAGATTTCGCGGCCTACTGCTTCAACAAAGTACACTCGGCTTGCTACGGCCTAATTGCTTATCAAACCGCCTATCTTAAAGCCCATTATCCTCAGGCTTTTATGGCTGCGCTTATGACCAGTGACTACGACAACACTGACCGTCTGGCAATTGAAATTACCGAATGTAAGCACATGGGTATCGAAGTTCTGCCGCCGGACGTCAATGAATCTTTCCACGAGTTCGGCGTGGTTAAGGAGTCCGGTCAGATTCGCTTTGGCCTTGATGCCATCAAGAATGTTGGACATGGCGCCGCCGAGGAAATTCTGCGGGCCCGCGAGGAGCTGGGCGGACGTTTTAACTCACTGGAGGATTTTTGCCGCAGCGTAAACGTCAGCGTGGTCAATCGTAAGTCCCTGGAAAGCCTAGCTAAAAGCGGCGCCCTAGACAGTTTTGGCAGCCGTAGTCTGATAGTCAATAATGTGGATAATCTGCTAGCGCTGTCTAACCGTCTGCAGAAAAACGCCAGTTCCGGCCAGGTAGACTTATTCGGCGATGGATCGCAAACCGCGCAAATGGCGCCCAGGTTAGTATTGGATGAAAGCCTACCGGAGGTCCCATCGGGCCAATTACTATCATGGGAGAGAGAACTAATCGGACTTTATCTAAGCCAACACCCGTTAAAAGCCTATGAACAGATCCTAGCTAGACAAGCGGCGCCAATCAACAGTTTGGGTAGTGGTCTGACTGACGGCCGTTCAGTTACAATCGGCGGCTCGATAACTGCTATGCGCGAGATAACCACTAAAAACGGCGCCAAGATGGCTTTCGTCCAAATTGCTGATTTGACCGGCGAAATTGAAGCCGTAGTCTTCCCAAAAACATATCAGGCGACGGCTAATCTGTGGCAGCGCGACCAGGTAGTTATTGCTATTGGAAAAATTGGCCGTGGGCGCGGCCGAACCGGCGGCGATGATTCGGAAATTAAAATACTGGTCGATGAGGCCAGAATTTTATCGGAAAACAGCCCCCAGCAGCCGGCGCCGGTTCAGGCTTCCGCCCCGGCGCCGGCTATCTCGGTCGCGGCCGCCAAGCGTCTTTATATCAGGTTGGAGGACAGTCAAAACCAACCAATGCTTATAAGCCTTAAAGAAAAACTTGATGGTTACCGCGGCAGCACCGAAGTGGTATTAGTCACCGGCGCCGCTGATGATAAGCAAGCCATCAAATTGCCGCAAACAATCGATGTCAACGAAGAAAGCCTGCGCGATTTAGCCTCCGTTTTTGGTGCTACCAACGTTGTAGTCAGATAGCTACTGGATAAAGCCGGCAGTTTGGCTCAGCAGGAATGAGGCCGCCGCTATAGTCAGCAGCCCAACGTCGATTAACGGGTGACGAACCACGAATTCTTCGCCGTGAACCCACGCTCGCCTAAAGGCAAATACATGCCGACTAACCCATAGACCTATGGCAACAATCCCGGCGATTATTACTAAACTGGTAGCAAAAGTGGCTTCCGGCAGGTGGGCAAAGGCCAATTGGGCTCGGCTAGTGCGGTAAGCCAAAGTTATACCGGAATCACTCGGGCTAGATGTAGGAGTTGAACTGGTGGAAGGAGTGGTTGAGGCTGGGGTCGATGCTGCCGGCGTAATAGGGATAGATTGCGATGCTGCGTACGAAGGCGTTGGTTCGCCGTAAAAGGCTACCACTATGGTCATTGGACCGCCGCCCGCGGATGTGTAGTTGGGATTGCTGGCTGAGGCGAAACCAACATCGGTATAGACAGGGTTTAGCATGTTGGTGCGGTGCTCGGGGCTGGCTAGCCAGCCGTCAACCGTGGCCTGTTCGTTATTAAAGCCGGCGGCCAGGTTTTGACCCAGCGCCTGGTAAGAATAATTTTGAGCATCGACCCAGATCCATGGCGGTTGACCCTGGGGCGTATAGTGGCTCCAGTAGTTACGGGCTGCCATATCGTTGGCTTGAGCCTGAGCCGCGGCGTCCAACTGATTATTAATACTCAATGACCCAACGCCGTTGGCGGCTCGGGCGGAGTTAGTGTCGGCCAGCAGATTATTGATGCTCATGCTGGTGGCGTAATCCAGGACTCGGCCATGGTGTTTGCTCATGGCAGCCTGCAGCGCGCCAGCCTGGGCGCTAAAAGTCAGGATAGCCCCGGCAATTAATACTACCGGAATATACGGCCAGTAAACTTTAGCAAAGGCCCGATCACTGAGCCCTCGGGGTTTATGTTTGAATCGTTCTCGGCCATGCGACCCGACACTTTTTATTTTAGCGGTCATTTACAGCGCCTATTGTAAACTCACATAAGCATTTTGTCCAGATTCAAGCTAGGTTGTGAATCGCAAATGATAAAGGGCTATTGCCGCGGCTACGGCGACGTTAAACGACTCTTTTTGGCCGAGCATTGGGATCTCAACCTGGCTATCTACCAAACTCAAGGTTTCCTCGTCCAGACCATCAACTTCGTTGCCGACAATTAGAGCGCTGTTCCCTTTAAGTTTGAAGTCCGGCAATTTTTGCGAACTTTTAGTTTGCTCCAAGGCGACAACAGTAAAATTGTTTTCCTTAAGCCTGTCGATTAAGTCCGAAACACCAGGGTAATGTGCCCATTTTACGGTCTCTTCAGCGCCCAGCGCGGTTTTGCGGATTTGTTTGGTGGCTCGCAGCCGGACGTGTGGCAAACGGACATCGCCGCGGGCTTCCGGGTAGGGGCTATAACCAGTCAGATAAACCATCTCAACCCCCAAGCCGTCGGCAGTTCTCAGGAGGCTGCCAACGTTTAGCGCCGAGCGGATGTTATGAACGACAAGAACGATTTTAGACTTATTCACTAAGGCTACTATAACTGATTAAGCGCTCGCGCCGTAAGTGCTTATGCTCTATAATATTAAGAAGTTATGCCCCAAGAGGCCCGCCAACAAGAGGAGTCAATTACCCAACACCGAGCAGGTGTTCTGGGCATGGACTACATGGATAGCAGCCAGCTGCAAAAGCAGCTATTTAAAGATGTCCTGCCGGTGGCCGAACTCTATAGCCTGCATGTTATACCTTTGGTCGCCGATGCCCATAATATCCATTTCGGTATTACTACGACTACTCCCCAGCAGACAATTACTAAATTACGGGAGCGCTTTACTGATCAACGGGTGGCTTTTTCGGTTATTTCCGAAACCGGCTACAACGAATACATGAAGCTTTATGATCCGCCCAAGCAGGTTGAGTATAAGGACATATCGTTTGCCGGCAAGGGAGCCGACGCCGAAAAAATGGTTACCGACGTTAGTGCTACTCTCGAACAAGTACGCCCCGATGACATGCTGGCATATTTAGTGCAGCAGGCCTACGAGCTAAAAGCCAGCGACATTCACCTGGAAAACCAGCGTGAAAATGTTCGCGTAAGGTTTAGGGTAGACGGCGTACTGCACCCGGTGGCCACCATGGACAAAGACCGTTACCGGCATTTGATTGCTGCTCTAGCCAGTTCGGCGGATGTATCTACTGATGCGACAGAAGCCCAAACCGGCCACATCAGCCACAATTACAAACTGGCTACCGGCGAAGATATCGCGATTAACTTACGCGTGGAAACCGTACCGACGGTTTATGGCATGGACGTAGTGATGCGTCTGTTTAATTTAAAGCTGGAGCTTTTCAAGTTAGAAAACTTGGGTTTGAGCCAACAGGAAGCCGATGTCGTCCAGGATGTCATCAAGCATCCGACTGGCCTGGTCTTAGTCGTCGGACCGACCGGCTCCGGTAAGACCACCACGCTTTATTCGATTATTAATACTCTAAATACTCCGGAGCGAAAAATTATTACCTTGGAAGATCCGGTAGAGTACAACATGCCTGGGGTTGTGCAGATACCGGTAACCGGCCAGCTGGAGGGCCACGATTTCGCCGACAAGCTGCGGGCCGTGCTGCGCCTGGATCCGGACGTAGTGATGGTCGGCGAAATCCGCGACCAAGATACTGCTAAAACGGCGCTGCAGGGAGCGCTAACCGGCCACCTGGTGCTCAGTACGTTTCACGCCAGCAGCGCCGCTGCCGCCCTGACTCGCATGCTGGACATGGTCGGCATCAACCCGCTTTTTGCTAGCGCCATGCACCTGATTATGGCTCAACGGCTAGTGCGCCGGCTGGATGAGAGCAGCAAGCAGTCCTACCAACCGGACGAGAATCTCAAGAATCAGTTGCGCGAAATTATCGAGACTTTTCCGCCGCACCTGCAAAGGCCAGACCTAGATAGCCTGACTTTATATAAGGCTACTCCGTCTTCAGCTAATCCCTTTGGCTATACCGGTCAAATCGCCCTGCGCGAGCAGTTGGTCATGACCCCCGGCGTACAAGAAATATTGCGTAAACCACCCAATCAAATCACTACCGAAGAACTCGAAGCCAAAGCCACCCAAGAAGGTATGCGCACCATGTTGCAGGACGGTATTCTGAAAGTAATTGCTGGCCAAACTACGCTGGAAGAAGTTTATCGAGTCGTGGGCTAAAGGGGTTGTATTTTAAGGGGTTATAGAGTAATATAGACAGGTCTTATGGAGAGTACAGCCCGGAAAATTGAAGCCAAGTATAAAAAATCGCAGATTGTTGACGTGCGCAGCGGTGATACTGTTCGCGTACACCAAAAAATCCGCGAAGGCGGTAAAGAGCGCGTACAGGTTTTTGAAGGCCTGGTTATCCGGGTTTCCCGCACCGGTAGCCTTTCCAGCACTATAGCTGTCCGGCGTGTAGCCAGCGGCGTGGGCGTAGAAAAAACCTTCCTTTTGCATTCACCCGGCATTCTTAAAGTGGAAGTTACCAAGCGTACAAATGTCCGCCGCAACTACCTAACTTACATGCGCGAACTAACCGGCAAGAGTACCCGTCTAACTGGCGTTGAGTTTGATAAAGAAGCCGTGAACGCTGTTCGTGATGAAAAGGCTGAAGCCGAGGAGGCAAAAATACATGCCGATGCCGAGGCTAATTATGACCCAGAGGCCGCTAAGGCCGAAAAAGCCGAAGAAAAGGCTGAAGCTGAAGCTGCCAATGCCGAAGCCCTCAAGTCCGATGCCGAAAAGCTAGAAGAACAACCCGTTGAGCGCGCCGAAGCCAAGGGTGCAGCCGAACCGCAAAGCAAACCCGAGTAATTATTAAAATTTAGACCTGAGCTATAATCTATAGCATATGGTTGGTATAGATGAAGTGGGGAGGGGATGCTGGGCTGGCCCGCTGCTGGTAGTCGCGGCCAGAGAGAAAGATAAATTGCCAGACGGGCTCAAAGACTCCAAGTTATTAAGCAAGACCCAGCGTGAAAAATTACTTAACAAGTTAAGTAATTCTTGCGAGTTCGGTGAGGGCTGGGTCAGCGCCACAGAAATTGACGAACTGGGTTTGGCAGGCGCCATGAGGTTGGGCGTAGAAAAAGCTCTAACCGAGTTGGAGGCCCGGGACGACGAAGAAATTGTCTTGGATGGCAACGCCAACTACTTACCAAAGCACTTCACTAATGCTAAATGTTTAATAGATGCCGACGCCATGGTTCCGCTTGTGTCTGCTGCCAGTATTTGTGCTAAAGTGCGGCGGGACGCCTATATGAGTAAGCTCAAAGATACCCATCCGGCCTACGGTTTTGATAAGCATGTGGGCTATGGCACTGCAGCGCACAAACTGGCTATTGAGCAAAACGGTGTTTTGGAAGGCATCCACCGCCTCAGTTTCAAGCCAATCCAATTATTATCATGAAGACGACTATTAGAGGAAAACAGGCGGAGAGCGCCGTCGCGGAGCAGTTGCTCCGCGACGGCTACGACATCCTCGCCCAAAACTGGAAGACCAAAGTCTGCGAAATTGACGTCATCGCCCGGAAAGATAAGGTAATTTATTTTGTGGAGGTAAAATATCGCGCCCAAGCCGGCCAAGGCGACGGCCTGGCCTATATCACGCCGCAAAAACTGAATAAACTGCACTTTGCAGCCAGAATCTGGACTCAGCATAATAATTGGGATGGCGACTACAGCCTATTAGCCGCCAGCGTAACCACTGACGGCCTGAACTACATTATCGAAGAAATTATCGAGCTATAAACATTCGGGAAGCGATGAACGAGCTTAGCGAGATTCAGGGTTGGGCGCATCCGCATAATGGCCATCAACTGATGGAACACTTTCAAATAATTCCGTTTGCGTTCCCCACAGATGGTATTGCATCTCTCGATGCTCCCGTCGGTGCTGCGGATAGGGCATTGCCGGGGCGAACTTGACCGTGACCTCAGCGCCTCGGAATGAACCTAATCGGTCCGAGCCGACCACCACCCCGGGGACAATGGGAACCTGGGCACGCTCGGCGGCCTCAAAAATACCTCTGGTGGGAAAACCGGGTTTGATACCTGGTGTGCGGGTGTTCGGCGAGCCATAAATGACTTCAAGCCTGCCGGCCTCAAGTGGCTCAACCATCGTTGGTATTACGTCCCGTGAAGCCCGTTCGCCTTCTTTAGGGCGGTCTATAGCCTTGGCCCCCATCCAGCGTAGATATGCTCCAATTACGGGCATGTATACCTTTTCGCGTCTCCCAATTACGACAACTGCTCTGTCTGGTACGACCGCGGGGACCCATAGGACATCGCTAAAGTGCAGATGATTCAGGGCTAAAATCGCGCCGCCTTCTTCGGGAATATTCTCCACTCCTCCAGCGGAAAGGCCAAACGCAAATGAGCCAAGCTTATTAAAAAAACGATGGCTTTTTTCGTAGACAAACCTCGCCGCCGGACCTTCGTGCTCACCAAATCTTCTATCTGCACCTGTCATTATTTGCAATAGTATAGTTAAAATTTTATTATAATTCCATAAAGAACTTTTAATTTCTTTGATAAGTTGCTATAATGATTATCAGTTGTCCGGCCGCGAAAGGTCGGATTTTTTCATAGAAAGACCACAATTTAGAGAAGGAGAAAAGTATGGAAATGGATTTTAAACAACTGGCAGGCGCCATCAGGGTGATTGCCGAAGAGAAAAACCTGCCCGAAGAGCAAGTTCAGGACATTGTCCAGCAGGCCCTGGCTGCCGCTTGGCGCCGTGATTACGGCGACCGCGAGCAAGAAGTGCGCGTGACTATGAACCTGAACACCGGTGAAGTAACAGCTTTTGTCACCAAAGAAATCGTTGAAGAAGTTGAGGACGACCGGGCGCAAATCAGCCTAGCCGCCGCCAAAGTAATGCGCAAAAACGCCAAAGTTGGCGAGACCGTTGAAATCGAGCAAAAAGTCGAAGATTTTGGCCGCGTTGCCGCCCAAACCGCTAAGCAGGTTATTTTGCAGCGTTTGCGTGAAGCCGAACGCGAGATTGTTATGGCCGAGTTCGAAGATAAAATCGGCACTGTCGTTAACGGCGTAGTTAGCCGCGTGGAAGGCCGGGTGGTGCGCGTAGAGCTCGGTCGGGGGCAAGGTTTAATGCCCGCCAGCGAGCAAATCCAAAACGAACGTTACTACCCGGGGCAACGGCTGAAATTTTTCCTAAAAGACGTCGAGAAAAACTTCCGCGGGCCGCAGCTGATTGTCAGCCGTGGCGCCAAAGAATTTGTAGAACAATTGTTCCGTTCGGAAGTACCGGAGATGGATAACGACGCCGTAGAAATCAAGGCTATCGCCCGAGAAGCCGGCGTGCGCAGCAAGATTGCCGTTAAGAGCAATGTGCAAGGCGTAGATCCGGTCGGCACCTTTGTGGGCGGTCACGGTACCCGAATTAACGCTGTCCGTGATGAGATTGGCAGCCAAGAGATGATTGACATCGTAGTTTGGGATGAAGACCCGCAAACTTTCATTGCTAACGCCATGAAGCCGGCCAACGTCGAGCGCGTGGAAATTAACAAAGATAGCGGCAAGGCCAAAGTTGTGGTTGCCGAAGACCAGCTGAGTATTGCTATCGGTAAATCCGGCCAAAACGTCCGTCTGGCAGGCAAACTTGCCGGCTACGAGCTGGACGTTGATGCCGACAACGCGGCTCCAAAGGAAAAAGCCGACACAACAGCTGTCGATGAACCAGCCTCTAAAGTTGAAGTTGAATCAAAGCCCGTTGTGCAAAAGTTAAAGAAAAAATCTGAGCTGGAAGATTCACTGCTAAAGGCTATCGAAGAACACGGACAGTCGCAATAGCAATATAATCCTCATGCTACAATGTGCTAATGGAGCCATTTGTTAGTCCAAATGAGCCGGCCCTGGCCCCTGACAACCAGGCTAATCAGCCACCTCAATATTTCGAAGAAAAAGTAAAACTTTTTAAAATAGTTCGTTTCTTCGGACTGAGTTTTTTGTTCGTTGAAGTCTTTATTCTAATATTGAGTATTTTAAACAAGAAAGATGGAACGTTACAATCTCTCCTCGTAGTTGCCTTTTGGGTATTTTTTTTGGTTAACGTTATTCTTCTTATCGTATCATTGACAACAGCCCGGAGGCTTAAAAACCCAAATATAGTCGTGCATTCCTTAACATATTGTTTGAGCGTAATACCATGGCTTTTTGTACTTTTACTAATTAACTTCAACCAGAGCTTCACAAGCTTTTAAAAGAGAAATTGGCACTCTTGACATGAGAGTGCTAACGCGTGCTATACTGGTTGCGTAATATGATTCCAAATAGTCCTGATTTTCAAGAGTTTTTGAATCACCTGACCAACAACGCGTTGCAGAGCTTAAAGCACGCCGATGCAATCGCGAGGGCCAGTGGCAGTGCTTATATTGGTACCGAGCATCTGCTGCTGGGAGTTTTGGCCCAGAACGAATCAATGGGGGCCAAAATCTTAGAGGGCGCAGGTATCACTCTGGACCGGGCGCGTCTGGCGTTAAATCTCACGCCCAAGACCTTAGTTATCAACATTGGCGGTAAAGGTTTATCCGAAACCGCCAAACTTACCCTGAAAATGGCTTGGGAAATCGCCCAGGAGTTTAACCAGGACTACTGTGGCACCGAGCACATTTTATATAGTATTCTGAGCCAAAAGAACGCCCGGGCTACCACTTTGCTGCGCGACATGAGTGTGGATATTGATGGGCTTAGCAACGAGGTGGAACAATTCTTGAGTCGCCAACAAAGCGAAGATACTGACCGGGCTAATGGTACACGTGGACGCGGTAAAGGCGCGCGCAGCAAATCCGCCCTGGAGTTTTTCGGCACTGATTTAACCGAGATGGCTAAAAACGGTAAGCTGGATCCGGTAGTTGGCCGCGAAGCTCAAATAAAGCGGGTCATCACTATCCTGAATCGCCGTACCAAAAATAACCCGGTACTGATTGGCGAGCCGGGCGTTGGTAAAACCGCTATCGTGGAAGGCATTGCGCAGCGAATTATTAGCGAAGAAGTGCCCGATAGCTTGCTGGATAAGCGAATTATTACTTTGGACCTGGCCGGCATGATTGCCGGTACTAAATACCGCGGTGAATTTGAAGACCGCTTGAAAAAAGTCATCGCCGAGCTGGAGCAGGACAAAAACACCATCATCTTTATCGACGAGCTGCATCTAATTGTGGGAGCCGGTTCGGCTGAAGGCAGCATGGACGCCGGCAATATCTTAAAGCCATCGCTGGCCCGCGGCAGAATCCGCATGATTGGCGCCACCACCACCGACGAATACACGCGCTACGTAGAAAAAGATGCCGCGCTGGAGCGCCGTTTCCAACCGGTACAGGTGCCGGAGACTAATGTCGCCGAAACTCTGGCAATCTTAAAGGGCCTGCGCCAACATTACGAGGAATTCCATGGTGTAAAGGTCAGCGATGAAGTCCTGGCCGATACCGTACAGTTTGCCCGGCGCTACATCAACGACCGTTATATGCCGGACAAAGCGATTGATTTGCTGGACGAAACCTCGGCCTATCTGCGCGTAAACAAGGGTAAAACTCCGCCCCAGCTGCGCCAGCTGCAAAAGCAACTCAAACTTATCAATACCCGGATTGAAGATGCCGTAGACACGGAAGACTACGAAAAAGCCGCCCGCGAAAAGCAGCAAGCCAGCCAAATAACCGACAAAATCAAGGAGCTGGAGACCAAACACAAAACCGGCAAACCAATAACTATCACGTCTGACGACGTGGCTGAAACCGTCGCCCGTATGACCGGCATTCCGGTTACTAAAGTCATTCGCTCCGAAGCTACCTATTTAGTAAATCTGGAAAAGAACCTGGGCAAATATGTGATTGGCCAGGAGGAGGCCGTGACGACGGTCGCCAAGGCCGTGCGCCGCAGCCGTTCGGGTATTTCCAGCGAAAAACGGCCCATTGGTTCGTTTGTTTTCCTCGGTCCTACCGGAGTAGGCAAGACTGAGTTGGCCAGGGTTCTGGCTCGTGAATTTTTTGGCTCGGACGACGCCTTAATCAAGATTGATATGAGCGAGTTTGGCGAGCATCACACAGTAGCCAGGTTAGTCGGAGCCCCGGCAGGCTATGTCGGCTATGACGATGGCGGCCAACTGACCGACAAAATCCGCCGCCAACCGTACAGTGTGGTGCTGTTTGACGAAATTGAAAAAGCCCACCCGGATGTATTTAATATGTTGCTGCAAATTTTGGAGGACGGTGTTTTATCCGACGCTAAGGGCCGCAAAATTGACTTCACCAATACTATCGTAATTATGACCAGTAACATCGGTGCCGAAAAGCTGCAAAAAGAGGCCAGCTTCGGCTTCGGCGCGGCCACCATGCAGGATATGAATAATCTTGATGAGCTGCATGAGTCCAATCAAAACAAGGTTCGCGACGACCTAAAGAAAATGTTGCGGCCGGAACTGCTCAACCGTATTGACAAAGTTATTGTCTTCCGCGCTTTGACCAAAAAAGACGCTCTGAAGATTTTGGACATTCAGCTGGAAGATCTACGCTCCCGCTTAGTCAAAAAGGGCATTGGCCTGCAGGTAAACAAAGCCGCCAAAGAATATCTGCTAGAAGAGGGCTATGATGCTCACAATGGCGCCCGGCCAATGCGCCGGTTGCTGCAAGAGACTCTAGAAGACGCCATTGCCGCCGGCCTGTTAGATGATAGTTACCATAAAGGCGACATCGTTAATGTCAGCGCTAAAAAGTCGGCTAAGAGCAAAGAACCGGAACTTACCTATTCAGCCGCGGCTGAGTAAGCCAAGCTTGCTATAATCTAAAGTGTTGAAAAACTCCAAAAAGTTTATTGGGTTTTTATTGATACTGCTGGTGCTGGCGGCTCCTCTGGTCGCATGGTGGCAGAGCAACGCTCTTTATGATTGGTATCGCCTGCGCGATTACACGCCACCCGCAAGCATTGTCAGCTTAGCCAACCAGGATACGTTCAAACCCTACACTCGGCATTTGTTTTACGTCAATCGCCCGCAACTGCTTAATACGGTGGCTAGTTTCCGCCAGGATTGTCCGGAGAACGAGAATACTATCGTCCTAGGCTGTTATCACTCCGGCCAGCAGGGTATTTATATCTATAATGTCCAGGATTCAGCGCTGGCCGGAGTCCAGCAAGTCACCGCGGCCCACGAAGTGCTGCACTCGGTCTATGCCCGCCTTAGCACCAAGCAGCGTAACTATGTAGACGGATTGCTGGAGAATTATTATAAAAATGACCTGCACGACCCGCGCGTGCTAGACGAAGTAAAACTCTACCAACAGACTGAGCCCAATGACGTGATGGACGAAATGCACTCGACTTTTGGCACCGAAATCGCCAGTTTGCCATTGCCGCTGGAAAAATATTACCAGCAGTACTTTTCTAATCGCCAGGCCATTGTGACCTTCGAGCAAAACTACCAGGGGGAGTTTACCAACCGCGAAAATCAGGTTAATGCCGATGATACTCAACTGGCAGGGCTAAAGCAGCAAATCGACAGCGAGGAACAATCTTTGAGCCAACAATCTGCTCAAATTAATTCTGACCGGGCGCACCTGGATAGTTTGCGCAGTTCCGGCCAAACCGATGCCTATAACGCCGCGGTTGGTCCCTTTAATGATGAAGTTAGTGCCTATAACCAAGGAGTTGACCAGCTTAAAAACGATATTGCCAGCTACAACGACTTAGTGAACTCGCGCAATGCTATCGCCCAGGATTTGGCCAGCCTGGACAAGGCGCTGGATACTCGGCTTAGCACCCAGTCCGCCCAATAACACCTTGCTTATGCTTGCAAAACTACAGACTAGACGCCACAATTTCTAGATGGCTAGGTCAAGTGAGAGACTCCGGACTGTAGATGTAATTAGGCCCTTCGTTGAAGCGGCCGAAGAAGTCGCCCCGATTCAAATTTTCGGCGGTGTACTCACAGACGCACTTATTGATGAACGTACAGTTATACTCCCCGACGAAAGACGGGTTATTGCGCCTTTTGATTTGGAATCATACACTGTCCGCTCTGATGGCACTAAACGAGACATAGATGTACTGGTTCCCACCACGGACAGAACAATAGTCCGGGAAGTAAAAGACCTCGCTGATACAGAGATTGGAAAACGTCTGAAAAGATCAGTATTCGGCCTTAGGCCGGCGGCAGTCCTCGAGCGCCAAATACGCAGCCCTAAGGGGTTGAGTGCCAAGAAAACGGTACTGGCAGATCGCTATGTTACCACGAGAGAAGATGGCCAGATTATAGAAGCAAAAAAAGCCTTAATTCCATTCGCGGCGAAAATGAACCTGGAAACACTGGAACCCTGGCGACTGGCACTTGGATATGATGACGATAACTCCCTGCCGATTACTGGCCCTTACGCGAACGTCCTAAATTATATGACTCGGTCTATCAGCGGCCTGCGACCAAAGGACGATGAGAAAATACACAAAATGGTAGAGCTGATGGCTCGGAACCATCCTGAAGGTATAGACTGGATTAATGACGGTCCGGGCAGTAGCCAGGTGGAGTTTGCCCGGGTACTGCAAAAACTGAACGGTCTGGGCACTGTAACACTCGGGGGTGCAATCGAAGTAACGCCGTGTGAAGAAGATTTACTAGCGCACCCGATGTTCTTACTCAAAAGACATGACGCCAGCGTCCAGCAGGATGTTTTGGACTTCACTAGAAAGAAAGCCGCAGCTATGAGGCGCGCCGAGTCTATGGAATGGCTTGTGACGTATTGGCAGAAACTCAGCTTAGAGAGTGTATTCAAGGGAATTGTCCATAATAAGTAGCGTCGCAGGGGTCTGTTAAACTAGGAGTATGGCTAAGAGTCTAGGGGTTAAATACGTATGTTCCAATTGCGGCAATATGACTGCCAGTTGGACCGGGCGCTGCAGCAATTGTGGCGAGTGGAATACTCTGCAGCCGCAGGTAGAAGTCAGCACGGCTACAGCCGGCAGCAGCGGCAAAAGCTTATTAATAGAGTCTGTTACTAAAGCCGTGACCAGCCAAACACCGCGCCTGGCGACGGGAATGCCGGAAGTGGATGAAGTGCTGGGCGGCGGTATCGTGGCTGGCAGTGTTAATTTGCTGGCCGGACAACCTGGCATTGGCAAAAGCACTTTGCTGTTGCAGCTGGCTTATAACTTATCCAAAAAATACAAAGTTTTGTATGTCAGCGGCGAGGAGTCGGCCCGGCAAATTGGTTTACGGGCTGAACGCTTGGGCGCCCAACATAAAGACTTGCAGCTGGCCGTTTCTAATGTAGCCAATGATATTGCCGCCACTATCGCCAGCGGCGGCTTTGACGTGGTGGTCGTGGATTCTATCCAAGCCATCGCCGTTAACGAAATTAATTCGGCCGCCGGCAACGTCAGCCAAATAACCAACAGCACCCAGCTACTAACGGCTGCGGCTAAGGCGACAAATACGGCGCTGCTGTTGGTTGGTCACGTAACTAAAGAAGGTTCGATTGCCGGACCGAAGGTTTTAGAACATATCGTCGACGTAGTGCTGCAGCTGGAAGGCGACCGTTACGGCGGCTTCAAGATTTTGCGGGCAGTTAAAAACCGCTACGGCAGCACCAACGAAGCCGGAATTTTTGAAATGCTAGACGATGGCCTAAAAGCCGTAGACAACCCATCTGCCGCCTTATTGGCCGAGCGCCAAATCAGCGACGGCTCCGTCGTGCACGCAACCATGGAGGGCAGCCGGCCATTATTGGTAGAAGTCCAGGCTCTGGTAAACCCAACCAGCTATGGTTATCCCAAACGCACCGCTAGCGGCATCGATTTGAACCGGGTGAATCTATTGGTGGCAATGCTGGAGCGTCGAACCAAGCTGAAGCTGGCCGACAAAGACATTTATATAAATATCGTTGGCGGGATTAAGCTGACCGAGCCGGCGGCCGACCTGGCTATCTGCATGGCCATCGCGTCGGCCGCCAAGGGCATGCAGCTAAAACAAAATGCTGTAGTATTTGGCGAAGTTGGCCTGTCCGGCGAGGTCCGCCACGTGCCGTTTATAGAGAAGCGCATTGCTGAAGCCAAAAAGCTTGGTTTCAAGGCCGCCATCGGACCAAAAGTCCGCAGCGGTAAAAAACCGCCAATGCTTTTATCGGTACCAGATATCAGAACTGCTCTGAATACATTCCTAGAGTCAGACCAGCCTAAGCCAAAATTAGAGATCAAAGAAAGATAGTTTTAACTATACCGGAGGACTAGTTGTGGACTGGTTCCCATTGGCGTCTTGTACGTAGTAAGTCGCATTAGTGTTAGCCACTGTCGCTGTGCAACTAGTAGGACCAGTACTATTACAGGTTATCGCCGTTCCGTTTCTGTAGATAGTATATGGCGCAGTACCACCTGACCAGCTAAAACTAATACTTGTATTAGATCTGCTTGCCGTAAAGCCGGTAGGCCCTGCAGCAGTGAAATTAACTGTAGCATTGGCGCTGTTGGCGCTGTAAAGCACGCTGTCTATAACTTGAACCGATATAGTCTCTGATCCGCTGCCTGTAATCGGGTCGAAAGTAACTGAATCGCTTGGATCGCTCACAGGCTTTGATTGAACCACCTGACCATTGACTAAGAGGTTAATAGTGCCTGGGAATTGCGGGTAATTCGGATCATTTAACGGATGGGTGCCGGCTGAAACTGTGGCTGTAACAGTGCAGCTATCATTGCAGTTTATCGGTAAATTATTAGGGTCAGTAGCGTCCAGACCGTTGATAAACCAAGGAACATCCACGGATGGAAGTATGTCGCCGCAAATATGTACGTTGTCAGTAGTGCCGCCCGCAGCATTATTGCTGACCGATGTCTCTCCTACATTAGGGCTGCCGCCAGAGAATATGTCCACATTCCAGGTGGAAGTATTAGAGTTGGTGCTAGTATCTTTGGCCAATGCTGGCGTGCAGTTATTAGCTATTTTACCGGAAACTTTATCGATAGTCTGGTTGGAGTTGTTGCTGCCAGAGCCTTTGCCAACGTACCAGGACGGGAATAGGTCATTGCTGGGACTGGGTTCGATGTCGCCATAGTGGATGTGATTATGGACCACAAATGCCGGCTCTGACTTAATGTCTGATGGTTGCGTCCAGTTAACAGGAGTAGGTATGGTCGCGGCGGCGGCCTCCATCAGGCCGCGAGTCATAGGCTCGGTCAGGGTTTCCATAGCTGCACCGTGGGCGGCCGAAAGATCGACATTGCGTTTGTGATTACCGACCCAAGAAACTACGGCAAACTGGGTTGACCAGCTGGTCATCAAGCCATCGAAACCATTGTTGGTGGTACCGGTTTTGACGGCAAAGTCCCAACCGTTGTCGCGCTGGAACTTGTAACCGCCACGGCTGAGCGGCGTACAAGTGGTGGCGCTGCAGCTGCCGGGCAGGTAGCTGGCATTGGGGTCCGAGGCCATGCTATCAACGATGTAAGCGGCATCTTTTTTGACAACCTGAGTACCTTTGGGCTGTGTCCACTTGTAGAGCGTTTTATTGGCGGCGTCCTGAATTTGCATGATATAGGTGTGCGGGATGGCGTTGCCTAGACGGCCGAGCGTAGCGAGGCCGTTGACGTGGTCGTCCAGGTGCAAGAAAGCACCGTCGCCAATGGCCGAAGCGCCGTAACACTGGGTGGTCTGGGTCAAAGCCGTGTCCGCATAGCAGTTATAAGATTTGAGGCTCTTCGATTGGTCGTAACTATTGTCCATCATTGCCGAGGCAGTGCTAATTACTGAATTTATAGATTGTACGCGGTCGGTGCTTTTATCTGTGGGCGAAGATTCTAGCATGGCTTTAACGGCTGGCACATTGCGCGAACCGCCCATTGCGTAACGTAAGGTGAGTGGTCCCGGGTATATAAAGTCATAGTCTTCCAGGCAGTTACCGCCGTTTTTGGGCAAGGCTTTGTTGGTACAAGGATAGCCAGGCAACGGCCCCTGGCTGTCATAGAGGACTGAGCCGGCACCGACATTATTATTGTTATTAATCAGCGTGGTGTAGTCGTAGGGCTTAAAGCTGGAGCCGGGCGGTATCAAAATACCGGCGGCATAGTTATTCTGCCCGTGGTCCGGATCATTGAAGTCAACGCCTCCCACTAAGGCCTCAATCTGGCCGGTTGGCACGTTCTCTAAAACCGTAGCTTCTTCGTCCGCCGCGCCGCCGGTCAAGCGCTGCACGTTGGGTAGGTTAGAGGCCACAACCTGTTCGGCCTTGCTTTGCAGGTCTACATCCAAAGTGGTGATGACTTTCCAACCGCCAACCTTAGCCGTCTGGCCGGCAAACTGCTGGTCTAGCTGAGTTTTGGCGGCCAGCACAAAATATGGCGCCTTAATGCCGGCATATTTCGTGGATTGCGGTTGCACCTCAGCTAAAATATCAACCTTCTTAGCGGCTGCGTCCTGGGCTTTGGTAATCTTGCCGGTTTGCTCCATGGAATCCAGCACGTAATCATAGCGGGCTATGAAGGCCGGCTTATCAAAATAACTGCCGGCGTACGGCGAATACACCGAAGGCGATTTAGGGATAGCCGCCAGCATCGCGGCTTCCGGCAAAGTCAGGTCTTTAGCGTTTTTGTGGAAATAATCGGAAGCCGCGGCTTGAACGCCGTAATCTACGCCGCCATATGGCGCGGCGTTCAGATAGCCGGTCAGAATCTCATCCTTGGTATAGGTGCGTTCCAGTTCCACCGCCAGGATTAATTCTTTGGCCTTGAGGCTAATGCTGCGGCTTTGGTTGAAATCCTGGGTAAGCTTCACTAACTGTTCCGTGATAGTACTGCCGCCCTGTGTGCTGCCGCGGTGAAAAACATCAACGTAGGCCGCCCGGATGACGCTTTTTACGTCAAAACCCCGCTCACTATAAAAATTACGATCCTCGGTGGCTATAGTCGCCTCTTTCATGTAAGTGGAGATGCTATCACCGGATACGGGAACTCGTTTAACGGCGTTATAATCCTGCCAAAGCAGGGTTTTGCCGGTGCGGTCGTAGTAACTAATGCTGCCCCCCAGGTTGCTGCCGGAAATATCAGTTACGTCAGGCAGGTCTTTGCGGAAATAGGCGAAAACCGCCAAAGTGAGTATAAACATTACCAAAATGCCGATGCCCACAATTTTTAGCGCCATAATGCCACCGTCACGGCTAAACCAGTATTCTTTCAGGTGCGAAGGGCGCATACGCCACCAAAAACGTTTAAAGCGCGATTTAGGCAAACCACGCAAACGATTGACCTTGCGCAGGCTCTTAGCCTCTTTCAGGGCTGTAAATTTTTCGCCCATAGAGCGGTTAATCTTCAGCTGTTTACCACTGCGTGTAGTTACATATTTACTGGGTTTCTTGGGTCTATTGCTGGAGCTTTTGGCACTCATAAACTGTGGTATTCTTGGATTCCCTCTTGCAACTATTATAGCAAAAGCCTTCGAAAGCATAAGTATGATAGTTAAGTTCGCCAACAGGGGCAGCGCTGAGGTATACTAATACCCATAATTATGATTATTCATCTGAGAAAGACCTTATGAGTTTAAGCGAAGACCTGGCCTGGCGCGGCCTTATCAAGGATAAGACTTTTAACGATACCAAGTGGTTGGATGAACCACGGACTTTTTATCATGGCGTAGATGCCTCCAGCGACAGTATGACCATCGGCAATTTGGCGGCGATGTTGCTGGCCCGGCGTTTGATCGATGCCGGCTGGAAAGCTGTGCTGCTGGCCGGCGGCGCTACCAGTTTGATTGGTGACCCCAAAGACACCGAAGAGCGCGAATTAAAACCGCGCGAAGAAGTCCAAAAAAACGTCGCGGCTATCAAAGAGCAAATCAATAAATTATTTGCTGGCAAAGATTTTGCGTTGGTAGATAATTACGACTGGTTCGCCGACGTTAAATACCTGGATTTTCTGCGCGACATCGGCAAAAATTTCGCCGTAAGCGAGCTGATGCAGCGCGAGTTTGTTAACCAACGCATGGACTCCGGCATTAGTTATGCCGAGTTCAGCTACTCCTTAATTCAGGGATACGATTATCTTCAACTGTTTAAGAACCACAGTACGGTATTGCAAATTGGCGGCTCCGACCAGTGGGGCAATATGCTCTCCGGGGTTTCGCTCATTCGTAAAAAGGAAAGCCAGGAAGTCCAAGCGCTGTCTATGCCGCTGGTTGTTAACAAAGCCACCGGTGTTAAGTTTGGCAAGAGTGAAGAGGGCGCCATTTGGCTGGATCCCGCCAAAACCACGCCTGAACAGTTCTACCAATTTTGGATTAATACCGATGATGCAGATGTGGAGGACTATTTAAAGGTATTTACTTTACTTGGCCAAGATGAGATTGAACAGATTATGAAGTTACAGTCAGAAGATCCGGCAAAACGTATGGCTCAGGTCAGGCTCGCTGACGCGGTTACGATATTAGTACACGGACAAGAAGGCTTAAATATTGCCCAAGAACATAGGAGCCGTATAACCGGCTCGGCAGATCCGTCGAACGGCGAGCACATTAAGCTGGCTACCGGTATATCTGTTGTGGATGCCCTGGTCAAAACCGGCCTAGCCGATTCTAATTCGGAAGCCCGTCGTCTGCTTGAAGACAAGGGTGTTTACGTGAATAACCAGCCTTATGATAAAGAGACATTAGAAGCTGGCGACTTCGAAGATGGCAAACTGCTACTCAGAAAAGGTAAAAAACTGCAGAATTCGGCTCTGGTAGAATTAGAATAGGATGCCCAAACAAACAACCGCCAAAAAACCAGTTAAGAAGGCTCTAAAAAAAGCCGACCAGTACGATGACCCTAAGTATAATTATCAGGATTACTGGGCCGGCCGGGAGTACGAACATGCCGCCGAAGAAATGGCTATCAAACGGCTGCTTAAAGGCATGCATTTTGCCAACGCTGTGGATGTCGGCGGCGGCTATGGCCGGCTGAGCCTGTTTTTAACTAAATTCGCCGATAAAGTCACTTTGGCCGAACCTAGCCGCCAGCAGCTAGATATTTCCAAAATCTATCTCAAAGACGCACCGACCGTCCATAGTAAGCTGTGGCAGGCGGCTGACCTTAAAATGCCAGATGAATCCGCTGACTTGGTGCTAGTTGTGCGGGTGTTGCACCATTTGCCGGATCCGGCTGCTGAGCTCAAGGAAATTGCTCGGGTGCTCAAACCGGGTGGTACGTTTATTCTGGAATTCGCCAACGATGCCCACTTTTTGAACCGGGTGCGCTATGGGGTGCGCGGCAAGCGCGTGCCAAAAACCCCCGTAGATATCCGCTCCGAAGCCAACAAAGACGACATACCCTTTGTTAACCACCACCCCAAAGTCATTATCAAACTATTGCATGATGCCGGATTCAAGGTAGAAACTGCCTTATCCGGATCTAACCTGCGTTCGCCGCGCCTCAAAAAAGTCCTGGGCAAGAATGTTTTGCTGGGCCTGGAAAAGGGCATGCAACCGCTGCTAGCTCCGGTCTACTTTGGCCCCAGCATCTGGCTCCGCCTCAAAAAGAAGTAATCGCTTGCTAAACTGTAGTAAGTGACACTTGATTCGCCGATAACTGAGTTAAAGGGAGTGGGAGATGAGCTGGCTAAAAAGCTGGCGATTCTTGGCGTGCATACGCTGGGTGATTTGAT
The DNA here is from genome assembly GCA_964448095.1 of uncultured Candidatus Saccharibacteria bacterium. Taxonomy (GTDB): domain Bacteria; phylum Patescibacteriota; class Saccharimonadia; order Saccharimonadales; family UBA10212; genus CAYUUT01. The sequence continues at coordinate 106,139 of CAYUUT010000001.1, read as the reverse complement.
TGATAATTTCCCGCGGCGCTATGAAGATTATTCGCAGATTATGCCGGTGGCTCAGCTGCGGCCTGGTCCGGTGACTATCCAAGCCAAAGTCGGCCAGATAAACGGCCGCTATGTACGCCGCGGACTGCATATCACCGAAGCGATTGCTTCAGACGAGTCCGGCAGCGTCCGGCTTATCTGGTTTAACCAGCCATACCGCGCCGGCGCTATCAAAGCCGGTACCGACTACTTTATCGCCGGCGAATACCAGCTGGGGCGCGGCCGCTTCGCGATTATGAATCCGTCTATGGAGCTAGTCAGCGATTTTCCAATCAGCACTGCCCGGATTATCCCGATTTACCGCGAAACGGCCGGCCTCAAATCGCCGACTATCCGCAAACTGGTCCGCGAGGCTATCGGCCAAGTCAATGAGCTACCTGAACACTTGCCGCAGTGGCTGCTGGAACAGGAGGATTTGAACGTTTATGCCCGGGCAGCGACCGAGATGCACTTTCCCAGCGGCGCCAAAGCCCTATCCAGAGCCAAAAAGCGCCTGGGCTTCGAGGAAGTTTTCCAGCTCAGCCTGGCAGCGCTGCTCAATAAGTACGAACTATATAAGGATAAGAGTCTGGCGATACCTTTCAAGGAAGAGCTGGCCAAAGATTTCGTGGCGAAACTGCCTTTTAAGCTGACTGACGCCCAACGCAAAGTAATCTGGCAGATTTACAAAGATTTAGAGAAGACCCAGCCGATGAACCGGCTGGTCGAGGGCGATGTTGGTTCCGGCAAAACTGTGGTGGCCGCCATGGCCGCGCTAATGGCCATGGAACAAGGCTACCAAGTGGCGTTTATGGCGCCCACGGAGATTCTGGCCCGCCAGCACGCCGAGACCTTATATAAGTTATTAGACAGCGTTGGTTATGGCAGCCAAGTCGGGTTGCTGATTGGCGCGCTCAAACCGGCGCAAAAAGAGGAAGTCCAGAAACGAATCGCCAGCGGCGACATCAGGTTGATTATCGGCACACATGCCTTGATAAGCGAAAAGGTCGATATGCACAAACTGGGTTTAATTGTGATAGATGAGCAGCACCGCTTTGGCGTGGCTCAGCGTAAAAAATTGCAGGCCAAAGCTGGCCACATGCCGCACGTCTTGCACATGACGGCCACTCCGATTCCGCGCAGCCTGGCGTTGACACTTTACGGCGAGCTGGACATTTCTATATTGGATGAGCTGCCGCCCGGCCGCCAGGAAATTAAGACCAAGATTTGCTCGCCTAATTCCACCAAGCAACTTTACGTGCAGATTGATAAAGAACTGGCGGCCGGGCGGCAAATGTTCGTGGTCTGCCCGCTGATATCAGAGACCGATATAACCAAAGGTCTCTCGGTTGAGGAAGTCTACGAAAAACTAGCCAAGCACGCTTTTAAGCATCGCAGGGTTGCCATGCTGCACGGCCAGATGAAATCCGCCGAAAAAGACAAGATTATGCAGGACTTTGTGGCTAAAAAATATGACTTCTTGGTCAGCACTACGGTTATAGAAGTTGGTGTGGACGTGCCAAATGCTACCATTATGCTGATAGAAGGCGCCGAACGCTTTGGTCTGGCGCAGATTCATCAGCTCCGCGGCCGGGTCGGCCGCGGAGCCCACCAAAGCTACTGCTTTTTGATGCTCAGCGACAGTAAAGCCCCGGGGCAACGGCTACGGGCACTGGAAACCACCACCGACGGTTTTAAGCTGGCGGAGCTGGACCTGCGGCTGCGCGGCCCGGGCGCGATTTACGGCAAAATGCAGCACGGTGAACTCGACCTGCGCGTTGCCGAACTATCAGACGTGAAACTGATTGCCGCCGCTCGCCGGGCGGCGCAGGAATTCATCGACAAAAAAGATAACCTCAAAAAATATCCCCACCTCAACGCCAAAGTCACAGCTTTGCGCGCCATAACCAATCTAAACTGATACATCAGGGGCGTTTTAGTTTACGACTAAGCCTAATTATAGTATAATATATATAAATGATCACCAACCAATTTAATAGCGAAACCTTGTCAATGGCAGATAGCTTCGGTCCTGTGCTGTATCGCCGCGAGACTGGACAGGCCGTTGCCGACCATTTCTCGGAACTGGGACAAAACAGAATCATAGTAGCCGATTTTGAAGGCGTAGAGGTTGTAGGCGCGAACTTCCTGAAGATTGCTTTTGAGGGTATTAAGAACCGGGCCCCGGAGCGGAGTTTTAGGGCGCCAATGATAGCCTTTAGGGGCCTAAGCGAAGACATACGGGCCGAAGTAGAGCTAGTGCTTAGTAGCCCTCATTCGCCCATAGCCGCGCTGGCAGTTCGTGGTGATGGCCAGCTGGGTGTGGTTACCCGGCTAGATGGCGCTAGAGCCGCTTTTGATGCGGCCACGCAACTGACCGCTGAAAACGGTTCTTTCTTAGTCCGCGATTTAGCCAAAACTATAAACATCGGCACACCGGACGCCAATACACGCTTAAATGTCTTGCGCCAAGCTGCCGCAGTAGCGCGCTGGCACGAACGTTTCCGTGACGGCGCTCCCCGCTATATCTATCGCAGTTTAATAGATGATGATGTGGCGTTATGAGGATTATCGCCGGAAGCCTGAAGGGGCGAATTTTTCACGATCCGCCGGGCCATCACAGCCATCCGATGAGCGAGAAAGCCCGCGGGGCGCTGTTTAACACGCTGGGCGATATTGAAGGCTTAACAGTGCTGGATGCCATGGCTGGCAGCGGCGCACTGGCGTTTGAGGCCATTAGCCGCGGCGCCAAAAGCGCGGTGGCAATTGAGCAAAAGCGCCAACCCTACAAAGCAATCAGCGACAGCATTAAAGAACTGGGCCTGGCAAACCAAGTCAAAGCTATCAATGCTGACGCCGGCGGTTGGAGCAGCCACAATAGCGATAAAAAGTTTGACGTCGTGTTGCTAGACCCGCCGTACCAACACCCCCAACTCAACTTGCTGGATAAGCTCACTAAACATGCCAAAAAGGGAGGTATCGTCGTAGTTTCTTGGCCCGGCCATGAATTACCGCCAGCTTTTGACACCTGCCAGCTGATAATGGACAAAAAATATGGCGACGCCCAGTTGATTTTTTACCGCAAAGTCTCAGAATAAAAGTAATGGTTGATATACCGCGTGACTGGGATGGGTTTCCCGTACAGCTGGATGAACCCGCGGAACAAGTCCGGCATAGCCCCGGCGTTATCAAGAGATTGCTGGGCCGGCTGGCCGCCCGCTCCGCCAGTCAAAAGGATGGAGCTTATTTTAGTGGATACTATTTCGATAAAAAGGGCAGGCCTATCCCGTTCTACCCTGATAGGCCGGAGCCGAGTGACCCTCCCGAAAGTCAGACGGCTAGCCATTTGGGCCAATAACCGTTAAAATACCTCTGTTAAGGGCGAGTGGTGGAATTGGTAGACACGCTAGGTTTAGGACCTAGTGTCGAAAGACGTGAAGGTTCAAGTCCTTTCTCGCCCACCAAAAATAAAAGGAGGTGCTTAAGTGTTAGATACAGCGCAGAAATTGATTCGGGAAACGGCCCAAAAGCTCGGGCTGGATGATAAGCAGATTGACGAGTTGATTGCCATTAATGCCGAACACGATTTTGAAATCGAAATGGAAAACGGCCAGAAATACCAGGCCTATCGAATGCAACACAATAACAAACTCGGCCCCTATAAAGGCGGAGTGCGTTTCCACCCGCAGGTTGATATTGATGAAGTAAAGGCGTTGGCTACGCTTATGAGTTTTAAAACGGCCGCAGTCGGGTTACCGCTGGGCGGCGGCAAAGGCGGAGTAGTAGTCAACCCTAAAGAGCTGACTGAGGCCGAGCTGGAAGAATTATCACGAAAATACGTCCGCGGGCTGCACAAGCATATCGGCCCGGACAAAGATGTTCCGGCGCCGGACGTGAATACCAACGCCAAGATTATTGATTGGATGGTGGATGAGTTTGAACAATTGACAGGCGATAAGACCAAAGCTAGCTTTACCGGAAAGTCTATCAACAACGGCGGTAGTTTGGGGCGCAACGCCGCCACGGGACGTGGCGGCGTGATCGTCCTGCGTGAATTACTGGCTAAAAATAAGAAGAAAACCGCGATAACTTACGCCGTCCAAGGCTTCGGCAATGTCGGCGCTTTTTTTGCCATGGTCGCCCAGAAGGAACAGCCTAGCTGGAAACTGGTAGCGGCCACCGACTCTAGCGGCGGTGTTTATAATCCTGCCGGACTTTCCGCCAGAGCCCTGGGCAGGTATAAAAAGGTCGGCGGTAAGCTATCCGCCTACCAGACCGGTAAAAGTATTTCCAATGAGGAGCTGGTGGGGCTGGAAGTTGATGTACTAGTCCTGGCTGCCCTGGAGGATTCCGTAACCAAGGACAATGTTGAGGAGGTTAAAGCACCGGTGATTCTAGAGCTGGCCAACGGCCCGGTCAGTTATGACGCCTACAAATCTCTGAGCAAAGATAAGAAAATCGTAATTCCGGATATCCTGGCCAACTCCGGCGGCGTGATTGTTAGCTACCTGGAGTGGGTTCAAAATCGGTCTGGCGAGCATTGGCCGGAAGACAAAGTGAATCGTGAACTGGAAAACTACCTGGTGGAAGCCACCGACCAGATCTATGCTTACTCGCAGACCTATAAAATGACCCTAACCGAGGCCGCTTTCGCTGCGGCGATTAAGCGCTTAATTTCTTGAGTTCTTGATAGCGGATAGCTGGCGCGACCGAATAAAGAGCGGCTAACATAAATGCCGCCAGGCTGCCGATAAACGGCACAATTGCCACTAGCCCAATCAGAAAAGATACGCCTATAATTCCCCAGATACTGCCGGAGTATGGCTTAGTCATAGCGGCGCTGCGCTCCATCGCTTCCTTAATGCCGCACTTTGTATCAATCATCACGTAAGGCGCCAGGAAGTATCGCCTAATCATAATCAACCCCGGGATTATCAATAGAATAAGACCCACCAGGATATATAGGTCGATAAGTAGATAAAGCCCCAATAATCGCCAACCCAGTCGCTTCACGACTTGCCAGAGTACGGTGAAATCCAGCGGCTTATGCTCCACGGCGTCCAGCTGGGCGGCCTGGCTCATAATCTGCACAATAGTGCCGGCGGCCAGCACAAACAGGAGCCAAATTATAGAGAAGCCGATAAACGCGCCCCAGGTATAAGTTGATATCGGCGAAAAACTCCAGCCGGAGCTGAAGCTGTCAAAACGATCGGCCCAATGCTGCCCGGTGGCAGAGGCCGGTGACCAAATCCAGCTGTGTAACGAAAAAATCAGGGAGACGGCGAACAGCGGTCCAAAGATCCAGATATTATCCAGGACAATATTCCGGCTGGGTTTAAAAAGTTGAAAAGCGCCTGGCAGATTAAGGGGCGAGTTGGCGCGGGCTCGTTGTCTATTTCTGGCCATATTTTCTGCTCATCATTATATACCCTAAAAATCAATATTGCGCCGGCCAAGCTGGTTATTCTAAACTTAAGTCAGCCATGTGAGGGCTTCCAAAAGATTCCTCCTCGCAGACTACTACACTACTTGGGCGGCACACTCCGGTCACTGCTGATCCCACACTTCTTAACAGTTTCCTTGGTAAACGGGACGAATTTTCGGAACGGTAATTTGCCCTTAATCCAAAGAAGCTCCAACTCTTAAAAAGCCGTTCGCCGCATCTCAAAAACAGATGAAGGCTCTCTTTTATTAACTCAAACTCACTGGAGGAATCTCAAAATGGAAAATATCAACGAAATCAACAAAGCCGTCAATGTGGTAGCTTTTTACTTTAAGAATGCTGGGCAGCGCATGAAGTGCTTCCCTAAGCGGATAGAGTACGATGGCCGGCGGGTCGACTTTACCGAAACCGGCATGCTTCACCCCACGCGCAAAGGCCAGCGCCTGGTGCATGTTTTTGACATGACTGATGGCAACGCCGACTACCGGCTGGAATTTGACGCCGAAAACCTGGATTGGACGCTAGTGTATGTGGCAGACGGACAGTTCGCTACGCACTCAGTCGCAGCTTAATACGGCTGCTCCACAGATACTGCATATCGATTTAAACAGTTGCTTTGCCACTGTGGAGCAGCAAGCCCGCCCGCTGCTGCGCGGCCGGCCGCTAGCCGTCACTAACCGCCTGACCAAAAACGCCTGCGTGATTGCGGCCAGCTACGAAGCTAAAGGCTACGGCGTTAAGGTTGGCATGCGCCTGGGCGACGCTAAGTTGCTGGCTCCGGGCTTGGTTACTTTAGAGACGGACCCGCCCAAATACCACTACGCTTACCAAAAGTTGGTGGGCATTATGAGGAGTTATTCGCCCAACATCAGCATGAAGAGCATCGATGAGGGGATTATTGATTTTAACGGCACCAGGCAGGTGAATAAGCAATCTTTGGAAGCTATCGGCTATGAGATAAAAGCTAGATTAAAAGAAGAGGTTGGCAGCTGGATGAAGTGCAATGTCGGCATCGCGCCTAACCGGTTTTTGGCCAAAACTGCCGCCAGCTTGCACAAGCCGGACGGCCTGGACATCATCAATCACGCTAACCTGCGCTCGGTGTTATCAACTCTGGAACTAACCGATTTAACAGGTATAGCCGAGCGCAACCAGGCGCGATTAAATGCCGCCGGTATTTATACGCCGCTGCAGTTTTTGGATGCCCGGCCGGAGTTTTTGCACGGGCGGGTTTTTAGGAGTGTTTGCGGCGAGGATTGGCACCAGCGGTTGCGCGGCTGGGAGGTAGACGACCACGAATGGAGCACCAAGACTATCGGGCGCCAGTTTGTAATGGATGATTATTCGGCGCCCGAAGAAAAGGTCCGCGGGCGGCTAGCCCATTTGTGTGAAAGCACCGGCCTCAAGCTGCGTTACAAGGGCTTTGCCGCCCGCGGCCTGAGCATTCACATTCGCTACAAAGGCGGCGATTTCTGGCATACGCGCAAGGCTTTTAAAAGCAGCTTTTTTACCAATGCCGAGATTTACCGCCGGGCCACACTACTGTTCAACCAGCATCCGCGGCTGGATTACATCGTGGAAATCGGCGTTAGCTGCTATCTGTTGGAGCCGTCCATCGCCAACCAGATGAGTATCCTGGAAGAAGTTAATAAAGAAGTCGACTTAACAGAGGCGGTGGACGATATCAACCGGCGCTTTGGCAACTACACTATTACTTTTGCCGCCAGCGCCGGCGCCAAAGACAAAATCAAACAAAAAATCCCCTTCGGCACCACCCGCTACTTTGAGTTACTCGTCCAACAGGCTTGAGGTATAATAACGCTTAAGAGTTATGGCACTTCCTACCCAACCATATAAAGGCGCGCGGGATTTTTACCCCGAAGACAAACGCATCCAGAAATACATGTTTGGCAAGATTCGCCAGGTAGTTGAGAGTTTTGGCTACCAGGAATACGACGCGCCGATTTTAGAACCGCTAGAACTTTACAAAGCCAAGTCGGGCGAGGAAATTGTTAATGAACAGACCTACGCCTTCACCGACAGAGGCGGTCGGGAGGTGACCTTGCGGCCGGAAATGACACCGAGCGTCAGCCGCATGGTGGCGGCGCGCCGGCAAGAACTGGGCTACCCGTTGCGGCTCTATAGCATTCCGAACCTTTGGCGCTACGAAAGGCCGCAAAAAGGCCGACTGCGTGAACACTGGCAGTTGAACGTTGATATTTTCGGCGTCCAGAATGTTGAAGCCGACGCTGAAATTATCCAAGTGGCCGATACCATATTAAAAGCCCTTGGCGCCCAGCCGGAAATGTATCAGATTAACGTCAATAGCCGCCAAGCGATGGTAGCGGCCATGAACAGCTTTGGTCTTAGCGAGGCCGAACTAAAGACCGCCTACAAACTGGTCGATAAGATGCCTAAACTAGACAAAGACGAATTCGACAAGTTGATAGCCGATAATCTGGGGGCCGATAAAGCCCAGAAATTGCGAGAGCTTTTAGAAAATAATCAGCCGCCGGAAAACGTCCAGGCCATACTCGACATTCTTAAGGCTTCCGGAGTCACCAGTGCTGTTTACGAGCCGAGCGTGGTGCGCGGCCTGGAATACTATACGGACATAGTCTTTGAAGTCTTTGATACCAACCCGGAAAATGCCCGGGCGATGTTTGGCGGCGGTCGCTACGACGGGCTGGTCGGCCTGTTTGGCGTGGAGCCGGTGCCGACAGTCGGTTTTGGCATGGGCGATGTTACGTTGCAAAACTTTCTGGAAACGCATCAGCTGATACCGGAGTTACCAAACGAAATCGACGCCAGCGTGCTGCTGATTGGCGACGTTTATCCGCGCGCCCAGGCAGTTTTGGCGGAACTGCGGTCCAAGAAGATCAACGTTGCGGTCGACAGTACGGACCGTAAACTTGATTCCAAAATAAAGTCAGCCGCCAAGTCGGGCGTGAAGTATGTGATTTTCATTGGCGAAGAAGAATTATCCGGCGCCCAGTTCAAGTTAAAAAATCTAGAAACTGGCGAGGAGAAAACCTTGTCCTCGGATGACGTAGTCTCGACATTGCGCGCCTAACGGTTATAATTACAAATCCATGCAAGTTACCAAAACACCCAAAACACCTACACGGATAACAGTGAACGTCGCGGCTGAGGCTCGCGACCTGGAGCCAATCAAAAAGCACGTGCTGGGCCATTTCGCGGCCGACGTCCGCATCCCGGGCTTCCGCGCCGGCAAAGCGCCAATGAATTTAATAGAGAAAAATATTGACCAGAACGCGCTGCAAGAACAATTCATCGATCACGCGCTAAACGATCTGTTCCGCAAGGCCATCCAGAGCCAGAACATCCGGCCTGTAGGTGAGCCCATCGTGCAGATTAAGAAGTTTGTGCCTTATACGGAGCTGGAATTTGAGGTAGAAACCGACGCTCTGGGCGAAATTAAGTTAGCAGACTATAAGAAGATTAAGTTGGTTAAACCCAAGGCCGAAGTTACCGCTAAAGACGTTAGCGAAGTGCTGGATTCGCTGCGCGAACGCTCGGCCGAGCGCCAAGCTGTCAGCCGGCCGGCAAAAAATGGCGACGAAGTAATTATAGATTTTGCCGGCAAAGACGATAAAGGCCAGCCGGTCAGTGGCGCTGATGCCAAAGACTATCCGCTAATACTGGGTGGTAATAGTTTTATACCCGGCTTTGAAGAGCACCTGGTTGGCTTGAAGACCGGCCAAAAAAAGGAGTTTAGCCTAGATTTCCCCAAAGATTACGGCGTGGCCGCGCTGCAGGGTAAAAAAGTCACCTTTAGCGTAACGATTAATAAAGTAAATGAGTTGAGCCCGCCCAAACTTGATGACGCGTTCGCGGCTAAGTCCGGACCATTCAAGACTATGGCCGAGCTAAAGGCCGATATCAAAAAACAGCTGGGCGTCGAAAAACAACAGCAAGCTGACCGTGATTTTGAAGAAAAACTGGTCCAGGAGATTACCGCTAAGAGTACAGTCGATGTGCCTAAAAGTCTGGTAGACGAGCAAATCCTGCGCGCCGAAGAAGAAGAAAAGCGTAATCTGACGTATCGCGGCCAAACTTGGGCTGAACACCTCAAAGAAGAGGGTGTAACTGAGGAAGAACACCGTGAACGCAATCGCCCTAATATTACCGAGCGCGTCAAAGCCGGGCTGGTGCTAAACGAAATATCGCAACTGGAAAAGATTGAAGTCACTCCCGAAGAACTGGAAATCCGCCTGCAAATCCTAAAAGGCCAATACCAGGACCCGCAGATGCAGGGCGAACTGGATAAAGCGGAGAATCGCGATGAAATAGCCGGCCGAATTGCCACCGAAAAAACCCTGCAAAAACTGGTAAATTACGCCGGCAAATAAAATTAGCACTCGGACTTGACGAGTGCCAATTGGTTGCGTATAATAGAGGTAGATGAGTAATCCAAGACAGGTTTTAGTCCCAACGGTTATTGAACAAGAAGGCCGTTACGAGCGCGCCTACGACATTTATAGCCGCCTGCTCAAAGACCGAATTATCTTTTTGGGCGAAGCCATAGACCAACACACTGCCAACCTGGTGGTGGCCCAGATGCTATTCCTGGAGAACGAGGATCCCGGTAAAGACATCATCCTTTATCTGAACAGTCCCGGCGGCAGCGTCTATGACGCTCTGGCCATTTATGACACCATGAACTACGTAAAGTCTGATATCCAGACTGTGGGGATTGGCGTGCAAGCCAGCGCCGCGGCCTTTTTGCTGAGTTCTGGCGCCAAGGGCAAGCGGATGCTGTTGACCAACTCGACCGTCATGATCCACCAACCCTCAGCCGGCACTCGCGGCAAAGTTACCGATATGGAAATCGACCTTAAAGAAGGCATCCGCCTGAAGAAGTTACTCAACGAAATCATGGTTAAAAATACCGGCCAGCCGCTGGGCCGCATCGAGAAAGACATGGACCGTGATTACTGGATGACCGCCAAAGAAGCCAAAGAGTATGGCTTAGTCGACAAGGTCCTAACTAAGCGCTAATTTAATGGCACAAGAAAGCTCCGACGTCTATTTATCGCAATTTGCCAGAGGCCACACGCTGCGTAAGCGGCAAGCGGCCGAGCTGTCTGAGTTAGTCAGCGGCGAGGCCGAGTGGCTGGTTGGCGACTTCCCAGACACTGTTAAAAGGTACTCGGAGCGGGCCGTGGCCCTTAGCAGCATCAAGCGAGTGGCGCCGGGTTTAGAGCGTTATATTGCCAGACGGGCCAAAGATGCCCCCGCCTATGGCATAGGAACGGTTATGCGCAGCCAAACCATCCTTCATCCGGTTGTGGGCGAACTGACGGCTACGGATATTGATTATTGGCTAGGCCGGGATGGCCGCTGGGACGCGGTATTCAATCGGGCTGTCGTGCGCGAGCTGCTTAAGAGGGCGGCCGTCGAACTCAAACCGGAGGCGGAACTAATCATGGCCACCGCTCGGTCGGACCAGCCGCAGGCCGAAGCTTTTGCCGCTTATATGACTGAGCTCGGCGCTCCTTCGACCATTTCTATAGATGAAGCGGTTGATAGGCACGCAATGACTAAGCACGGCGCCACGCTGCAGCTATACACCGTGGCAAAAGACGAGCTCGACATTTAGTGAAATTCTACAACACTTTTTTAACAAAAGATTTGACGACTTAACAGTGTAGGCCTATAATCTTAGCCTAAGAAGTAGTGTACTTTGGTGCTTGCTGTGGTTTATCAACGAATTTGCATCGCCGAACGTAGTGGGCTTCGCTGTGGGCAAAGCGATAATTAGTTATATCTAAATCTATTTTAACAGGGGAGCAAAGCCGCCGCATGGCAACTAAATCAGCCGTATTGCAAAAACGCACGTACTTTACTAAATCCGATGACGTTCTAGCGCCGCCAAATCTGGTCGACCACCAGACAACTTCTTTCCAATGGTTCGTGGAAGAGGGTCTGGGGGAACTGTTAGCCGAAGTCAGTCCAATTGATGATTACACCGGCCAGAAACTCAGTATTCGCTTTAAGGATTATCACTTCGAAGATCCTAAAATGAGCGAGAATGAGGCGCGCGAAAATAATGTTAGCTACGACGCGCCGCTAAAGGCCACCGTAGAGCTGACTAACAAAGTCACTGGCGAAGTAAAGGACCAGGAAATCTACCTGGGCGATTATCCGTGGATGACATCTCGCGGTACTTTTGTAATTAACGGCGCCGAGCGCGTGGTAGTCAGCCAGTTGATTCGCTCCAGCGGTGTATTCTTCACTGCCGACCCGCATGGCGGCACCAAACTTTATGGCGCTAAAGTTATCCCTGTCCGCGGCGCTTGGCTGGAGTTCGAGACTGCTGCAGCCGGCGTGCTTTATGTAAAAATTGACCGCAAACGCAAGATTGCTGTTACTACACTGTTGCGCGCCCTGGGCATGAACGAAGAGCAAATTAAAGACGCTTTCAAACATGTTGACACCGGCGAGCACAACTACATGGATACCACTCTGGCCAAAGACCCCACCCACACCTCCAACGAGGCGCTAATTGAGGTCTACCGCCGTTTGCGTCCGGGCGATTTGGCGACTGTCGACAACGCCCGTTCGTTAATCGAGAATATGTTCTATAACTTCAAGCGCTTTGATTTTGGCCGCGTAGGCCGCTACAAGATTAACAAGCGCTTGGATTTGGACGTACCTAATACCATTGATAACCGCATTATGCGCGTCGAGGATCTACTGGCTATCATCGCCGAAGTTATCCGCCTGAACAATACTCAGGACCCAGCTGATGAAATCGACTCGCTGGCTAACCGCCGCGTCAAGCTGGTCGGTGAGCTGGTACAACGCCAATTCCGCATCGGCCTGTTGCGCATGGAGCGCAACGCCAAAGACCGTATGAGCATGTCCGAGATAGAAACCGTCACGCCGGCACAGCTGATTAATGCCCGCCCGGTGGTTGCCGCGGTCCGCGAGTTCTTTGCCAGCTCCCAGCTATCGCAGTTCATGGATCAAACCAATCCACTTTCTGAGCTGGCCCATAAACGCCGTCTCAGCTCGATGGGCCCCGGCGGTTTATCGCGTGAACGCGCCGGCTTTGAAGTCCGTGACGCCCACGCCACGCACTACGGTCGTATCTGTCCGGTAGAAACCCCTGAAGGCGCCAATATTGGCCTGGTACTGAACCTGGCCAGCTACGCCCGTATTAATGAATACGGCTTCATCGAGACCCCTTACCGCGTCGTAATCAACTCTGTTACGGCCAAAGAAGCCGCCGGCCACATCGCCGCGGTTAACCTGGAAAATGAAAAGGGCGCGCTAATTGTTAAAGCCGGCGCCGTAATCACCCCGGCTGCCGCCAAGCGTTTGGCAGCTGTTAAAAAACAGGCCACTTGGCCGGTGAAGGCTAAGCAAACCGATAAAATCGTTTATTTGGATGCCGCCGAGGAAGAACAAGCGGTAATTGCCGGTGCCGGTAACGAAGTTGACGCCAACGGCTACTTTATCGATGCCCGCATCAGCGCCCGTAACCGACTGGCTCCCGAAGAAGTCGATGCTAATGATGTTACCCATATGGACTCCAGCCGCAGCCAGACTATTGGTTCCAGCGCCGGTTTAGTGCCATTTGTCGAGAAAAACTACGTGTTGCGCTCGCTAATGGGTTCCAACCAGGAGCGCCAAGCAGTTCCGCTAATCAAGCCGGAGAGCCCAATTGTCGGTACCGGTTTTGAAACCGTAGTTGCTGAAAACTCCGGACAGCTGGCCGTAGCCGAAAAAGACGGCACGGTTACCAAGGCCACCGCCGACGAAGTCGTCGTTAAATACAAAGACGGCAAGTCAGCTACCTACAGCCCGGTCCACTTTGCCCGCAGCAACGACGGTAGCTGCATCAACCAAACTGTGGTTGTCAACAACGGCGATAAGGTCAAAGCCGGCGATATATTAGTAGAAGGTATGAGCATTCAGGGCGGCGAACTGGCACTCGGGAAAGATTTACTGGTAGCTTTTATGCCCTGGGGCGGCTACAACTTCGAGGACGCTGTGGTGCTTTCGCGCCGATTGGTCCAAGACGACACCCTGACTTCCATCCACATTGTTGACTACATGACCGAAGTCCGCGAGACCAAACTGGGTCCAGAGATTGTTACCCGCGACATTCCTAACGTCTCCGAAGAATCCCTACGTCACCTGGACGAAGACGGCATCGTGCGCATCGGCGCCGAAGTCCACCCTGGTGACATATTAGTAGGTAAGATTACTCCTAAAGGTGAACAAGAACTCAGCTCTGAGGAACGACTACTGCGCGCTATCTTCGGCGAAAAAGCCAAAGAAGTCCGCGATACCTCTCAGCGCATGAGCACCGGGCGCCACGGTAAAGTGGTTGGCGTTAAGGTCTTTAGCCGCGCCAACGGTCACGAGCTAAAAGCCGGAGTAATCATGCAAATCCAGGTCTTTGTGGCCCAGATGCGCAAGATTGATGTTGGGGATAAACTTGGTGGCCGCCACGGTAACAAGGGTGTTATCGCCAAGATTTTGCCAATCGAGGACATGCCTTTCACTGAGGACGGCACGCCTGTAGATATCGTTCTGAACCCGCTGGGCGTACCTAGCCGTATGAACATCGGACAGCTGTTTGAAACTCACCTTGGTATGGCCGCTCAAGCCCTTGGGCTTAAAGTTGCCACGCCAGCCTTTAACGGTGTGCCAATCGAGAAAATTCAAGAACTGTTAGGCGAAGCCGGCTTGCCCAAAGACGGTAAGCAGCAGCTCTATGATGGCCGTAATGGCGAGGCCTTTAGTGAGCGCACAACCGTAGGTAGTATGTATATCATCAAGCTGGATCACATGGTATCCGATAAAATTCATGCCCGCTCCACCGGTCCTTACACCATGGTCACCCAGCAGCCGCTCGGCGGTAAAGCCCAAAACGGCGGCCAACGCTTCGGCGAAATGGAGGTCTGGGCGCTGGAAGCTTACGGCGCCAGCAATATTCTTCAAGAAATGCTGACTATTAAGTCCGACGATGTTTACGGTCGCGCCAAAGCTTACGAAAGCATCATCAAGGGCACCGAAATCCAAGGGCCTAAAGTGCCGGAAAGCTTTAACGTGCTGGTCAAGGAGCTCCAAGGTCTGGGCCTGAAAGTTGACTTGATGGCCGACAACAAAGTCGTGGATGCCGAGACAGTCCTGGCCCAAAACGTTAAGGATGAGGCCAAGCATACCCCAACGACTGAAGTCCCGGCGGCTCCCGTAGACGGCGTGGATATCACCGAAGAAGCCGTTGCTGAGGAGTTCTCCTCGGTCGAGCTAGATGCCGCGGAACCGCTGAATATCAGCGAAGACGGACTGCTGGTAAGCGAAGATAAACCAACTGAAGAGGAGGCCGCGTAATGAGAAACTACAACCCCGGAACCAATATTGCCGATTTTGACGCGGTCCGCTTGGCCATTGCTAGCCCGGAAGACATTCTGGAATGGAGTCATGGCGAAGTCACTAAACCCGAAACCATTAACTACCGCACCCAAAAACCGGAACGCGACGGCCTGTTTTGCGAGCGCATCTTTGGTCCGGTAAAAGATATCAATCCGCACGACGCTAAATACAAGGGCGTTCGCAGCCGCGAAGCCGCCATCGACAAAAATGGCGAGCTGGTTACGCGCAGCATTGTTCGCCGTGAACGCATGGGCCACATCACCCTGGCTACTCCGGTAGCCCACATTTGGTTCCTGCGCGGCACGCCTTCGGCCATCGGCCTGCTACTGGGTATGACCGTCAAAAACCTCGAGCGAGTGGCTTATTTCGCCAGCTACGTCATCAAAAGCGTTGATGAGCCTAAGCTGGAGAAAATCATCGCCGATAAGGATTCCGAGTTCGCTGTGGCCGAAGCGGCTATTAAAGAACGCTACGAGGAGGAAGTCGCTAAAGAAGGTGTTAACGCCAAAGAGCTTTCTGAATCCTATAACAAAGAGTTGGAAGAGCTGGTTAAAGCCCACGAAGAATTTAATGCTCAAGTTGCCGTTTTAGCTCCCTTCAATCTCTTGTCCGAAACCGATTACCGCAATCTGCCCGATGAAGTCCAAGCCGTTATTTCTGTGGGTATGGGCGGCGCGGCGCTGAAGCAGCTGCTGGAAGAAGTCGACCTCAGTAAACTGATAAAAGAACTAACCAAAGAGGGCGATGAAGCCAAAGGCCAGCGTAAAAAGAAAATCATGAAGCGCTTACGCTTGCTGGAAAGCATGCAGCGCGCCGGCATCAAGCCTTCGAGCCTGTGCGTCAGCGTTCTGCCGGTGATTCCACCGGATCTGCGGCCAATGGTCCAGCTGACCGGTGGCCGTTTTGCCACCTCTGACCTTAACGACCTGTATCGCCGGGTAATTAACCGTAACAACCGCCTGAAGAAGCTGGTTGAGCTGAATGCGCCCGAAGTTATCCGCCGCAACGAGCAGCGTATGCTGCAAGAAGCGGTTGATGCCCTAATCGACAATAATAGTGCCCGCTCTGGCCGCGCGGTTGCCGCTACCGGTCAACGCCGTCGCCTGAAGTCACTGTCTGACATGCTAAAAGGTAAACAAGGCCGTTTCCGCCAGAACCTTCTGGGTAAGCGCGTGGACTACTCCGGTCGTTCAGTAATCGTCTCCGGCCCGGAGCTAAAGATGTACCAGTGCGGCTTGCCCAAGACGATGGCCCTGGAGCTATTCAAGCCCTTTGTCATTGGCCGCCTGATTTCACAGGAACTGGCCCACAACATCCGCAGCGCCACGCGCATGATTGAGATGGGTGAAGCTGCTGTCTGGGATGCTTTGGACGAAGTTATTAAGGGCAAGTATGTCCTTCTTAATCGCGCTCCATCGCTTCACCGTCTATCGATTCAGGCCTTCCAACCAGTTTTGATCGAAGGTAAAGCCATACAACTTCACCCGTTGGTCTGTAAAGGCTTTAACGCTGACTTTGATGGTGACCAGATGGCCGTGCACTTGCCGCTATCTGATGTCGCTCAGGCCGAGGCCCGCGATATCATGGCATCTAACCACAACTTGCTCAAGCCGGCCGACGGCTCGCCAATCCTGCACGTTGAACAAGACATCGTGCTGGGTTGCTACTACCTAACCTACCAACGCCACGGTGTTGAAGAGAAACAGCCCCGCAGCTTTAGCAGCTTAGAGGAAACTCTCATGGCCCTGGACGCCAAAAAGGTCGCTCTGCAGACTCGCGTCAAGGTGCCTCTCCGGGGCGAAATCCGTGACACTACCGTTGGCCGTTTACTCTTCAACGAAATTTTCCCCGAAGATTTCCCATTCCAGAACGAAGCTATGACCAACAAGAAGTTGAACCGCGTAATGTCCATGACCTACCGGCGCTATGGCGAAGACGTTACTTCAGAAATTGCCGACAAACTCAAAGACATAGGGTTCCGTTACGCTACCCGGTCCGGCCTGTCCATCGGCATGGAAGATTTCTCCGACCTGAAAGCTCTGAAAGGCATAGTCGTCAAAGGCGAAGCTCGGTCTGCCGAAATCTCCAAGCAATATGCCGCCGGTTTCATTACCGATGAAGAGCGTTACCGTTTGACGGTTGAAGCCTGGACTGGTGTTGATGGTGAAGTCGAAAAAGCTTTGGCTGAGCAATTCGCCACCGAAGACAACACCATGTCTATAGCCGTTGCTTCCGGTGCTCGCGGCAACCTCAGCCAGATGAAAGACTCTGTGGGCATGATTGGCATCCGTGCTGATGCCACCGGTCGCGCTATGGAGTTGCCGGTGCGCTCCAACTATAAATATGGCCTCAGCCCGCTGGAATACTTTACCGCCACCCGCGGTACACGCAAATCGCTAGTCGACATCGCCCTGCGTACTGCCGACTCCGGCTATCTGACCCGCCGTTTGGTAGATGTCGCCCAAGATGTCTTTACCGTTGACCAAGATGTTGCTGATCCCGGACTGGCAATCTTCAAGAGTGATTCCGAAGCCATTAGCGTTGACTTTGCGCACCGTATAACCGGCCGTTTTGCCGCCGAAAACATCAAAAAGCACGTCAAAGCCAAAGAGCTGATTACCGAAGATATCGCCAAGGCTATGGCCGAAGACGAATCAGTTGAGTCGGTGCGCATCATGAGTGTGCTGTCTTGCACCTCAGTTCGCGGTGTCAGCCGCGAAAGCTACGGTATCGACCTGGCTACTGGCCAATTGGTCGCCAGCGACTACCCAATTGGTGTAATCGCCGCCCAATCTATCGGTGAGCCCGGCACTCAGCTTAGTTTGGACTCCAAGCACCGTGCCGGCGCCGTAACCGCCGGTGACGATGTGACCCAGGGTCTGACCCGCGTGGAAGAGCTTTTGGAAGTTCGTACCCCTAAGGGTCAAGCCTACTTGACCGACCTTTCGGGCAAAGTTCAAGCCTGGGAAGAGGGCGACCAGTATATCGTTCAAGTTACTGCCGAAGAGCAAAAGCCGCTGCGCCTGCCGCTATCCGGCCGGGCGCCTTCTGTTAAGGATGGCGACGAAGTCGCCATCGGTGACGTAGTTGCCGCCCAGGAAGATGGCAGCGAACCGCTAACCGCCGCTATGGCCGGCAAAGTTAAATTCACCGAGACTACCGCTACCATCACACCTACCGCTAAAAGTGTGGTGCGCTACGAAATACCCGGCTTCAAGCAGCTGATGGTTAAAGATGGCGACGAAGTTGTAGCTGGCCAACGCCTAACCAACGGTTCAATAAATCTGCACGAGCTGATGCGCTTGCAAGGCGTCGAGGCCAGCCAGCGCTACATCATGAACGAAATCCTTTACATCTTTGCCAGCCAGGGCCAGACCGTCGCCGACAAACACCTTGAGGTTATCGTCCGCCAGATGTTCAGCCGGGTGCAAATTGAAGACTCCGGCGACAGTGAGTTCATCACCGGTGACGTAGTTAGTAAATTAGCCGTAGTCGAAGCCAACGAAAAACTTTCCGCCAAGAACAAGAAACCGGTGCACTATAACCAGTTGTTGCTTGGCATTACCAAGGCCAGTTTGTCCACTGATTCGTTCCTCTCCGCCGCGTCCTTCCAGGACACTACCCGCGTGCTGATTGCGGCCGCCACTAGCGGTAAAGTCGACCATCTGTACGGCTTGAAAGAAAACGTAATCTTGGGCCGCCGCATTCCGGTGGGTACCGGCGCTCGCTCGCTACAAAAACTGGAAAAGGAGGCTGAGGTAGAAGCAGTTGCAGCAACAGAGTAAATCTGCTAAAATAACACCTTTGAACAGCCATGCCAACCATTAACCAATTAGTTCACAAACCTCGCAAGAGTGCCGCCGGCAAGACTAAGTCGCCGGCTCTTCAGCGTGTTACCAATAACTTGAAGACCCGCACTTACGAAAAGGCCTCGCCTTTTAAGCGCGGAGTTTGTATCCGCGTGACCACCAAAACACCCAAGAAACCAAACTCCGCGCTGCGCAAAGTCGCCCGCGTGCGCCTGACTAACGGCCACGAAGTCTGGGCTTACATCGGCGGCGAAGGCCACAACTTGCAGGAACATGCCGTTGTTTTGGTGCGTGGCGGCCGGGTTAAAGATCTTCCGGGCGTCCGCTATCACATCGTCCGCGGCAACCTCGACCTACAAGGTGTTGCCGACCGTAAACAAGGTCGCAGTAAATACGGCGCCAAGAGGCCCAAATAATATGGCTGGTGAATTTTCGGCTCCTGAGCCCTCTAACTACCAGGCCTATATAGACAGCTTGGTAGAGAAAGTTAAAACTGTTGGTTTATCTGGAATGGAGTCGGCAGATGTTGATGCTTTGGATGAGGCTATTGAGCTTGGCTTTGTGAGCGAAGATGAGCTAAGAGGGGTAGAAGATGCCGCGTAAAGTCACCAAATCGCTCGTTCGCGAAGTCCAGCCTGACCGCATCTATAACAACACCATGGTCACCAAGTTCATCAACCGGGTGATGTCGGACGGTAAGAAGCAGCTGGCTGAGCGCCTGGTCTACGGCGGCATGCAAAAGGCGGCCGACAAGCTCAAGGTCCAGAACCCTCTGGAAGTTTTTGAACAAGCTATGAAAAATGTGCAGCCGCACATGGAAACCCGCTCCCGCCGAGTTGGGGGCGCCAACTACCAGATACCATTTGAAGTTAAAGGCCAGCGCCAGCAACACCTGACCATCATGTGGTTCGTGGCCGCTTGCCGCGCCCGCAGCGGCATGAGCATGGAAGACCGCATCGCACTAGAGCTAGTGGATGCTTACAACAGCACCGGCGAAGCCGTTAAAAAACGCGAAGATACGCACCGCATGGCCGAGGCCAACCGGGCCTTCGCCCACTTTGCCAGGACTTAAGGCCATGAGTAACGCAATGTACGAGGCCGCCCGACGGACCGGTGACAATCCTTACATCCTGCATGACATAGAGGCATACAAAGCTGCCGAAAGATTTGGAGTGCCAGCGGAGCACTTAGACAAGATGGAAACTGAGACCCTGGAGCTTGCTGCAAGACTGGCCCGCCATCGTCAAGTTGGCCCAGACGCCGCGCTTCCGGCCGTCCAAATTGAATATCTAGAAACTCAGAATTAATCAAAAGGAAACTATGGCAGAAAAAAAAGTTGATCTAGAGAAATTGCGCAATATCGGCATCATCGCCCATATTGACGCCGGCAAAACCACCGCCACGGAGGGCATTCTTTATCGTACCGGCTTAAAGCATAAGATTGGCGCCGTGCACGAGGGCGAAACCACCACCGACTGGATGGCCCAGGAAAAAGAGCGGGGCATTACCATCACCGCCGCCGCTGTGTCATGCACCTGGAAGGGCCACGGCATTAACATTATCGACACCCCGGGCCACATTGACTTCACCGTTGAGGTTGAGCGCTCTTTGCGCGTACTGGACGGTGCCGTCGTTGTCTTTGACGGCAAGATGGGCGTGGAATCACAGTCCGAAACCGTTTGGCGCCAGGCGGACAAATATGGCACGCCGCGCATCTGTTTTATCAACAAGATTAACCAAACCGGTGGCGATTTCTATAAATCTTTGGAATCCATCCATAACCGTCTCTCCAAGCGAGCTTTCCCGATCCACCTGCCCATTGGTTTTGAGCAGTCGGTTAACGGCATCGTCGACCTGATAAATATGAAAGCCTATTCCTACAAAGAGTTTACCGACCACGAGCTAGTCGAGGGCGAAATCCCGGCCGATATGGCCGACCAGGTCAAAAAATATCGCAGTTTGCTGGTTGAAAATGCCGTCGCCGAAGATGAAAAAATGCTCGAGAAGTATTTTGAAGTCGGCGAGGCGGGCTTAAGTGAAGACGATATCCGCAGCGCTATCCGCGCCGCAGTTCTGGGCGGCAAGTTCTATGCCGTATCCGGTGGCGATGGCCGCGGGGTCATCGTTGAAAAACTGTTGGACGCCGTCAACGACTTCCTGCCCAGTCCGTTGGACCGCGGCAGCAGCTGGGGCACCAATCCCAAAAACGGCGAAGAAATCGAGCGCAAGCCCGACCCGGCCGAGCCGTTTGCTGCTTTAGCCTTCAAAATTTCCACCGATCCATTCGTGGGTAAGCTGGCCTTTTTCCGGGTTTATTCTGGCAAAGTTATCGCCGGCAGCTATATCTTAAACAGCTCCACCGGCGAAAAAGAACGCGTCGGCCGGATTGTCCGCCTGCAAGCCGATAAGCGCGAAGACGTAACGGAAGTAGAGGCTGGCGACATAGCGGCTATTGTTGGGCTAAAAGGTACCACCACCGGCAATACTTTATGCGACCCGGCCAACCCGATTATCTTAGAAAGTATTACTTTCCCTGAACCGCCGGTTAGCATTGCCATTGAGCCAAAGACCAAAGCCGACCAAGAAAAAATGGGCATCGCCCTGCAGCGTCTGGCCGAAGAAGACCCAACCTTTCGCATCAAAGTTGACCACGAAACCGGTCAAACCATCATCTCCGGAATGGGTGAACTCCACCTGGAAATTATCGTCGACCGCATGAAGCGCGAGTTTGACGTCGAGGCCAATATTGGCGAACCTCAGGTGGCTTACCGCGAGACCATCCGCAAAGACGGGGTGGAAGCCGAAGGCAAATTTATTCGCCAGTCCGGCGGCCGCGGACAATACGGCCACGTTTGGCTGCGCGTTTCTCAGAATGAAGCTGGCAAGGGCTTTGAGTTTATCAATAGCATCAAAGGCGGCGCTGTTCCCAGCGAATATATTCCAGCTGTTAAGGCCGGCATCGAAGAGGCGCTGGCTAACGGTGTCATTGCCGGCTATCCGGTAGTAGACGTTAAGGCCGAGTTATATGATGGCACTTACCACGATGTGGACTCTTCGGAATTGGCTTTCAAAATCGCCGGGAGTATGGCCATTCAGGAAGGCGTTAAGAACGCCTCGCCGGTACTCCTGGAGCCCATCATGAAGGTCGTTGTAATTACGCCGGAAGCTTCGATGGGTGATGTCATTGGCGACCTCAACTCCAAGCGCGGCCGTGTAGAAACAATGGAAGATCTGCAGGCCGGCATCAAAGAAATCACCGCCTACGTACCATTGGGTACAATGTTTGGCTACACCACCAATCTGCGCAGCATGACCCAAGGTCGTGCTTCCAGTTCCATGGAACTCGACCACTACGCCGATGTCCCAGGCAACGTCGCCCAGGAAATCATCGCCAAAGCCAGCAAATAGACGAAACTCTCAAAAAGCTGATTATTTATAAGTTTTTAAAATCGTCAGCAAAGCATCCACCGACTCTTTCAGGGTGAAGTGCTTATTGGCCTCTTTCCGCTCGGTTTTGGTAAGCGGGCCTTCTTTGCCGGCCTTCAAAATGGCTTTATAAAGAGCAAAAGAATTGCCCGGCTCAAATAAGACTAACTCACCACAGTTTGTTTCCGGCAGCCCGCCGTCGTTTGTCCCCAGCACGCGGCAGCCGGCGTGTTGGGCTTCGATTGACACCATACCGAAGGCTTCGTGCCAATATTTATGGTTAGAAGGTACCACCACCACATCGCTCTCGGCGAACAACCGCGCCATTTCTTTAGGACTGTGCTTAGCTTCGATTAAATTAACCCAAGGGTGACTCTTCAAAATCTTTTTAAGTACTTGCCCATGAATGGTTTGGCTGCCTGCGGTGGTTATATTAAATACAAAACCCTGGTCGATTAGCGGTGAGTAGGCTGCAATAGGATGATGAAGCGCTTCGAGAAGAGTATAAATACCCTTTTCGGGGCTTAGTCTGCCGGCGAAAAGCACCCTTGTAGCACCCGGCGGAGTTTTGCTGCGCGCTACATCTGCAAAAACGGGGTCAGCAAAAGGATAAACTATGCGGATACCGCTCTCCTCAAGGTTCAAATAATCCGCAAAAAAATGCCTCAAAAATCGACTATTAGCTATAACTACGCTTTTAGAAACGCCCCTTATGTAATCAGCTTTTCGGCCGAACTGTTCGAGCGGTGGATAATGGAATATAACGTAGGATTGCCTCTTGGTTGAAATAGCGTGAGGCTTGTTTAAGTAAATGATGGTATCATCTAGCGTGCTTAATTCCTTGAGAGACTTCAAGCTTCTAAAGGTTATATCCGGAAAAAATTCCCGGCCATCGGCTTTACCTAGTCCGTAAGTAAGTATTTGTGCTGGTATGCCTCTGCGCAGAAGCTCGCGAATATGTCCAACTGTAAAAGTCTCTGTACCGCCACGACCAGAATACAGAGGCAACGGATCCGACCAAACGAACGAAATCAACTTGCCCTCCCTTAAAATAGGAATATATTACATAATAATTATAGCATATATTCTAGAGTAAGGCCAGACGCGCTCAGTCAGATAGGATTATAATCCCTTCGTAGGGGCGTAGTTTGACGTCATCGTGAACTTCAGCCGAGCCATTATCCAGGTAGGTGGACAGCAGTAAAGACCCCTTTAGCGCCGTGGACGGAACGTCAACATTTTTATCTGAGAAGTTTAAGACAGTGGTAATCCTCTGGTCTTCATTTTCTCTTACGAAGGCATAGACGTCTGGCCCAACGTCAAGCGACCTATAACTTCCGTGTTTTGCGGCATCTGAATCATTGTGGATTTTTAATAAAGCTTTGTATAAGTTGAGCAAAGACTTGTGGTCGCCCCGCTCAGACCCCACGTTAAGGTCCACGTAGTTAGGCGTGACGGGTAACCAGGGCTCACTGGCGCTAAAACCGGTATTATTCTCGCTACTCCATTGCATTGGCGTCCGAGCAATATCTCGGCTTGAACCATCTACGCCAACAAACGGGTCCTGAAGTTTATCCGCGGGGAGGGCGGAGTTAGTCATTCCCAGCTCGTCCCCGTAATAAATAAAGGCCATGCCCGGCAACATTAGAAGTAGCATGGCGGCAGTCCGGGCAGCTTCAGGCCCAATTCGTGAAGCCAGCCGCGGTTGATCGTGATTTCCCATGTTATATATGGGTGTTTGATCGGGCAGGAGAGCTTCTTGGAATGAGTCGATAAACTTCTTGTAGGCTTGGGCTTCCCAGGGGAGCGAGATGAACTCAAAATTCATCGGGGCACAAATATCGTAGCGAAGGTTCTCGTAATATTTCAGGTAAAGGCTAATGTCGCCCTTAACTTCGGGATAAGCTTCGGTAAACATAAATCGATTTCCGTAGCTAGCGCATAGTTCGGCGAGTTCGTTTAGATAGTCAAATAGACGAGGTCCTCGAACGCTGAAGTTATGTAACAGGGCACTATAAGGGTCGTCTTTACCGGCAACATAGTGAGGGTTAGGTAGATCGTCCTTAAATTCAGGATCTTTAGACAACCAGCTCACAGCGTCAACCCGTAGACCGTCAGCGCCCTTGTCCAGCCAGAATTTTGCAACTTCGTGCATAGCCCGGCGCACCTCCGGATTATCCCAGTTTAAATCCGGTTGCTGCTTCAAGAAAGTATGTAAATAATATTGTCCGGTTAGTGCGTCTAGCTCCCAAACTGATTCCCCGAACGGGCTTTCCCAATTGTTAGGCGCGCCGCCTTCCGGCCTTCCGTCTCGCCAGGTGTACCAATCTCGCTTAGGGTTATCCTTCGAGCTCCTTGATTCCAAGAACCAAGGATGCTGCGATGAGGTGTGGTTGGGCACAAAGTCTACAACCACCCGTATGTCACGCTCGTGAGCTTGCTTGAGCAGCTCGTCAAAGTCCTCGTTAGTCCCAAACACAGCGTCCACTGTGTAGTAATCAGCTATGTCATAACCAAAGTCGGCCATTGGTGAACTGTAAAACGGCGATATCCAGATAGCATCAACCCCTAAGGAGCCCGCGCCCCCGGCGAGGTAATCGAGTTTATTGATAATGCCCCTTAGGTCGCCAATGCCGTCGCCGTCGCTATCCAAAAAGCTCCGAGGGTACACCTGGTAAACGACGGCTCCGTGCCACCAATCTTTTTTCTGCTTTGAACTGTCAGACAAATTTATCCCCGTTTAGTTTCTTCTTAGTTTACTGGCCGCAAAAGGTTCTCGCTTATGTAAAATCTTTGACTATAGTTTAACTAAATTGCTACAAGCGGCCAACTAGCTCAAGTAGCCAAGTTCTTGGCTAGCGATAATAAACATCGAGTGCGCCCAAGCGAGCGGCGCTGGTGGTCGCTCAGTTCGGTTTGAAGGTAGGAGCTGTTCGGGGATATAATCATTAGGCAAATTCTCGAGAGTTTCACGATATATAGCGTCGGCGGCGGTGTCCAAGCCACTCCTTTTTAGGGCTATGACATACCAAAAACTGAGCAGCGGCCAAGTTCCGGAGTTTTCTGGCTTGTCGCTGGCATAATTTAGACCATCGTAACAATCACCGACGTATCTCTTAATGCCCCATCCCGGTTTATGTAATACTTCTTCAATCTTCTGAAGAGTGGGCGGGCCTAGTACGTCGTTGGTTTCGGGATTGACTTCGAACGGCCAGATGAGCCCACTTAAGCTGGCGTCAACTTGTCTCTGGTCAGGTTGAACCGGCAACTTCCAAGGATAAGTTTGCTGTTCGCCAACTTTTTGCAGCACCTTTCGCATTGAATCTGCCGCGAAAGACCAATTATCGCTGATTGCTCCAGCACTGTCGCCCAGGCGGACAAGTGCCCGCTCCAAACCGCAAATTGCACTAGCCAGACTGTAAGTAAAGACGCTGGCGTCCTCGGGCAGTAGTGACCGGTCTTCCCATAAGTCCTGGACGGGTATATTGATATCAGTTGGATGCACAAAGTGCGTCTGTTCCCACTGTCCGCTTAACCCGTTGGCCAGCAAAGCGATGGCTTTATCTATGGCAGCATCTGGCTCTTGGCTAGTGTCGTGCAGCGCCCAAAGCATGGCGCCGGCTTGGTCGGGCTGATAAGCTTGGCCGTATCCTAAGTCGTGCCGCCCGTTGGTGCCGTATCTCTTTATAATTGTGCCAGACTCACTGAAGCCCTCAGCTCGCTCAAGTAGCCACTGCACAAAATTGACTTTAGTGTCCGGAGAAAAGCCGAGTACGTCCGCGGCGTAGATAGTAAAGGCGGCGTCCCTAGGCCAAACGTATCGGTAATTAACGGCAGTCTCTGGGTAGTAGGGCAAATCGGAATTGCCAGCCACGATTGCTCCGTTTTCTAAGGCACAATCCTGCAGAACGGTTTTTGTGCTTTCCGTCAGCTGCTCAACTTGACTCTCAAAACTCATCTCTAGCTACTTATTACCATTTTTTTGGATATTTATAAAGAGATGGTAGAGGTAGGACTAATTTCGCGGGCATCATCGCCAAATCCGCTAAGTAATTTACAATTACGTGAATAAGTGGCATATTATTACAAATGTCACTAGTCAACTCTGAAGCCCAGCCAGTCGATACCGAAAATCGAATTGTTGCGTATATGGCTCCTGGCCAAAACATTAAAGACGATTCCTGGAAGGACGGCATTGAGTTACTGGAAGAACCGGGCACGGAGGCCATATACGCCAAAGTCATGGAAGCCACCGGAGTGAATGTGGTTGAAGTTTGCGGTAGAGACGAGCCGGTTACCGATCCCGGAGAGATTCAGCCGGCTACATATGCTATCGGCTACGCTCATTCGGAGGCACTAAAGAGTCGCGGCGTAACGCCGGATTTGCTTATATGCTTTAGCGCTTGCGAAATCCTGATGTCCGCTATAAATCGCTCCGTCACACTGGAAGAAGGTGCGGCAATCGCCCGGCGGCGTGGCGTTCTGCAAAGTCAAATAGCTGGCGGGACTGGCGGTGGGGTAGCGGTCATCTACAAGCGTCCGCTTCATCTTAGGAAAGTCAAGAACGCTATCCGCGGCATCGAGGGTGTGCATTTTGCCGGCAAAATAACCCCTATGATGTCGACCTTTGGCTATCGCCACGGCAGCAGAGAAGAGCTTGAGTCCAGCCTTTCGAATGTCGAAGGTGTGCGAAGAATAATTGATATTCCCAACCTCAACTTCGGTCTTCATGGCCCTGATATGGAAAAGGTTCGCGAAGGCCTGGCTGAGTTTCTGGCAGCTCGCAAGATTAAATTTAAGGATGGTCTTGTGCCCCAACTCGCGACCAGAACGGCTAGACTAAATACTAAGGGCCAAACTATAATGCACAACTTTATATGGCAGACGGATAATCCTATCAAGTTTGAAGATGCGATGATGAAATCCATAAGACTCGGCATAAATGACTACTACGACCTTGGGCCAGGGGATACAATGGCTGACTTAATGCGAAATTTTCCGCTGGGCGAAGACGTAAGAATCAATCCAGTAAAAGTACTGGCGCGCCAGCTTGAAAAAGAAAAGACAGCATAAGCAATTTTGCTACAAGGAAAGAAGTAGTAATATCAACGGCAATGGCAGAGAGAGCACCGAAAATTGTTTTCACTTATCCGGGTCAAGGCTCGAGCGAGCCGCGCATGGGCAGTATTATCAGTCCAAGTTCGCAGGCGTATGAGACCTTTGAAGAAGGTTCAGAAATTCTGGCGGCTCACGGCTATGATATTAATCTGCTTAGATTATGCGTCGAGCAAGACGAGCCTATAGTCGGCCAGCTGCATAACCAGCTGGCGATATTCGCCAACAATTACGCTGCGGAACTTCAGCTCAAGGATGAACTAGGTGTGAAACCGGACCATGTGGCCGGTCATAGCGTAGGTGAATACAACGCCTATACAGGGGCAGCTGTCCTGAATTACAGCTATGCGCTGCCTCTGGTAGCCGAACGCGCCAGCGCAATGGCGCAGGCCGGAGTTAACGCCAGAGAACCGGGCGGACTGGCGGTGATTAGCCGACTTGATCTGGAGACGGTCGAGCAATTGGCACGTAAAAACGCCGTGCAGATTGGCAACTACAATAATCCTGAACAGACGACAGTTACAGGTACGTTAGCCCAACTTCGTGCGGTGGGCGAGGATATCGAGAAACTCAAAGAGGAGCCGGCCAATTCCAGAATCCGCTTCATCCCGATCAAGAATGTCGATGTCGCCGTGCATTCGCGTTGGATGGGGCCGGCCGCCAGGCGCTTGAGGCAATTTATCGAGCCCGGTATGTTTTTTGAACCTTACGGGGCCGAGGTTCTCTTGAACATCAATGGCAAAGTCGCCCTAAGCGGAGGTCAGATAGCCGAACTCGCTCCCGACCAACTGACTAATCCCGTAAGGTGGCAAGAGGATATGGAAGTCGCGGTGGGGCTTCGCGATTATGAAGGCAATCTACGCCAACCAGGCGAAGACGAGCGCGTTATCATTGTGGAGGTCGGCTACGGGACGGTATTAACTGGCATCAACAGGTACCTTAAGTCTGACAGAGTCCGAGTGGTCAGTTACCAAGATGCCCTTAAATATGGCTTGGACTGGCAAGAGCAAGCCGCCTAAATTTACCCTTTACAAACAGCCTAAGTTTATCTATAATTAAGGCATATTCGCGTGAGTGGGCTATTGCTTACTTATGCAAAAGAATAATCAATTAATCAGATTCTAAGGAGAACATAAATGGCAAATTTTGATCGCAGCAAGCCGCACGTAAACGTTGGTACCATGGGTCACGTTGACCACGGTAAAACTACCCTAACCGCGGCTATTACAACCGTCTTGGCAAAGAAGCTGCCAAGCGATATTAACAAGCCTATTGCCTATGACCAGATCGATAACGCTCCCGAGGAAAAGGCTCGTGGTATAACCATCGCTACTTCCCATCAAGAGTACGAATCAGAAAAGCGCCACTACGCCCACGTAGACATGCCCGGCCACGCCGATTACATCAAGAACATGATTACCGGTGCCGCCCAGATCGACGGTGCTATCTTGGTCGTTTCCGCGGCTGACGGCCCGATGCCCCAAACCCGCGAGCACGTTTTGCTGGCCAAGCAGGTCGGTGTGCCTTCTATTTTAGTTTTCCTGAACAAGATGGACTTGGCCGATCCCGAGCTGGTTGAGCTAGTCGAAGCCGACGTCCGCGAACTACTTAAAAAGAATGATTTTGACGAGAACGCCCCCATCATCAAAGGTTCCGCTACTAAGGCCTTGGAAGGCGATGCCGCTTCCGAGGACGCAATTATGGAACTGGTTAAGGCTATGGACGATTACATTCCTGAGCCTAAGCGCGAGCTGGACAAGCCGTTCATGATGGCTATCGAAGATGTATTCTCTATCAAGGGCCGCGGCACCGTTGCCACCGGCCGTATCGAAACTGGCGTCATAAAAGTTAACGAAGAAGTTGAAATCGTTGGTCTAAAGCCGACCACTAAGAGCGTGGTTACCGGTGTTGAGATGTTTAAAAAGAACCTCGACCAGGGACAGGCTGGCGACAACGTCGGCATCTTGCTGCGCGGTGTTGAGCGCGATGATATCGAGCGCGGCCAAGTTTTGGCTAAACCCGGTACCATCACTCCGCACACCGAATTTGACGCCGAAGTTTACATCCTAACCAAAGAAGAAGGCGGCCGTCACACACCTTTCTTTAAGGGTTACAAGCCGCAGTTTTACTTCCGAACCACAGACGTGACCGGTGAAGTTGAGCTGCCAGAGGGCAAGGAAATGATCATGCCCGGCGATACCGTTACTTTCAAAGTTAAACTACTCCAGCCAATCGCTATGGAGCAAGGTCTGCGCTTCGCTATCCGCGAAGGCGGCCGTACTGTCGGCGCCGGTGTTGTTACTAAAGTCACAAAATAATGTCTCAAGTTGAGCACGACTCTTTTGTCCCTTCGCCCGTTGAGATAAACAGATCACAACTTTTTTTGGCCAGCGAGCTGGGCAAGATTCGGGCAATGGAGTTGGGGATGCTGCCAGTGCTCAAATTTCAGATGGGCTGGCAAACACCAGAGGGAGAAGACGTGGTTATCCCAAATGTCATTCCCAGAGGTGACGGTTTAGCTAGGTATAAAGCATTTCGTATACACCAAGCTAACATGCATAATATGACTGTACTAACCCCACTAGAACCTATCCAAGAGGAACAAATTTAATGGCTGAAGCTAAAGAACCAGAAATCAAGCAGCGAATTCGCATTCGCCTGAAGGCCTATGACCATAAAGTTATTGACCAGTCGGCCAAGCAGATTGTTGATACTGCCTTGCGTACCGGCGCCAAGATTTCCGGTCCCATTCCGCTACCAACCCGCCGCAGTACTTTCACTGTAGTCAAGAGCCCGCACGTCTACAAAAAAGGCCGCGAACAGTTCGAAATGCGCGTCCACAAACGCCTGATTGATATTTCTGACCCCACGCCCAAGACGATTGATTCACTGATGAATCTGTCGCTGCCAGCCGGCTGCGACGCCGAAATCAAAATGTGAAAACGGCCCCGGAGGGCCGTTTTTCGTATAAGATAGAATCATGGTAAAAGTTGCTTCAGAAGAAGTTGATCATCGCCGCGGGGTTGACCACATCGGCGTGTCCGTCAGTGCTGTGGTTCACGATGGCAAAGGCAACATCCTCTTAATGAAACGCGGCCCAAAAGCCCGGGATGAGCAGGGGCGATGGGATATTTGCGGCGGAGCGATTGAATTTGGAGAATCGCTCGATGAAGCCTTAGAGCGGGAAATCGTGGAGGAACTTTGCGTCAGACCGACAAAGGTTGAGTTTCTAACGGCTTATGAGGCGCACCGTGAGCATGAAGGCGTCAAAACCCACTGGATTTCAATCAACCACGCCGCCCAAGTCGATTCGGCCAAAGTTAAAATAGGCGAACCGCAAAAGATTGCCGAAATCGGTTGGTTCACTAATTCCAACTTGCCATCACCGCTGCACTCACAGTTATCTAAAGCCCTTAACGCGGCAAAAGCCGCTGGCGTTATTAAGTAATTACCCAAAAAAACAACAGCTAAAACTACAGGTCTCATCTATAATTATTGCTAATGAGTTACGTGCCTAGTGATAAGATTCTGGAGAAGTACGCCAAAGTACTGGTGAATTTCGCGTTGGGCGGTGGCGCGGGCATTAAGCCAGGGGATGTGGTTTATCTGCAAGGACCAACATCGGCGTTGCCGTTTTATAACGCTCTATCCAAGCAACTGATTAAATCCGGTGCGATGATTATCGGCGGCCTGGGCGACGACATGCACGGCATGGGCAAATTCTATTACGACCACGCCAGCCAAAAACAGCTGACCACCTTCCTGGGTAAGTACTACAAGGGGCTAGTGGAGCAGACGGACCACAGGATTGCGATTATTGCCGACCACGACGTCCACGAAATGGACAGCGTAGACCCTAAAAAAATGATGCTGGCGCAGAAAAGCCGCAAGCCGGTGTCGGACTGGTTTAACGATAAAGAGAATAAAGGCAAATACACCTGGACGCTGGCGCTGTACGGTACGCCAAGCATGGCTAAAGAAGCCGGTCTGTCGGAAAAAGTTTATTGGGATCAAATAATTAAAGCCTGTTTTCTGGACAAGCCCGACCCAATTGCCCAGTGGAAAAAGACAACTAAAGAAGTTCAACGCGTAGCTAAAAAACTTAGCGATTTACAAATAGATAAATTCCATATCGTGGGTAAAGACGTTGATATGCACTACACACTAGGCGCCAAACGTAAATGGCTGGGCGGTGGCGGACGTAATATACCCAGTTTTGAGGTGTTTACCTCTCCCGATTGGCGTGGCACCGAAGGCTGGATCAAGTTCAACCAACCACTGTATTATTACGGACCAAAGGTCCAAGATATCATGCTAACCTTTAAAAATGGCCGGGTAGTTAAGGCAACTGCCAGCAAAAATCAGAAGCTGTTGCGCGAGATGTTGGCAACAGATGCCGGCGCTTCGCAAATCGGCGAATTTTCATTGACCGATAAGCGGGCCAGCCACATAACTAAGTTTATGGCCGAGACACTTTTTGACGAAAACATGGGGGGCCCGTTTGGCAACACCCACCTGGCGGTCGGCAAGTCTTACCACGACACTTTTGCTGGCGACACCAGCAAGATGACCCCAGCGCTATCCAAAAAACTCGGTTACAACGAGTCCGCTATCCATGTAGATATGATCTCTACTACTGACCGCACAGTAACTGCGACCCTAAAAAACGGCAGTCAAAAGGTTATCTATAAAAAGGGCCAGTTCACGATTTAAACTGTTTGTGCTTTAATTAAGACAATATGGCGAAAAGAAAAAATCCTAGCCCGGAACTAGACAGTGTCTATGTCCTAAAGCTGGTCATGTATCTGATAATCGGCTCGCAGTGGCTCAAAATCGTCACTCACAGCGGAGTGCAAGTTCCTATACCAGTCGGTGCACTGATTGGTTTGCTATTTGCGATGCACGACCACTTCGCGATTGACCGCAAGATTGAATACGCAGTTTTACTGGTCGCGATGTTCATCGGCTTCTGGGTGCCACTGGGCCTGCAGCTAACCTGGTCATAAAAAATAGTCTTGTAATATTTACAGCAGATTGACAGGTGTCCACCACTTATGCTAATCTGTTAGAGTAAAAGCGTTTTCGGAAACTTGGTGAGTAGCGCAAGTCTACCAATTACAGAGGTAGAAACTGCCGCCACCAAGCATTTTAGATTGAGTATCTAAAATCAGGGGGTCGCTTTACGGATTAAAAGAATGCAAATAATAGGGACAAGTTTTGAAAGCATTAATTACCCGAAAAATCGGTATGGCCAGCATCATCAACGACGATGGTGCGGCTGTTGCTGTAACTCTGCTTTCAGCTACTCCTAACGTAATCACCCAAGTTAAGTCCGACGAAACCGATGGCTATACAGCCGTTCAGGTCGGGTTTGAACAGACTAAGAAACCTTCAAAACCACAGGCTGGTCATCTCAAGGATGCCAAGATTATGTCTAAGATCATTCGCGAATTTCGCATTGATGAAATCACAGAAGACCTAAAGATCGGCGAGCAACTCAGCGCCGATCTTTTTAGTGTCGGCGATAAAGTAGCCGTCACCGGCATTAGTAAAGGCAAAGGCTGGGCTGGCACAATTAAGCGCCATAACTTCCACCGCGGCCGTAAGACTCATGGTGGTCAGAGCTATCGCCGTCCTGGTTCTATCGGCTCTATGTACCCGCAGCGCATTTTCCCGGGCAAGAAAATGGCCGGGCACATGGGGCATGATCAGCGCACTACCAAGAACCTAAAAGTGGCCTTGGTAGATATGGAATTGAATGTCATTGGTGTTACCGGCGCTGTACCTGGTCCGCGTAAAGGCATCGTGCTGCTTAAGGAGACCAAATGATGGCGGTGGCTACTTATACCAAGGCCGGCGCTAAGGCCGCTACGCCCGCTAAACTGGACAAGAAAGTCTTTGGCCTGAAGGTTGATAATCACCAGCTTCTAAAAGAAGCTTATCTGGCTTACCTGGGCAATGGCCGCAGCGCCGCCGCTAAAACTCTGAAGCGCGGCGAAGTTAGTGGCGGCGGCAAGAAGCCCTGGCGCCAAAAAGGCACCGGTAACGCTCGCTTCGGTTCCAGCCGTAACCCTATCTGGCGCGGTGGCGGTATTGCTTTTGGCCCGACCGGCGACCAGAATTATGTCTCTAAAATCAGCACCCAGGCTAAACGCCAAGCTTTGCGTCAAGCCTTAAGTCTCGCAGCCACCAGCGAAAAGATTGCCGTCATTGATGATATGGCCATTAGCTCCGCTAAGACCAAAGACGCAGTGACGCTCCTAGGTAAAATCAATGCTACCGGGAGCGTTTTGTTAGTAGTCGACAGTAAAACTCCAGAACTGGTACGCGCAACCAACAATGTTGGCGGTGTTAAGCTAGCTCAGGCCCGTTATTTGAACGTTTTTGACGTTCTAAACGCCGATAAGGTTGTCTTTACTAAGCCGGCTTTGGTGCACGTTTCGGAGTGGCTGGGAGACAAGAATGAGTAAGTCATTGGCTCTCAAGCCCCGCGTTAGCGAAAAGACCTATGCCCTTAGCGAAGAGCGCAATACCTATGTGTTTGTCGTTCCCAAAGGTGTCAGCAAGCAACTGATCGCCAACGCTGTCGCCGAGCAGTACGAAGTCGGCGTCACAGCCGTCCGTATTTCTGCCAGCCCGGGTAAATCACAGCGCACTTACAAGCGCGGCGGCCGGGTGACCCACCGCGGCCAACGTTCGGATATCCGCAAGGCTTTTGTGACCCTCAGAGAAGGCGATAAACTTCCGGTTTTCGCCTCGGTTGAAGACGGCGCCGACGCCAAACCCGAGAAGAAAAAGGAGAAGAAGTAATGGCTATCAAGGCTTATAAGCCTAATACCAACGCCCAGCGCGGTATGACCACGCAGGACTTTGATGGCATTACCACCAAAAAGCCGCTTAAGAGCCTGACGGTCATTAAAAAGGGTTCGGTAGGCCGCAACAACCAAGGTCGCATAACTACCCGCCACCGTAGCGCCGGCGCCCGCAAGTATTACCGCATGGTTAATTTTAGCTTGCCGGCTGGCACTTCCGCCAAGGTTGAGCATATCGAATATGACCCGAACCGCAGCGCCCGTATCGCCCGTATTGTTGACGAGCAAGGTAATTACCACTATATTTTGGCAGCCAAGGGAATGAAGCCCGGCCGCAAGATTGTAGCCGCCGAGGAAGGCGCCATCACCGTTGGCAATCGTTTACAGTTAAAGAATATCCCTAATGGCACCGTCTTGCATGCTGTTGAGCTGCAGCCCGGCAAGGGGGCTCAATTGGCCCGCAGTGCCGGCACCGGCGTCCAGCTGGTAGCCAAAGAAGGCGACTGGGCGCAACTACGCCTGCCAAGCGGCGAAGTCCGCCTGGTGCACGTTGATTGCATGGCTTCTATTGGCGCTATCGGCAACGAGCAACACCAGAACATTCAGTGGGGCAAAGCCGGCCGCACCCGCCACCGCGGGATTCGCCCAACTGTTCACGGTAAGGCCATGAACCCGGCCGATCACCCAATGGGCGGCGGTGAAGGCAAAACCGGCCCGGGCCGCATTCCGCGCACGCCTTGGGGCCAAGTGGCTATCGGCCTAAAGACCCGCAAGCGCAAGACCACCAGTAAGTTTATCGTCAGAACCCGTCATCAAGCTAAGAGGAGAAAATAATGAGTCGCTCGCTTAAAAAAGGACCGTATATCGATCCCAAGTTGGCTAAAAAAGTAGCCGCTCTGGGCAACGACGACCGCACTGTGATTAAGACCTGGGCGCGGGCTTCGACTATTTCGCCTGATTTTGTTGGCCGCACCATTGCCGTACACAACGGCAAGGTCCACGTGCCGGTGTTTATTACCGAGAATATGGTCGGGCACAAGCTGGGTGAATTTTCGCCCACCCGTAAATTCCGCGGACACGGCGGCAAACTGGCCAAATCCCAGGAGACTAAGGAATAGACATGCCAGTAACCGCCAATAGCAACAAAGTCCGTATCAGCCCCCGCAAGGTCAGCGTGGTGGCGGCTTTAGTGCGCGGCCGCACAGTGGAAGACGCTCTGGTGATTTTAGAGCACACGCCGCGCCGCTCGGCTAACGATGTCAAACAAGCTGTTAAAAGCGCCGCCGCAAATGCCGAACACAACCATAGTTTCAAGCCGGGCACGCTGTTTATCAGTGAGATTACCGTAACCGCTGGTCCGCGTCACCGCCGCTATCGCCCGGCTGCCCGTGGCCGCGCTCTGCGCTTTGAGCGCAAGACCAGCCACATAAAAGTTACAGTCGATGGGCAGAAGCGCACCATCAAGAAACCAGCCGCTAAAACTACAGATGGGGAGGCCAAGTAATGGGTCAAAAAGTTAATCCAATTAGCATGCGCTTACAGGTCAATAAAGATTGGCGCAGCCGCTGGTTCGCCGGCAAGAAAGACTACGCTGCTTTTCTAAAACAAGATCTGGCCGCCCGCAGCCTAATCAGTAAGAAGCTAGGCAGTCGCGCCGCCGTCAATAAAGTTGATATCGAGCGCTCACCCAACCTGGTAACCGTAACTATCCAGACCGCCAAAGCCGGTGTAGTAATTGGCCGTGGTGGTATCGGCGCCGCCGAGCTAAAAGAAGCTATCGAAAAGCTCTATGGCGTGCCGGTAAGAGTTAATATCGAAGAAATCAAACGTCCAGAGCTACAGGCTAAACTGGTCGCCGAGAACATCGCCCACCAGCTGGAACGCCGCATAGCTTTCCGCCGGGCTATGAAGTCATCTGCCGGCGCAACCATGCGGGCTGGCGCTAAAGGCGTACGTATTGAGCTGTCCGGCCGTTTGGGCGGTATGGAAATGAGCCGCCGCGAAAAAGAAAGCCAAGGCAGCGTGCCATTGCATACTTTGCGAGCTGATATTGATTACGCCGCTGCCCGGGCGCAGTACCCCGGCGCTGGTATTATTGGCATTAAGGTCTGGATTTACCGCGGAGAGGCCAACTAATGTTAATGCCCTCACGCACTAAATACCGCAAGGTAAGGAAGGGCCGCATTCATGGCGGTACAGCTACCGCTTTGGACGAGCTAGTCTACGGTCACTTTGGCCTTATCAGCTTGGAGAGTGAGCGCATCACCAGCCGTCAGATAGAGGCCGCCCGCCAGGCTATGACCCGCTACATCAAGCGCGGCGGTAGCATCTGGATTCGAATCTTCCCGCACACTCCCGTAACCCGCAAGCCCCAGGACGTTAAGATGGGCAGCGGTAAGGGCAATCCCGAATTTTTCGTGGCTAAAGTCAAGCCCGGCACCGTGATGTTTGAGATGGACGGCGTAACCGAAGAAATCGCCCGCGAAGCCATGCGCCTGGCCGGCCACAAACTGCCAGTTAAGACCAATTTCGTTATCAAGGAGGAGCTGTAGGATGAAAATCGCCGAAATCCGTAAGCTCACTACGACCGAGCTAACCCAACAAAGCACCAGCTTGCGCGATGAAATCGCCGAGCTGCGCCGCCGACTTTACACCGGCGAGGCCACCAACGTTCGAGCCCTGCGCGCCAAGCGCAAGGATTTGGCCCGCGTTTTGACGGTTTTGGGCGAGCAATTATCTAAGGAGGAGATGTAACCATGGCCCGCACACTGACTGGCGTTGTATCCAGCGATAAAGGCGATAAAACCATCGTCATTACCGTGGCTACCCGCAAAACCCACCCAATCTATAAGAAGCAATACACTGTCAACAGCCGATTTATGGCTCACGACGAGAAGAACGAAGCCAAAGTTGGCGACCGGGTAGTTATTATCGAAACCCGGCCGATTAGTGCCCGCAAACGCTTCCGCCTGAGCCAGATTGTTGAACGCGGCGGTGTCCATTTTGAAGAGGCCGATGCCATTTCTGACGTACCAGTAGAGGAAAAACCGGCTAAGCCCGAGCCCAAGCCCAAGGCCGAACCCAAGGCCGAACCAGCCAAGCCTAAAGCCAAGAAAACCGAGGAGAAAGCCTAGATGATTCAGCAGGAATCAAAACTTATCGCAGCCGACAACAGCGGCGCCCGCTCGCTGCTGTGTATCCGCGTGCTCGGTGGCAGCCGCCGGCGTTATGCCCGCGTGGGTGATATCATCGTGGTTAGCGTCAAAACGGCCAACCCTGCCGGCCAAGTGGCCCGCAAGAGCGTAGTCAAAGCCGTAGTGGTCCGCACCCGAACCCCTATTCGCCGCTCGGACGGTTCAACTATCCGCTTTGATGACAACGCCGCCGTGATTTTAGGTGATGACCTAAAAACACCCCGCGGTACCCGTATTTTTGGCCCGGTCCCGCGCGAACTGCGCGAGCAGGGTTACACCCGCATTATCAGCCTAGCTCCGGAGGTACTATAAGATGAAACCCAGCTATAAAATCCGCTTAAAAAAGGACGATATGGTAATGGTCCGCGCCGGTAAGTACAAGGGTAAGACCGGCAAAGTCCTGGCTGTCCACAAAGACCTCAATAAAGTCACCGTTGAAGGCATCAATATAGTTAAACGCCACCGCAAGCCAACCCAGCAGCGCCCGCAAGGCGGCATCATCGAAATGACCAAGCCTATTTGGGTTTCCAAAGTTGGTCTGCTGGACAATACCGCCAAAAAACCGTCCCGTGTGGGCTATAAACTCACCAAAGACGGCGCCAAAAGCCGGGTGGTTAAGACCTCGGGCAAGGAGATTAAATAATGGCAACCGCAGTTAAAAAAACGGTCTACCAAGCCCGGCTCAAACAGCTCTACAACGATAAATATTTGGCCGAGCTAAAGAAAGAGCTAAGCCTGCACAATGACCACGAAGTACCGCGCCTGGAGAAGGTTGTAGTTAGCGTTGGCCTGGGCCGCGCCCAAGACGATAAACGCCTGTTAGAAGTGGCCGCTAACACCCTAACCAAGATTACCGGCCAAAAACCTATTAGCACCACCGCCCGGATGTCTATCGCCAGTTTCAAACTGCGCGAAGGTAGCAAAATCGGCCTCAAAGTCACTTTGCGCGACCAACGGATGTACGAATTCGCCGACCGACTGATTAACATCGTCATGCCGCGTCTGCGCGACTTCCATGGTGTTAGCCTGCGTTCGTTCGATAAGCAGGGCAACTACAATATCGGCTTTACTGACCAATCGGTCTTTCCGGAACTGACTTTCGAAGAAACCAGCCCCACCCACGGCCTGCAAGTAGTTTTTGTGATTAAAGCCAAGAATGCCGAGCAATCCAAAGCTCTGCTAGAGAAATTCGGTATGCCGTTCGAGAAAGCTAATAACCCCAAGAATGAGGAGGCCTAAACTATGGCTAAGAAATCAGTTTTGGCCCGCGACGCCAAAAGAGTAAAAATGATTGAGAAATACGCCGCCAAGCGTGCTGAACTTAAAGCCGCCGGTGACCTGGAAGGGTTGGCTTTACTGCCGCGCAATTCCAGCCCCACCCGCCGCAAGAACCGCTGCGCCGAAACCGGCCGTGGCCGCGCCTACATGCGTCAATTCGGCCTGAGCCGCATTGCCTTCCGCGAACACGCCAGCAAGGGCGAAATACCAGGTGTAACTAAGGCTAGTTGGTAGGAGATTAAAATATGACAATGATTGCCACAGACCCCATAGCCGACATGCTAACCCGTATCAGGAACGCCATTGGCGCCAACAAGAACGAGGTAAGTATGCCTTACTCTAAAGTTAAAGCCACTGTTGCCCAGGTATTGGTAGACAGCGGCTTTTTAGCCAAGGTTAGCAGCGAAGGCGAAGGCGTTAATCGTAACCTGGTAATTACCATCCATGCCGAAGGTACAAACGCGGTGATTACCGAAATTGACCGGCTGAGCAAACCTGGCCGCCGGGTTTACGCTAAGGCTGATGAGATCCCCACTGTCAAACGTGGCCGTGGCATCATAGTAATCTCCACCTCCAAAGGTGTT
The DNA here is from genome assembly GCA_964448095.1 of uncultured Candidatus Saccharibacteria bacterium. Classification (GTDB taxonomy): domain Bacteria; phylum Patescibacteriota; class Saccharimonadia; order Saccharimonadales; family UBA10212; genus CAYUUT01. The sequence continues at coordinate 67,046 of CAYUUT010000001.1, read as the reverse complement.
ATGACCGGCCAGCAAGCCAAGGCCCAGCGTTTGGGCGGAGAATTAATCTGTCAGGTGTATTAGGAATAACAAGATGAGTCGTATAGGAAAACAACCCATAGATTTGCCCGGCGGCGTAACCGTTACGGTTGATAAGGACTTTATCACGGTCAACGGCCCCAAAGGTAATCTGCAGCAGTTCACTCTGCCAGAGGTAGACGTGGTTGTTAAAGACAATCAAGTATTGGTTAACCGCAAGAACGATGAAGCCATTTCGCGCTCCCGCCACGGTTTAATGCGGGCATTGGTAGCCAACATGGTTACCGGCGTGAGTGGTGGCTTTGAACGCAAACTGGAACTTAACGGCGTGGGTTACCGGATACAAGTCCAGGGCCAGGACCTCAAGCTTAACCTTGGTTTTTCGCACGAAGTAGTGTATAAAATACCGGCTGGCGTACAGGTTGCGGTGGAGCAGAATAATATAACTGTTAGCGGTACTTCCAAGCAGCAAGTTGGGCAGGTGGCCGCCGAAATCCGGGCGCTCAAGAAGCCGGAGCCCTATAAGGGCAAAGGCATTAAGTACGCCGATGAACGCATTATCCGTAAGTCCGGTAAGAGCGGTAAAGAATAGGAATGATAATTATGGACAGATTAAAACACAAGCAAGCCTCCGCCGGACGCCGGGCCAACCGGGTGCGTACCGTGCTGGGCAATAGCAACCGGCCGCGCCTGAGCGTGAACGTTAGCCATTTGCACGTCACAGCCCAGATTATTGACGACAGCAAGAGCGCCACGGTGGTTTACGCTACCAGCGTTGGCCAGAAGATTGAAGGTGACCTTAGCACCAAGGCCGAGTGGGTTGGTACTGAAATAGCCAAAAAAGCCCAGAAAGCTAAAGTAAAGAAAGTGTCTTTTGACCGTGGCAGCCGCAAGTATCATGGCCGCATCAAGGCTCTCGCAGATGCCGCTCGCAAAGGCGGGTTGGAGTTTTAATTATGCCCGACAATAAACCTTATCAAGACCGCCCGCGCCGCAATAATATGGGTGAAATCGAAGAAAAACAGTTTGACGAGCGTGTAGTTTACGTTAACCGTGTAGCCCGCGTAGTTAAAGGTGGCCGCCGTTTTCGCTTCCAGGCTTTAGTTGTCGCCGGTGACCACAAAGGCCGCGTCGGCGTTGGCGTGGCCAAGGGCGCTGACGTTTCAGCCGCCGTCAATAAAGCGACTGATGTCGCCAAAAAGAATATGGTAAAACTTAATCTGTACCGCGATACTCTGACTCATGATGTAGAAGGCCGCGTCGGTGGTTCTAAAATCCTAATCTTGCCAGCCGCGCCGGGTACCGGCTTGATTGCCGGCGGCGTCGTCCGCACCGTGCTGGAAGTCGCCGGGATCGAAAACGCTATGTCCAAGTCAGTTGGTTCTTCCAACCGCATCAACACGGCGTATGCTACCTTGCAAGCCTTGCAAACCATGCAGCCAGCCGCCAAATGGGTCACTAATACTAATAAGGCCAAGGTCGACGCTAAACCAAAAGCTGTCGCTAAAGCAGAGGCCAAATAATGAAATATAACGAGCTCAGCCTAACCCGCAACAAAGACCGCAAGCGTTCCGGCCGTGGCATTGCCGCTGGCCGCGGTATGACTGCCGGCCGTGGCACCAAAGGCCAGGGAGCCCGTAAATCCGGCGGTGTGCGCCCCGGCTTTGAAGGCGGCCAAATCCCGCTTTATATGCGCTTGCCCAAACACCGCGGTTTCAATAGCCACCGCACGCCGGCAGAAACCGTTTATACCGGCCAATTGGATTCCGTCAAAAAAGCTACTGTTGATACCGCCAGCCTGTTTGAAGCCGGACTAATCAGCAGCCCGCATGCCAACGTCAAACTAATACTTAAAGGTGAAGTCACCGGCAAAAAAGATGTTAAGCTACAAGCTGCCAGCGCCGCTGCTACCGAGGCCGTACAAAAGGCGGGCGGCAGTGTTACAGTTACCGCTCGTTTAGCTCGCCAACCCAAGCAAAAACCCACCGAAAAATAGTTTTTTGCTGCGGCTGGCGTGGTAATCGAACCAAGCCTGTTTTATACTGGGATAGCAATCAAAAAGAGGTGTTAAAAGTTTGAATTGGGGCATAATCCTAAAATCACTGAAGAACCGCGAGATGCAAAAACGCATTGGCGCGGTGCTGGGCATGTTACTGGTTTTCCGCATTCTGGCCCATGTTCCGGTGCCATTGGCCGATCCCCACACCCTTAAACAGGTCCTTAATAACCTATTTACTCAAACCAATTCCAACCAGCTGCTGGGCTTCCTGAACGTCCTATCCGGCGGCGCGCTGGCCAACTTTTCTATCATGCTGGTGGGTCTGGGCCCTTACATCAACGCCAGCATCATCATGCAGCTGCTCACCAAGGCTATCCCCAAACTGGAAGCCTTAAACAAAGAAGGTGAGTACGGCCGCAAGAGAATCAACCAATACACCCGCATGCTGACCTTCCCGCTGGCTATTGTCCAGTCTATCGGCACTATTTATCTTATCCGCGAGGAAGCCCAGTCTATCGGCGGCCTTGGTGATATTACGGCCAACACCTCAATGCTGCAGTGGGTCTTGATGATTGCCGCTCTCACCGGCGGTTCGATGATTCTGATGTGGCTGGGCGAGCAAATCACCGAGCGCTCGATTGGTAACGGTATTTCACTGCTTATCACCGTAGGCATAGTCAGCCGCCTGCCCACTCTAATTAGTGAAATCTGGCGGATTACGGCTTACACCGCCGGCTCCAAAGTCGCCAAGGTGACTGTTTTTGGTCACACCTATAGCCGGCATGGGTTGATGGTATTTGGAATTGTGGCCGCGGCGGTTGTCTTTATAACGTGGGCGGTGGTCAAGCTCAATGAGGCCGCCAGGCGGCTGACGATAAATTATGCTAAACGTGTGCAGGGTAACCGCACTTACGGTGGGGTAACCACTACGCTGCCGGTCAAACTGATTACCGCCGGCGTTATTCCGATTATCTTCGCCGTGGCCTTCCTTAGTGTGCCCAACTTTATCGGCCAAATACTTACCCATGGCCAAGGCGTCAACTTTACGCCTACAACTCATTGGGAGCACGTTGGATTCAGTATGTCGCAGCTTTTCCAGCAACCGTCAGCCACCACCTTTGCTACCGAAGGCCTGAAGGCTTGGATTTATCCGGTAACTTACTTCTTGCTGGTGTTTATCTTCACCTATTTCTACACCAGCGTAACTTTCAACTCTAAGGAGATTGCCGAGAACCTGCAAAAACAGGGGGGTTTTATCGCCGGCGTGCGTTCCGGCAAGCAGACCGAGAAGTACCTAAGCCGGATTGTTAACCGCTTGACGCTGTTTGGCGCTTCAGCGCTGGGTTTGCTGGCAGTTCTGCCGATTGTGGCCCAGGTTTATGTCACTCAAAACATCGCTATCGGCGGTACCAGCATCCTGATCCTGGTGTCGGTATCACTGGAAACCATGCGCCAGATAGAATCACGTGCCCTAATGGTCACTTACGACCAATACGAACAGCCGGATTACTTCTATGAGCCCGGTCCCGGTGGCACGGCAGCGCTGGGCGCCAAACGCCTGCGCTTCATTCCGCGCGTCAATCTCCCCAGACGTAAGAAATAAGACGAAATCAACCCTTTACAAACAGATGATAATTTTGCTACAATATCTAGGTTGTATTTATGGCCAAGGATAAAGAGGTAATTGAACTGGCCGGAACAGTAGTAGAAGCACTGCCCGGTACCCAGTTCAAAGTAGAGCTCGAAAACGGTCATCAAATCATAGCTCATGTTTCCGGCAAGATGCGCAGACATTACATCCGCCTTGTTGCTGGCGACCGCGTTAAGGTAGAATTGACACCTTACGATCTTACGAAGGGTCGGATTACCTACCGCGAGAATTAGTTTTAAGAGCAGTGTGTCATCAAACAATAGGAGGATGATCCGTATGAAAGTACGTGCCAGTGTTAAGAAAATTAGTCCCGATGATAAAATCGTGCGCCGCAAGGGCCGCGTTTACGTCATTAATAAATTAAAGCCCAAGCACAAGCAGAGGCAAGGTTAACCTATGGCTCGACTTTCCGGTGTCACTATCCCCGATAACAAGCAAGTGCAGATTGCGCTGACTTACATCTATGGGATTGGTCCTAAGTTCAGCGAGGAAATTCTAAAGAACGCCAAAGTTGAACCAACCGTACGGGTTAAAGACCTGACCGACGCCGAAATCAGCCGCATGCAAGACGTTATTAACGCTGATTACACCGTTGAAGGCGAGCTGCAGCGCGTAGTTACCGGTAATATCAAGCGCCTCACCGACATTAATGCTTACCGAGGTCTGCGCCACAAAGCCAACCTGCCCAGCCGTGGCCAGCGTACTCGCACTAATGCCCGCACCCGCCGGGGCAAGAAGATGACAGTTGGCGGCACCGCCAGGAAAGCGCCAAGCAAGACTTAAGGATAATTATGGCTAAAGAAGAAGAAGTAAAAAAAGCTGAAGTCGCAACCGAGAATATCCCGGCCGATGCTACTGACGCCGCGGCTACTACCGAAGGCGAAGTTCTGGCCGCTGATGCGCCGGTTGTTAAGCGTAAGAAGTCCAAAAAGCGTGCCGTACCAGAGGGCCAAATCCACGTGCTGGCGACTTTTAATAACACCATCATCACTATTACTGATACCAAAGGCAATGTTTTGACTAATGCCAGCGCCGGCGCTTCTGGCTTCCGTGGCTCCAAAAAGGGCACAGCTTACGCCGCCCAGGTCGCTGCCGAGAAAGCTATTACCGAAGCCCGTAATAACTTCGGTTTATCCAGAGTAGACATTCAGGTTAAAGGCATTGGTTTGGGCCGTGAGGCCGCCATCCGCAGCCTAATCAACCAGAAAATCCAGGTGGACAGCGTTAAAGATATTACCGGCACCGCCCACGGCGGCGTCCGCCCACGAAAGGCTAAGAGGAACTAGACATGGCCAGAGACACCCAATCTATCGTAAAAATGAGTCGCCGCGAAGGCTATGCCTTGCACCCCAAGGCCCACAAAGCCCTGGTTAAGCGTACTTCTATGCCCGGCCAGGCGCCTAACTACCGCTCGCGCGGCAAAGCCAGCCAGTATAGCTTGCAGCTGCGCGAAAAACAGAAGGTCAAGCGGCTTTACGGTCTGCTGGAGCGGCAATTCGCCAAACTAATGGATGAAGCAAACCGTACACCAGGTGAATCCGGCGCGGCCTTGCTGCAGTTTTTGGAGCGCCGCCTGGACAACGTTATTTACCGTGCCGGCTTGGCGCCATCGCGCCGGGCTGCGCGCCAACTGGTCACCCACGGCCACTTTATGTTCAATGACCGTCGCGTGGATATCCCATCAATCCGGGTAAAAGCTGGCGATGTTATCGTGGCCCGCAGCAAAAGCCACAGTTCTGACTATTTCAAACGCCTGGAAGATACCAGCCCGGCGCCAGCCGAGGTTCCGGCTTGGCTTAAAGTTAACCGTAAGAAATTCAGCGTGGAAGTAACAGGCTTGCCAACCCGCGACGATGCTGAACCGGATCTTAAAGAACAACTAATCATTGAGTATTACTCACGCTAAGGCTAAAGAAGGAGACTTATTTATGAGCAAACTAATTCACACCCCGGCACTCGGCCAGATCGTCGACCACGGTCCGACCAGCGCTACTTTTACTATCGAACCACTGCACACCGGCTATGGAATGACCCTGGGCAACAGCTTGCGCCGGGTGCTGCTATCCAGCATCAGCGGTGCGGCCGTAACAGCATTCCGCATTGACGGCGTTAGCCACGAATTCACCACCGTTAAAGGTGTTAGAGAAGACGTAGTTGCCATCATGCTAAACCTAAAAGGGGTGCGCTTCCGCGTTTTCAGCGATGAGCCGCAGACCTTACGTCTAAGCAAAAAAGGCAAAGGCTTGGTTAAGGCCAAAGACATCGAGACCAATGCAGACGTAGAGATTGTTAACCCTGACCACGTGATTGCCACTATCGACGACGACAAATCCAGCCTAACTATGGAACTGGTTGTTGAGACTGGCCGCGGCTACCGTCCTTTGGACGAACAAGCCAGCGCCAAAAAGCTCAGCGATATGATTATGCTGGACGCTCTGTTTAGCCCGGTTGTACGTGTCCGCTACAAGGTCGAAAACACCCGCGTTGGCCAAGTCACTAACCTGGACAAGCTGCTTCTGACGGTTGACACCGATGGTTCTATCACTCCGCGCGACGCTTTTGAAGAAGCCGCCGCTATTTTGATAAACCAATACACCGCTTTGGCCGGTCAAACCCGCGTGGAAGTTGCCGCGCCGCTGACCGCCGGTAGCATTGAAGACGGCGGCCTGGGCGAGGACGGCGATGAGCCGGCCGAGCTAATGACCTCCATCGAAGACTTGAACCTTAGCGCCCGCACCACCAACGCGCTGGTCAATAACGATATTCATACTATCAAAGACCTGTTGAGCCTGTCCGAGGCCGAACTGCGCGATTTGAAGGGCTTTGGCAACAAAGCTTTGGACGAAGTCAAAGAAAAAATGGCCGAGCTGGAGCTTTAAGAGGATAAATCATGCATCGGCACGGATACAAAGGAGCTAAATTCGGACGCGAGCGCGACCAGCGCCGGGCCCTGATGAAGGGTCTAGCCGATGCTTTGGTGCTGCAGGAATCCATCGAAACAACCTTTACCAAAGCCAAAGAAATCGTGCCCTACACCGAAAAGCTGATTACTAAGGCTAAAATTGGCGATTTGCACAACCGCCGGCAGGTAATTTCCAAAATGGCCACTAAAGAAGCCGCCAATAAGCTGATTGACGAGCTAGCGCCCAAGCTTGCTGGCCGCAACAGCGGCTATCTGCGCGTTAAGCGGACAGCTCTGCGCCGTGGTGACGGTACCCAAATGGCCACTGTTAGCTTTGTTGACGATTTGAAGGCTAAAGCTAAGGTCGTTGCTAAACCAGCTGCAAAGGCCGAGCCGGCTAAAACCAAGAAAGCCCCGGCCAAAAAGGCCGCCGCCAAAAAGACGGAGAAGAAATAGTGAAGACTTTTAGCCAAAAACCGGCCGCTGTAGAGCGCAAATGGTACGTAATTGACGCCAGCCAAGCGCCGGCCGGCCGGGTAGCCACTGTGGCCGCCGGTCTGCTAATCGGCAAAGGCAAACCCAGTGTTACGGCTCACGTGGACGGCGGCGACTTTGTGATTATTATCAATGCCGAGAACACCGTACTAACCCGTAACAAGATGGAGGGTAAGGTTTATTATCGCCACAGCGGTTTCCCGGGCGGCATCAAAGCCCGTACCGCTGCCGAATCGATGAAGTTGAACCCCACAGCCGTATTACAGCATGCCATCCGCGGTATGCTGCCAGTTAATAAGCTGCGGGATGGCCGCCTAAAACGGCTTAAGATTTACGCTGGCGACCAACATAATCACGGCGCCCAAAAACCGCTAGAATTCCCAATGAAAGGTAAAAAATAACTATGGCCAAAGATACCTATTTTTACGCCCTGGGCCGCCGCAAAAGCGCCACTGCCCGGGTGCGCGTCCAGAGCGGCAAAGGCAGCTTCAAGATTAACGACCAAGATGCTACCGGCTATTTTGACGACAGCAAACAGTACCAAAGCGAACTGCTTAAGCCCTTCACCGCGCTAGAGCTTGACCCCGAAAAATACGTAATAACCGCCAAAGTCGCCGGCGGCGGCCACGCCAGCCAGGTAGATGCCATTCGCCTAGGTGTTGCTAAGGCTTTAGTAGAAATGAATGAAGATTACCGCGGGACTTTACGCAAAGCCGAACTTCTCGGCCGCGATCCCCGCGAAAAAGAACGCAAGAAATTCGGCTTACGCTCCGCCCGCAAGAAACGGCAGTTTACAAAACGCTAGCCTTTGCTAGAATATCTTCTATGACTAAGTTACAAACCGCCTTTTATTGGTTTAGCGACACTTCTGTGGCGGTTTGTTCTGTGCGCTTATAAATAAGAAATCGAGAATACTGAAGAAACCGCCACCAGGGCGGTTTTTTAAATTAACGCGAAAGGGAAAAATGAGCAGCTTAGAAGAGGTTCGAAAACCAGAAATAACGGATGCGGATGCCTTGAGGCTTCTAGCGGTCAATCAGATAGAACTGGATCTGGACGATCACCGCTCACCGTCCGAAGTTTTGCATGCTTTGCACTTTGACGGGCATCAACTCATTGGCGTCGAAGAGCAATCAGTATCAATGGGCATAGAGATGACCGGAACTTACGACCTAGAGGATGTGGAAAGGATGCGTCAGCTTGGCCAAGATGTGCTGCCCACAGCCTTCGGTCAAGAGGTTCGCCGGAAGTATCTGAGCGTAAAAAGTCAGCAAGCTTGATATACTTTAGGTAATGAATAAAGAGGTTATTTTAACTGGGCTGCGGTCTAATGCCGAGTTTCACTTGGGCAATTATCTGGGTGCGATTTTACCGATGGTGGAACTGCAAAAAAAGCACGCCGGCGAGTACCAAATGAACATGTTCGTGCCGGATTTGCACAGCTTTACCACGCCGATAGACCACGGAAATTTGTATGAGCAGTCCTTGGCCAATCTTAAGGTCTTTGTGGCCGCCGGTTTGGACATCGACAACCCCGACACCTATATATATCGCCAAAGCTACGTCCCAGCTCACTCCGAGCTAACCTGGATTCTGGACTGTTTCGCCTACTCCGGCGAGCTATCACGAATGACGGAATTTAAAGACAAGAGCAGTCGCGATGACTCCAACGTCAGTGTCGGACTGTTCAACTACCCTGTTTTGATGGCTGCGGATATCTTACTTTATGGCGCTAAATGGGTGCCGGTGGGCGAAGACCAGCGTCAGCACGTGGAGTTTACCCGCGATTTGGCTATCAGGATGAACAATAAGTTCAGCGAGCTGTTTGTACTACCAGAAGATAATGCCAAGCAGACTGAATTTGCTGGCCGCAGCGAACCAATCCGCATCCGCAGCCTGCGCAACCCGGAAAAGAAAATGAGTAAATCCGTAGAGGACCCAGCTGGCACAATTATGCTCAGTGATAGCCCGGATGATGCCGCCAAGAAAATTATGTCTGCCACAACCGACAGCTACAATCGCCTACCGGGCAACGCAGAGGAGCGAGAAGAACAGCCAGGCGTAACCAATCTGATGCTAATAAAAGCGCTACTCACCGGTAACATGAATTTGCCGGAGGGTGATACTCAAGGTTACGCTTTCTTAAAACAACAAGTTGCTACTGACGTAAAGAACTTCTTGACCGATTTCCAGGGTAAATTATCGCAAGTCGATTCGGATAAGTTAATGTCCAAACTGGAAGCTGACGAATCCAAGATGAACGAAGTCGCCAACGCTACGCTTCTAAAAGTCCAAAAAGCCGTCGGCCTGAGACCCGCTTAAACCATGGCGATATTTAGAGTCGGTTCTGCTGAACTGGGGCAGAGAGCGGACGTATTCGTGGCCGCTAAACACCCTGAGTTCAGCCGTTCATCTCTAGAAAACCTCTTTGATAAGAATATGGTCACAATGGACGGGAAAGTTATCAAAGCTAGCCACAAACTTAAACTCAACGATCAGATACGAGTCGATGAAACTTTACTCAGGCAGGCTCCAGAGGCGATTGAATTGCCGATAATATATGAAGACGACAGTGTGGTGGTTATCGATAAACCAACTGGCGCTCTGACTCATAGTAAAGGTGCGCTCAATTCCGAAGCCACAGTCGCCAGTTTTCTGCATGGCAAAATAACAGATGATAAATTGACCGGCAATAGGGCCGGAATTGTGCACCGGCTGGACCGGCCAACCAGTGGTGTGATTATTGGCGCCAAGACCGAGGACGCCCTCAAATATCTGCAAAAACAGTTTGCCAACCGCAAAACTGCTAAGACCTATATCGCCGTGGTAGAAGGCACGCCAAAGCAGCCGGAAGCAATTATCGACGCGCCGATTGGCCGCAATCCTAAAAGACCGCAGACTTTTAGAGTTGATAAAGAAGGTAAGCCGGCCCAAACCCGTTACAAAGTGATTAAATCGATTGATAAGAAGAACCGTTCCTATACTGAGCTGGAATTAAAGCCGGTTACCGGCCGTACCCATCAGTTACGCATACACTTGACATACCTTGGCCACCCGATTGTCGGCGATCATGTCTACGGTCACGATGACGGCCCAATGTTATTGCACGCCAAGAGTTTGGAAATAACCTTGCCGGGCGGGCAGCGCAAAGTCTTTGAGGCGCCGCTGCCCGCCCGCTTCAAAGAATTTTGGGCTAAATGATGGACAACCAGTTGCTGCTGAACGCTCGAACCAGAGTCGCTGCAGGGATATACATCAAGCAGCCGCCCCACGCGCTAATGATTGTTGGCCTGCCTGGCAGCGGCAAGACCGCCCTGGCGCATTATCTGGCTGCAGAGGTTCTGGGTAGCAAAGATGTTACTAGCCACCCCTATTTCTTGACTCTAACGCGGCCAAAAGACAAACGTGACATTCCAATTGATGATGTGCGCCAGGTTTTGCATAAATTACGCCTAAAAACACCGGGCAAAGGCGCTGTGCGCCGGATAGTTTTTATCGAAGACGCCCATAACCTTAGCGGCGAAGCCCAAAGCGCCTTGTTAAAGGCCTTGGAAGAGCCGGCTGCCGATACCGCCTATATCCTAAGTGTCCCGTCAATCCGCTCGGTTTTGCCAACTATTGCCTCAAGGGCGCAAAGCCTGACTCTACACCCAGTAACTCTGACCCAAGCCCAGGAGCATTACGCGGGTAAATATCCGCAGAGCGCTATAAAGAACGCCTGGCAGCTCAGTCAAGGCAGAGGGGGACTTCTTAATGCTTTGCTAGGAAACGCAACAGAACACCCCCTAAAACAGTCTGTAGACAGCGCCAAGCAGTTCCTGCGCCACGATAAATACCAGCGCCTGCTCGAGCTGGACAAGCTGAGCAAGGATAAGGAGCAATTCAATCTGTTCCTAGACGCGCTGGGGAAAGTTTTAGCGGCGCTCCAGAATGCCACCGTCGGCAAAGGCGGCCGCCAGGCCGGGCTGCTGCGATCCAGGCGTCTGGTCACCCAACTGCAAGCAGCGCTGGCCGCCAATACGGCGCCGCGCTTAATCGCTCTGGAGTTGGCGCTTAAGCTGGAAATCTAGGTTTGCTATACTAGTTGCTGTATGTACGCCATCATACTGTTGATTATTTTAGCGTTGATTGTTTATCGCAACGAGCGTTTTTCGGCCCGCGAAATCGCCGTTGTGCCGCGCCGCCTGGGTGACCGGCTGAATAAACTCTGGGAAATCGCTCACTTAGGGATGCGCGAAAACCGCTTGTTACGCGCCGAAAAAGCTCTGCTAACTATCTTGAAAATCGATGAAAAGAACGCCGCGGCTTATAATCGTCTGGGTATCTTGTACGCCAAACAGCGTGAATATAAAGACGCCATAGATTGTTTTGAAATTGCCAGTAGTATTGAGCCCAGCGCCTCCAGCTTGCACAACTTAGGGATGATTTATTACGAAACCGAAAACTACGAAAAAGCCGGTACCGCTTTTGAGCAGGCCTTAAAGCTTGAGGACAGTTTAGCCGCTCGGCACATTGCCTACGCCAAAGTCCAAGAAAAAATGGGTAACGATAAGCTGGTGTTACAGGAGCTGGAAAAAGCCAGTGAACTGGAGCCCAACCCCGAAACCTTCTTGTTACTGGAAAAAGCCTACGAATCCCGCGGCATGACCCAGGAAGCCACGGCTATTAAACGTCGCCTAGACAAGCTGGTGCTGCCAGTTGGACAACCTAAGCGCATTCTGCGCCCCCGCCGGGTAGTGATTTAGGAACAAAAAATGGGTATTTGGCACTGGCTATTCTTTAATCAGCCACTCTGGGTATCCAACCTATCCAACCTGACCTCTATAACCGTTTTAGGGGCGATTATCGGCCTTTATAAACGGTTTAATTGCAATCAGTCACGATGTTGGCGAATTGGGCGTCACAGGGTAGAAGGCACTACTTACCGGACTTGTGCCAAGCACACTACTCTTGAGTACCATACCGGCCTGCAAAAGCGGCATGCAAAAAAATACCCCAAGCAGCACGAATTTCTGAGTAGTCACCGCATCAAGCTTTAAACTGCTTGCAATTGCTATTTCACCCCTGTTTTGGTAAACTTTTTATGGTTCATTTGAAGCAAGCGCGTAAGTTGCGATGAGCCGCCTTAGCTCAGCTGGCTAGAGCAGCTGTTTTGTAAACAGCAGGTCGTCGGTTCGAGTCCGACAGGCGGCTCCAGAACTGATACAATTGGGATAACGCTGGGTTAGTGAAGCGGTCAAACACAACAGACTGTAAATCTGTCGGCTTTTGCCTTCGTAGGTTCGAATCCTACACCCAGCACCATGGTTCGACAAGCTCACCATTTTCGGTGAGGTTGGCGGACCATTTTTGTTTAGAGGGGATTCGAATACTCGAAGGAAGCCTTAGCCCTGGGTGGCGAAGACGATGATGCGCTCATTAAACTCACTGGTGCCTGGGATAACATCGCCAGTGCAGCTGATGAGATTAAGCCCGGGTTTACTGGTGTTGACCGATGCCATAGCGGTAGTCATATCGACATTATCAGCGTCGTATATTTGGGTTTTTACGACTTTATAGGTGAATATCGCCCCATTTCCACTCCGAACATCTACAGAATCTCCCGGTTGTAATGATCCCAGCCCGTAAAATACACCATGCGCTGTCCAGCTGGAAATATGACCGTTGATTAGCATGGCTCCCAGCTGGCCCGGCTGAGCTGATTGGTCGTACCATGCCGTGTCATAGACATTGTCGGGTGTTTCCAGCGCGCCCTGGGCGTTCACGCCAGCTGACAAAATCCGCGCGTTAACGTTAAGTTTTGGGATTATTAAATAGCGGGGCAACGCTGGGGCAACGACATAATTAGCTACTAGGCGTGCGGCGGGCTTTATAGCGCTGGGCGCGGTGTTGTTGCCGCCATAATTGACTTCATAAACAAGCGTTGCGGCATGCTGGTTGGCTACTTCATTAGCATGCTGATGAGATAAACTTATGCCTACTCCTACCGTCAACAGGCCAACTGCAGCCACTACTAAGATATTAGAAAGTAAAGCTTTTTTGACTTTTTTCTTTAGAATTCGCCACTCACGAGATACTCTATCCTGCTGCTCCAGAATACCCATAAAATCTCTACTCTATTGTTATTTCTTGGCAGTTCGTCTTGCTACGAAGGCTAAAGCCAAAAGACCCATTGCTCCAAGACCGTAGGTCGCAAGGCCATGCCAAGGATTTGTCGAATATACCCCCAAACCCGTATCGGGTGCACCTGGAGTGGTGGTCGAGGAGGGAGTGCTACCACTACCACTGCCGCTACCACTGCCGCCAGAAGAACCGGTTGTGGCACAGGTGGGGCCACTGATAGTGTTGGAGGCCAAGGTTACCGTACCAGCAGACTGCGCCAAGACCCGACCGTTTAAGGTTGCGCCGGTTTGCAGGGCGGTGACACCATTAAGTGGAAAAATATTACCTATGAACGAAGTGGTCGTAGCAAGAGTCGCGGAGCTGCCAATCCTCCACCATATGTTACAAGGATCGCCACCGGTAACGGATGAGCCAGGCGAGGTAATGAGCGTCGACACAGTCTTGAAAATCCAGACGCCTGACCCGGTGAGGGTTAGGTTTCCGCTCAGTGTGAAGCCGCTAGTGGAGCAATAGACACCCGGCCCAAGAGGAGAGAGTAAAGTTAAATCCTGTGCGCCGTAGCTGTGATCGCAGGTTTGGTCGAGAGCGCCGAAAGTGGTGAGGGTATCAGCTTGGGCCGCTATAGCGCTGGCATCATTGGAATGTGTGCCGCCCCCGGCAGTACATGGACTGGGAAAACCGGTAATAGAGCTGCCCGGACTGACACCGACGGCTCCAGTGGTGGTGGTCGGCCCAGTACAAGTCACTCCCGCGCCGCCCAGAACAGAGTAGCCTGCTGACCCAGCCAGTATGGGTGAAGTTGCAGCGAACGCGTCGACCGGTGCAAGTAGACCAAACACAAAGGCAGCGGAAACCACAATTGTTATTATTGAACGTAGATTAAGCTTATTCATATATCATCATTCTCGTCTTAAGTTGTCAAGGTCATTGTAGGGTTTTGCTAAATTCCCGTCAATTGCTTAAGTTTAGTTTGTAATTTCTAATGCCGTACTTAGTTATACCGTCTGAGCAAGGCTCTCCTTAAATAGCGCACCTAGTCATCTCGACTAGCTAAGGATAAGTATATTACGCTGCTTCTCCATCGTATGTGATAAGCATCACAACATCTTTGATCCCAAGCCTAGTCTTATTGATAAAACCATGTGATCCAAATCCGGGAAGCTAGAGGTTCGATGAATCTTGCCCAAGGTCTTCTAACTGTGTAGTATCAGTTTTAGTGATTGATAAATTTAAAGATTTACTGCAGCAGTCAAACAAGATTCTGGTGACTTCGCATATCTCGCCGGACCCGGACGCCGTGGCATCCACGCTTTTGCTCAGCGGAGCTCTTAAATTAAACTTTCCTGGCAAGAGTATCGAGATGATTTTAGAGGAGGAGCCCGACGCCCTCAGTTTTATAAGCGGCTACAACCAGATTAAGTTCGCACCTCTAGATGAAGCTATTGTTGAGCTAAAGCCTGATCTTTTTATTTTGGTCGACGTTGCCAATTTTAGCCGGGCAAGCCGGAAGGGTGGTGAAAAACTCCGTGAATATATCAAACTGAACCAGGTCAAAGTGGTTATTATTGACCACCATGAACCCGAAGGCAGGGATGAGTCCGATTTGTACATAAACTCCATAAAATCAGCCTCGGTCCAAGAGATATACGGGCTTATCTTTTCGCAGCTAAATTTTAAAAAGCCCGACGACTCAGCACAGGTTGCGATGACCGGCCTGTACGGTGATACCGGTGGGTTTACCTATGTCGATGTCTCTAACGCTGACGCTCTGGAGCTGGCGGCTAAGCTGGTGCGCGAGGGGGCGACCGTAGAGGCCCTAAAATACCAGCTTAACCAGTTTAGCGAAGACCAGATGCAAGTTGTCAGCGAGCTGGCAAAAAACCTATCGCACTTTAAGGACTTTACTTACAGTTATCTCGGCGACGAATTTGTAGATAACTGGCAAAAATCCGGCAAACCCCAGGCGTCCTTACAGCGGGCTAACAAGATCTTTATAGACAACTACATCCGCAATATAGACGGCAGGGACAAGGGCTTTATAGCGTATCTCAACTCCTTAGAGGGCGAGAATATATACTCAATATCATTTAGGGCGGCTAGGGGCTCGCAAGACGTTTCTAAACTGGCAAGAGCGCTAAGTGGCGGCGGTCATAAATCATCCGCCGGCGGCAAGGTAGAAGCCAAGACCATTCAAGAAGCACTAGGCAAAATCCAAGAAGTTATTGCTCAGGCCGCTTAGGCTTTAATCATTAGTGCGTATCTTGTAGAATAATAAGGTGTTAATGCCGTGATAGCTCAGTGGTAGAGCACCTCCATGGTAAGGAGGGGGTCCCGGGTTCAAGTCCCGGTCACGGCTCCATCGTCGCAACTAATTCCAGCCCTGCCTCAATTTGCGCGATCAAGTGGCACAAATTGGGCAGGGCCTCCATTGTTGCTCCTCTCAATTCGACAAAAATTCAGGATTTTGCCGAATTGGCTGGCTGCAGTTTGTTATTGAAAATCGGAATCTAATCTGTTAAAGTTACAGGTTGATATGGCTAAAAAAGGCGATAAGCGAAAATTGATTGGTCTAATCTGCGAGGCTTGCAAGCAGCGCCATTATTACACCACCAAAAATACCTTGAACACTCCTGACAAAGTGGAACTTATGAAATATTGCCCGGTAAAACGCATCCAGGCTAAGCAAGTCGAAACCAAGAAGAACTTAGGCCGCAACGAAGTCAAACCAAGACGTTAACTTGTTTGATAAAAAGCTAATAACGAATTTATAACTTCCGCATGGCTCCAAACCAGAGGCGAGACACCGACTTGTTGGCGGTTCAAGGGGTCGACTTGCTCGGATAATATACCGCTGGGAGTGGCGGTTGAGAGGCACCATTCTATCAACTCTTCGGCCTTATCGCGCTGGTCATTTTTGAGATAGTACTGGGCCAGCCAAAAGCTGCAGATTATCCAGGGATTACCGATGTACTCCGGATGAGCTAAGAAGTAATTGTCGTGTTCGTAACGGACAACTCCGCCGGCCGGACTACTGTTAAATAGCCGCTTCTCGATGGTTTCGGCGCTTTGTTTGATCTTGTCATCGGCTAGCTTGTCGGGATAGAATTCCAAAAATGCCAGCAGGCTGGAAACATCAACCGTGTCGTTATTTTCTATCTGCCCATCGCTATTTAAGTACTGGCCCTTGCGGTAACACTTAGTATCTGGGCTATACAATTGATCCAGAGCTTTACCAATGCGTTCAGCGGCCTGGCGCCACTCCTGGGCGCTCTCGGCGTGCTTGAGACTGTCTGCCAGATAAGCGGCGTCCTCCAGAGCCCGCTTGGACACTACTGCCGTAAAGGTGTGGGTTCCAAAGCGCTCCTCCCAGAGGTCATAGCTGGCATGGGGCAGATTGGTTTGCTCATCAATAAAACGGGCCATAAAATTACCGGCCCGCAACACTAAACCGGGGTAAACCGAGTTTAGAAACTCCTTGTCCTCTGTTTGACGATAATATTCGGCCAAGGCAATAATCACTAAAGCGGTTTCGTCTTCCTGGATAGCCAGTTCCGGATGGTGGCGGTGCATTAATGGGTGCCAGGTACTGCCAATCGAACGGTCAGGCTGGTATTTATGCATCATATAGCCTTTGGGGTGCATAGTATCGGCGCAGAACTGCAAAAAGCGCTTGGGCTCCTCAAAAAAGCCGGCCCGCATCATGGTTAGCATGGTCAGCGCGCCGTCCCGCGGCCAAACGTAACTGTAATAATCCCGGCCGTAGTTATAGATAGAGGAATCACCGCTGGCGATTATGGCGCCGCGTTTGTCTATGTGGGCTTTGACTACCAATAGCGACTTTTTGTAAATATCACGCCGGCTTTCGGCAATCGATTCGGTTTTGGCTTTAGCTGGTTCCAGCCAATCGTGCCAGTAGGCTCTGGTGTGGTCGAGGCGTCCGTGCAGGCCCTGCTGGGCTAGCTCATTGTGAATATCCTCGGCCTCTATTTGCGAAAAGGCGGCTATCACCCAGTAATCAACGTAATCTTCGGCGCCGCCGTCTAATAAAAGCGAAGACCGGACAACCGAGTCCACGCTGCCGTGTTCGACCAGGTTGCCGTCCAGGTTGCCGTCCTCGGCGTCCTTATAAGTGCCTTCTTTGCCTTCTATGCCGAAATTACCCAGCGAGAATTGGTCAAAAGGCTGGCCGGCGCTGGTGCGGGCGCTAATCAGCAAGGAGCAGGTACCTTTGTAGTCGTATAGGTAATTGCCCTCAGGGACATATAGGACGGTGTCGGCTCGGCCGCGCTGTGAAATCTGGAAAACCTGGTGCATGAATATCCGGATTTCGCGCCGGTCGTCTTTAAGATTCTTGACCTTGATGCGGCGGCAAAAAGCCGTAAATTCCGAATCGACAAAATCGGCAAACTCTAGCCGGACGCCTAAATCAGCATTTTCGGCGCTGATTTTACTTATCAAGGCTTCGCTTTCAAAATCGACGTTTATCTTCCAGGTGTTATCATCCAGCCAGGAAAAGCGATTATCTACCCAGACGCCGATTAAATGCTGCAGACTTCGGGCGTTCGTCAGGTTGTCTTCGCCGACATAAGGGAAGTAAAAGTCGTGGACCAGGCCGAATTCATTAAGGCCGACCAGTAGCTCGCCATTGCCCAGCATCACCACCCGGCCCATAGCCCTAAGTCCCTTCGTCTTTCTGGAGCAGCCGCAGCTGCAAATCCTGGTAGCAGTTCATAAAGTTAATAAAAGCCTCGTAGGGCGACTGGTAGGGGCTGAAATAGGCGTGGACGTCGCCATCGCTGAACCACTTAGTGCACATGTAGTAGAAATGGTCGCTGGTTTGCAGGCGGCGCCAGTCCTCTATCAAGTCCCAGTCACTGCTTTCGTTCATAGCTTTGCTAAGTTCATAGAGGTTGTCGATGGCTTGCTGTTGCATGCCGTTGCCCAGCCACGCCGACAGGTCGCGCTCGGTATCGGCCCAAGTGATGGTGTGCGGCACGTCGACTTCGTCACTGGCCGGATATTTATCGGCTATTTCGCTGATGGTTGCGAAGTTGTTGCCTTCGGTTTTGAGCCACTCCTCAGGCAGATGATGCAGGAAGTTGAAAATACCGGTATCTTCCCACTGGTGCTCACCAAAGGTTTCGTAATCCATAAAGAGGTCAAAATTGGTGGCGTCACCGCTGTTATTGAGCCAGTGGGCGAATTTATCGGCGGTTAGCGGCCATTCTTCCCAGTCCCGGCGGCCAAAACGGAAGGCGATATCGTCGCTGAGTTTATAGTTTTTTAGCAGCAGCTTAACGTTTTGGGCGCCCGGCGGCTTGTAGACAAAATTCGGACTGCGCCAGCCCAGGACTTTATCCCAGCCTTCGGCCAGGACAGCTTTGTAACCGTTCTCGTCAGCCCATTTGCCCAATTCGTTGTTATAGGCCAGTTCGGTGTTGCGGAAGGCCGTGGGCGTAACGCCAAACAATTCTTCAATCTTTTCCTTATGCATATTGACCTGGGTTTCAAATTCTTCCCGATTGTAGAAAAAGGCCAGGCTGTGGTGGAAAGTCTCGCCAACAATTTCTACGCGGCCGGTATCCACCAGTTTTTTGAAAGAATCCAGGGCATCCGGGGCCAGCTCTTCCAGCTGTTCCAGCACGGTACCGGTTATAGACAGGCTGAGCTTAAATTCGGGATGTTGCTCTAACAGCTCCAAAAGTTTGGCGTTAGTCGGTATGTATGATTTCTGGGCCACCTTATGCATAACCGCCTGGTTGGAGTTTTTATCGTCCTCGGGCGTATCGAAATAATTATGGTCTTTGCCGACATCAAAAATGGTGTAGTGCTTGAGCCGGTGCGGCTGGTGGACGTGCAGATAAAAGACTATTGAGCGTTCAGCCATGGTTTACCGCCATTTGCCGCTCGTAAGTGCCCAGGAGCTTAATCGCCGCCGAATCCCAGCTGAGCTTGGCGTATTCTTGCCAGGAATTAGCGTGCAGTTCATCGCGCAGGCTGTCATAGCTTAAGACCGAGGCTATCTGATTGGCCATCTCATTAATGTCCCAGAAGTCGATTTTCAAGCAGTTAGCAAAGACTTCGCTAATGCCCGACTGTTTGCTAATCATTGCCGGCGTGCCGTAGCCAACGGCCTCAAATGGCGTCAAGCCAAAAGGCTCGGATATCGAGGGCATGACAAACAGATCGGCGATGGCAAAGGCGTCACGCCAATTTTTACCCCTTTGGAAACCGGTGAAAATGACATTTTTGGCGATACCCAAATCTGCCGAAAGTTCCATCAGCTCGTGCAGCTGTTCGCCGGAGCCGACGAACAAAAAGATAGTTTTAGGCAGCTTGTGGACCACTGCCTGAGCGGCGTGCATAAAGTTGGGCAGGCCCTTCTGTCCGGTTGTACGCCCGGCACTAGTTACAACCTTCCAGCCGAGCTTTTTCATCTCGGAAAGGAAGAAATAAGCATTTTCGCCGCTCAGAGGAATAGCATCATCAAGATCTAAGGAGTTATGTAAGACGTCAATTTTGCTGGCTGGAATAAAGTAATCTTCGCTAATCATATCTTTAGTACGCTGGCTAACGGCGATAATTTTATCGGCCAGCATAAAGGTCAGAGCTTCTATCTCCCGCACCATTGGGTTGCCTTCCAAGCCGGCCGAACGGTCGCGTTCGATGGAATGCACGTGCACAATCAGCGGACAGTTAGCCTTCTGCTTGGCGCGCAAAGCCGCCCTAAAAGTCATCCAGTCGTGAGCGTGAATTACATCATAAACGTTTTTCGCTGTCATGACATCGACAGCTGCCTCGTAATTGTCCTGGGGTTCAGCCGAGATGTTTAGCCAACCGCGGCGGTATGGCGCTGAATTAAATAGATGACTGTCGTAAGTGCTCAAAGTCGCCGAGCCGGCTATTGTGTTGATCTTGCCGTCCAGAAATTTATTAGTGATTTTGCTGCTGGAAACAACGTTCATGAAGTCATATTTATGTTTGGGTTCGTAGGGCAGTATAAAGTCAATGTCCGCGCCGTTTTTGGACAGCGACTTACAGAGTTGATAACATGCTACACCTAAACCGCCGCTGTTATCGGGTGGCAGTTCTAGACCTATCATCAGAACTTTCATTGTACTTTTCGAGCTCCGTTTCCGGTTTTTATTTCCTTTTCGTTATAAGTATAAGGGTTACACGGTGTAAACACAAGCGTTTTTTGTAACTTTTTTCAGATGAAGCGCCACTATCGTGGCTAAGGTGTTTTTTGGTACAATTGTCTAGCCGGAGTGCCTAAGTCCGGCTAGTTTGATAGGGGCATAGTACAACGGTTAGTATAAAGGTCTCCAAAACCTTAGATCGTGGTTCGATTCCACGTGCCCCTGCCACGTCGTCATTAACTCCAGCCCCGCATCAACTTCGGCAATCAAGTAGCCGAAGTTGATGCGGGGCCTCGCGTTACTCCTCCTTCCCACACAAAATAAATTTTGCGGGGACCCCTAAAAATAATGAAACACTAGCGCTTTATCTAGACATACAGAGCTGATAGGATTAAATAGATGAGTAAAATCGTCCTCAATAAACCGGTTTTAGTTATGCTCTATGGCTTTCCGGGCTCCGGTAAAAGCTATGTGTCACGTCAACTGGCGGAAGCCGTCCAGATAGCCCATGTCAGCGCCGATAGAGTGCGTAGCGAGCTGTTTGAGCACCCGCGCTTTGATCAACAAGAAGACGCCATTGTAGCCCATCTGATGAACTACATGACCCAAGAGTTCTTAAACACCGGGGTGGGCGTGATCTACGACGCCAATGCCATGCGTTTGACCCAGCGCCGGGCGCTGCGTGAGCTGGCGGCTCAACACCGGGCGCATAGCTTGATGATCTGGCTGCAAGTCGATGCCGAAACGGCCTTTGCGCGCACCCAAAACCGCGACCGCCGAACAACCGATGATAAATTTGCCGAGCCGCAAAGCCAACTCAGCTTCGATAAACAACTGTCTTTCATGCAAAACCCCCAGCGCGAGGAGTACATAGTCATTAGCGGCAAACACAATTTTATTACCCAAAAGGGCGCCATACTCAACCGTTTCTACCAGCTCGGTCTGATTGACAGCTTGACTGTCCAAAGTCAGATTGCCGCACCCGGGCTAATCAACCTGGTGCCAAATCCACAGGCTGGTCGAGTAGATCTAAGTCGCCGCAACATTAACGTCGGTTAAGCTGATGCCCCAGAGGCGGGTGGTAATCCCGGAAATCGGCCAGGTTACATTGGCTAAAAAACGCGGCGCTCGAAACTTGCGCTTGAGCGTGACTGCCAAAGGCGAAGTGCGCGTCAGCATGCCGGCTTGGACGCCCTATGCCGCCGGCATTAGTTTTGCCAAAAGCCGGGCGGACTGGATTAATAAGCACTTGCAGGGGCACCAACCAATCCTGTTGATAGATGGAACGTTAGTCGGCAAGGCTCATCGGCTGCGTTTTATAAAAACCAACGATACTTCAATCAAGACCCGCGTTTCGGCCGCGTCAGTCGAAGTTTCGAGCGGCCTGGCTTTTGACAGCCCGGAAGTCCAGGTTAAGGCCGCCCAGGCCGCTGAGCGCGCCCTGCGGGCTGAAGCTACGCACCTGCTGCCCCAGCGCCTGGACGCGCTGGCCCGCCAATACGGCTACAGCTATAAGGCCGTGCGGGTCCGCAAGCTGACTTCGCGCTGGGGCAGCTGCTCGCAGGATAAGGTTATTAGCCTCAGTTATTTTCTAATCCAACTGCCGTGGCCCTTAATTGATTATGTCCTGCTACACGAGCTGGCGCACACCCGCCAGCTTAATCATGGCCAGGCTTTTTGGCGGGAATTTGAACATAGCTTGCCAAATGCCAAAGGCCTGCGCAAAGAAATCCGCAAACACAAACCGCGCCTAGAAACACACTAAAATCGCACGGGCTGTGGCATAATAAGCTATAAGCAGCTTATGGCTATATTAGACGGTGGAACCACAACTCAACCCAGCAGTGAGCATCAACAGCTGTTGGCATTGGTCAATAACATGGCCGACGGTTTTATGGCCGTCGATGCCCTGGGCAAGATAACTCTCAGCAACAGCGGCGCCCTGGCGCTCTTGAACACCAACGTTTTAAACGGCAAACAACTGCTATCGGTTGTTGATATCATCGACAAAAACGGCTACCCAATCGATATTCAAAAACTTATTCTCACCAGCACATCGGGCTTTACTAACCGCGACTGGCAGCTGCGCTACAAAGACAACACCTCCATTAATATCCAACTCAACGTTTCGCCGGTGCGTTTGGGCTTCGGCCAGGAGGATAAAGGTGGCTATGTGATACTTATGCGTGATATTACAGTCGAGAAACGCCTGGAAGAAGAACGCGATGAGTTCGTGAGTGTCGCTGGTCATGAACTGCGTACGCCGGTGGCGATTGCCGAAGGCAGTATTAGCAACGCGCGCTTAATAGCCGAGCGCGACAAGGCCTCAGACCCGGTAAAACATAGTCTTTCCGTGGCCCACGAACAAGTTCTGTTCCTCAGTTCATTAATCAATGATTTGGCGATGCTATCACGCGCTGATAGCGAAAAAGCCGCCCAGAGCGTTGAGACCTTCGCCCCGGGCGAGCTGGTCGGCTCGCTAGTGCATGACTACACGCCCCAGGCGACGCAGAAAAAATTGACCTTGCAGCAAAACCTTGGCGACGGCCTGCAGCTGATTACTACCAATCGTTTGTATGTCCATGAGATACTGCAAAACTTCATCACTAACGCCCTCAAATACACCGAGAAAGGCGGCATCACCATAAGCGCCAGTCCGGAAACCAACGGTGTTGTGTTCAGTGTTACCGATACCGGTATTGGCATCGGCCAAAACGAACACACCAAGTTGTTCACTAAGTTTTTCCGCAGCGAAGACTGGCGCGTTCGTCAGATTACCGGAACCGGTCTAGGCCTATATGTCAGCGCCAAGCTGGCCAAGCTACTCGGCGCTAACATCGAGATGGAAAGCGAGTTAAATAAGGGCAGTACCTTCCACTTACACGTGCCAAACATGGTGAAAGATCCCACGGTATAGCCGCCTCTTGCAAAAGTCTAACGAATAAGCTATGATTGACAGCAGTGGCCTACTACTCTAATAGTAGGCCTTTTGAGTTGATAAGAGGGGAAAGTGGCAGAACCAGATACAGCTAAAAGGCGACCGCGCATCCGTAGGTCCGCGCCTACAGTGCGCGAGCGAGCGGCTAAGGCTCAAGCCGAGGCCGAGAAACCAGTTAAACCTAAGCGTGTCCGCCTGGCAGCGTCAAAAGCGCTCAGACCGCTTAAGAAGCTCAATCCCAGAGGCCGCGTGCATTTGCCGGACAATCGCTTTTTCCGGATAGTAAAGCGAGTGCTGGGATGGCTGGTACCGCGTTATTTCATCAACTCCTGGCGCGAAGTCCGTCAAGTGACTTGGCCGGGCCGCAAGGAAACCTGGCGGCTTACCGGCGCCGTATTCATTTTCGCTCTTATCTTTGGCGCCGCGGTCTACGGTGTTGACCGGGTTCTGGACGAAGTATTTAAGAAGTTTATTTTAAGGTAGGAAGTATATGGCTAAACGTTACGATTCAACCAAGCAGTGGTACGCAATCCACACCTACAGCGGCTACGAAGAAAAAGTCGCCGAGAGCATCCGCCAGCGCGCGGAAAGTTTGGATATGGGCGACAAAATCTTCCAGGTCTTGGTCCCCAAGGAAAAAATGATTGAAATCAAGAATGGCAAGCGCAAGGTTGTCGAAAAGCGCATTTTCCAGGGCTACGTACTGGTAGAGATGAAATTATCCGAAGACGCCTGGTACATCGTGCGTAACACACCGAACGTTACCGGTTTTGTGGGCACCGGCACCGACCCCACACCGGTTGAGCCCGAAGAAATCGCCAAAATCCTCAAGCGCATGGGCCGCGAAGAGCCCAAACACAAGTTTGATTACCGCGTTGGCGAAGTTGTTAATATCACCGATGGACCGTTCAAGGGCTTTGACGGCGCGATCAACGAAATTGACAGCCAAAAGGGCAAGCTCAAAGTATTGGTTAATATGTTCGGCCGCGAAACTCCGGTGGAGCTGGACGGCTTACAGGTGAAGCGAGTTTAATTATGGCTAAAGAAGTAAAAGCGAATTTGAAACTAAAGATTAGGGGCGGGCAGGCCAGCGCCGGGCCGCCGGTCGGTTCAACCCTCGGTCAGTACGGCGTAAACATGATGGACTTTGTGACGCCGTTTAACGAACAGACCAAAGACAAGATGGGCCAGAGCGTAACCGTGCACATCACTATCTACGACGACCGCAGCATGAGCTGGCGAGTGGTAGGCACACCTACGGATGAGCTAATTTTGGCCGCCCTGAAGGTAGATAAAGGCTCCGGCGAGCCCAATAAGACCAAGCTGGATAAAAAGCTCAGCCAATCCCAACTAACGGAAATCGCCCAGGCCAAAGCCGAAGATATGAACACCGATGACATCGAAGCGATTAAAAAAACAGTCGCCGGTACCGCCCGCAGTATGGGCATTGAGATAGAGTAAGTGATGGGCGAGCGGATAAAACTTATTCACGACGAATCAGTTAGCTATGAAGAGGGTCAACACCTAAGTATCGGGCTTTTCTCAACCCTGGACCCAGCCAGGATAGCTGATCAGATTGTTCTTATGGAAGGCGACCCCCATTTAGACCAGATTGCTAAAGACGAGAAAATAGGAGTTTTATACCGGGCTCTAGAGTTAAGAAATAGCCGCCAAGAACCGTAGAGGATACTCAAGAGAGAATTTATAGTTAAACGTTAAGCAAGTGGGAGCCCAAAGGGGCGCTAGCACCACAAAGGAGTCAATCATGGCAGAAGCCAAGAAATCAACCAGCGCCAAGGCGCCAAAGAAAGTAGCAACCAAGAAAAAACAAGTCAAAGAAGCCGAATTGGTAGCCGAAGCCGTACCAGTTGAGGCGCCGCCGGAAGCTAAAATCGAAGTCGAGAAAGTTACGACCAAGGCTGGTAAGCACAGCCCCAAAGCTATTAAAGAAGCCGAGGAAAAAGAGGCTAAAGAAGAACGCAAGGCCAGCAAAACTCCCGAAAAGGCTGCCGAAGCCGTTAAGGCCACCAAAAAACCGCCCCGCACTCGGACTGAGCGCGCCGGCAAGAAGTATCGCGAACTAGTCAAAAAAATCGACAAGAGCAAAACCTACAGCTTGGCTGAGGCTTTAGATTTGGCCACCAAGACTAGCCCTACTAAATTCGATGCCACGGTAGAACTGCACATCAACCTGGGTGTTGACCCTAAACAGGCCGACCACAACATCCGCGGCACCGTTGTGCTGCCGGCCGGCACCGGCAAGGATGTCAAAGTAGCCATAGCCGACGAAGCTTTGCTCACCAAGCTGGATAAAGGCACTATCGACTTTGACGTCTTGGTGTCCACCCCCGAATTCATGGCGAAGCTGGGCAAGTATGCCAAATTACTGGGTCCGCGCGGTCTGATGCCCAACCCCAAAAGCGGCACTGTTGCCAAGGATACCGCTAAAGCTGTAGCCGAAGCCAAAGCCGGTCGTGTAGAATACCGCGTTGACCAAGCCGGAATCATCCACGTGGGTATCGGCAAAGCCAGTTTTACGGCCGATAAACTCAACCAAAACGGCGAAGCTGTTCTAGGCGCCGTTCGAGCCGCCAAACCGGCCAGCTTAAAAGGTGTTTACGTCGAATCCATCCATGTGACCACCACCATGGGCCCGAGCATCAAAGTCCAAACGTAAGGAGACACGGACAATGGCGTCTAAGACTAAACTGTACATCGGCTGCGCGCTAACAGACGCGCCGGAAGATTTTAAGAAAGACGTCGAGGAGCTAAAATCGGTTCTTAAGGGTAAAGACTACGAAGTCTTCGACTTTTTGGGGCTTGTGGCTGGTACTCCTAAGGGCGTTTATGAGTGGGATATTGACCACTGCATCAAGCACTGCGACGCTTTTATCGCCATCTGTGACCACCCTGGGCTGGGTTTAGGCTTTGAATTGGGTGTAGCCACCGAACTGGATAAGCCGGTCCTGGCGCTGGCCCAAAAAGATGCAAAAATTAGCCGTCTAATAATGGGCGCGGCGGAGGCCGAGGAGAAGTTTAGTTTTATCCGATATAAGAGCCTGGGCGACGACGCGCCTCAGTTGATTCTGGATTGGCTAGCTACTTTTTAGGCCGTCCGGCTTTCTTGTCTGCTGGATAGTCTGTCTTTAGCTTTCTTATGTCGCCCGCAGTGATGCTTTCTATCTCTATCTGGCGTTCATCCTCTAAACTGTCGACGTCGACGCCTTCAATTATGTCTTTCTGATGATAGCGGCTTTTACGGGCTTGCACCGGCGCGCTGAGTTTCTGGAAAACTAATTGGCAAAAACGTTCACCGGGATACAGCCGCACGGTTTGCGAACGGGTATTGTTGCGGATAGGTATGACCAACTGACCCTCATAGCCGCTGTCTACAATGCCGGTTTGGTCTACGGAAATTCCCTTGCGGTTGATAGATGAGCGTGGGTACATCGTGGCCATCAAATCATCGGGAACCTTGACTGACTCCAAGGACGAGACCAGGATGTGCTCACCAGGCAGCAAATCAAAGAATTGGCCCTTTTCTAGCTCAACAACGTCAAAGTGCTCCGGCCGCTCGGCGGCGTAGTAGTCCATGTGTAGCTGCTCGCGGCCTTCGCCGGTCACTTGCCAGGATTTTGGCACCAAAAAGGTAAAGCCCAGCCTTAAATCTACCGAATGGGCTTGTAGCTGGAACTGGTCGAGCTGGGGATCAAAACCAAGCTTGCCCTTGCGGACGTAGTCCAGGATGTCGTCGTTATTTAATACTGGCATAGGCTTTCATTATAGAACTATTTTCAGATCTTTGATTGGCTCGCCCGGCTTGTAGTGGGCCGTCAAGCGGGCGTTAATTTCATCAACCAGCGATGGGTCTTTAGCTTCAGCCCGGCCAAAGCTGTTGTCTGGGAGTACGAAGCTGATCTTTTTGGAGCTAGTTGGGCGCCTAATCATCTCTTTAGCGGCATTGTAGTGGATGTCGTAGACGTGGGCGTTAGCTATGGTGTGAGTGTAAACGCCGACTTCTACGCCCAGTTTTTGGGCCAGCATGGTTTGCAACAGGGCAAAGCCGCCGACGTCGTGCGGAAAACCAAGAATCATGTCATTGGAACGGACGACATTCATCAGATTAAGCCGGCCGCCGATGATATTGACCGTAAAGGTGTAGGGGCAGGGAATATTGCTCTTGCTGACACCTCCCAGACCGTCGCTGGACGGATCCCAGGTGACAACCACGCCGTGGCGCGATGAAGGGTCTTTCTGCAGAAGTTTTATAAGCAAGCCCAGCTGGTCGCGGCCAAAATGCCGCCGCCAGCGGTAGCCATAGGCCACGGTAACCACGTCGCCGGGGTTGGTAAAATCGTCCCAAATACGGGTGTAGTCGCGCAGGAAGACTGCCGGCTTGCGCGCTCCGGATATAAACCATATCTGTTCGGCAATCAGGATTTTGGTGGGGATTTTGCGCAAACTTAGCAGCGGGAAGCCGTTCTTTTTTAAATCAAGCGAAAAACTAACGCCCGGCAGGGCAGCAGTTTCGTGCCCAGTACGTTCGTTAAGCTCCTTTGAGCCCTTAGTCATAATGTCCTTCAGAAGGGACTGATATATACCGTCAAATACCGCCATCGTGTGGGCTAATTATAGAGATGTTAGCCAAAGATTGCTATACTTTATAAGAGAGATATGACGACAAAAGCCGCAAAAACCGCGACAAAAATCAAATACCCTTACATGCATCCCAAGGGGCGGTTTGCTTATGTCCCGGCTAATAACGAGTTCATGCAAGTCGCTAAGGAAAAAGCCCGGACTTCGTCCTTAGACGACGTTATGCCAACTGGAACGGTGCTGGTCAAAGACGGCAAAATCATCGGCCGCGGAGCCAACGGCAGCGATTACCACAAAACGCACGTTTGCGAGCGCGTAAGGTTGAATATTCCAACCGGGCAGGGCTACGAACTGTGCGAAGGCTGCCACCCTAAGAACCATAGCGAACCGCGGGCTATCGAAGACGCCAAACGCTCGGGCCACGACCCCGCGGGTGCCGATGCCTATCTATGGGGGCACTGGTGGTGCTGCGAGGCCTGCTGGGACACGCTTATCAAAAACGGCATCACGCGAGTTTATCTGCTGGAAGACAGCGAAAACCTCTTTAATAAGGAGTCCGACAGGAATATTGTTGGCAAGCAATTTGCTTAAACGGTTGTTTATGGTTAAATTATAGTCAGCTGGTGGGCAGTTGGCGGAGCATATCTACCCACATATGAATAACGGAATTTTTATAGTCTTAGAAGGTTCGGACGGCTCCGGCAAAGGAACCCAGTTCAAGCTGCTCACCGAGCGGCTAAAAGCCGTGGGCTATGATGTTGAAACCTTTGATTTTCCGCGCTATGACCAACCTTCCAGCCACTTTGTGCAGCGCTACCTAAACGGCGATTACGGCCCGGCTTCAGAAATCAGTCCCTATAGCGCCTCGCTGTTCTATGCCCTCGACCGTTACGAGGCGGCCATAGATATCAGGAAAGCTCTGGATAGCGGCAAGGTAGTGCTATCTAACCGCTACGTCGGCTCAAATATGGCGCATCAGGGCTCTAAATTCACTAACCCGGCCGAACAGCGCGGATTTTTCATCTGGTCTGAGAGCCTGGAGTTCGAACTACTCGGCATCCCGCGGCCGAATATCAATTTATTCCTAAGGGTACCGGCCGAAGTTTCTTATCAGTTAATCGCCAATAAAAATCAACGCAGCTACACCGATAAAAAGCGCGATGAGCACGAGGCCGATATCGAGCACCTGCGTAAATCAGTCGCCACTTATGACACCCTCTGCCAGCTATTTCCACGGGATTTTAAGGCTATAGAATGCACTGATGAAGACCGGCTACTCAGCGTCCCGGCTATTAATAACCGTATTTGGGAAATAGTTAAGCCTATGCTGCCGGAAAAGCCACACCGGCCCGCCCGCGGCGCGGTAGTTAGATTTGATGAGCCAGCCGAGCGGTCTGAGCCTAAGCCCAAGGCTCAAAATACGCCAACTAGCCAACCCGCACAGGCTAGCCCAGCCAAATTAAGCCTTTTAGCGCTGATTGAAGAGTCCAAGTCTGGCAATCTGGATTTAGAAGGGCTAGAAATGGGCGCCAAGCAGCCGGAATACTACACTCCCAGCCTGGAGCCAAGTCTGCTCAAGCAATACCAGGCGTTTATGAAGCAAATCGCCGCCTATCGCCAAAAGGTAGAAAAGGAGCTGGCCAAAAGGAAGTCCGCCGACAGCGAAGAAATTCTGGGCTTGCTAATGCCGATGGCGACTTATTGCTACTTGCACACCAGCAAGGACGGTTCCAAACTGCGCGAGCCTAAACTAGACATCAAGCACAACCAAGCCAAGAAACAGCTGGAAAAACTGGCCCACGGCCAAACATCGCCTAAAATTTCAACCGAAACGGAGGTCGTAACGCTGCTAGAAGCTTGGCCACATAACGAATTCAGCCTGCTTAGCGACAGCTTGTACGACATCAGCGATTTACCGCGCCAGCAAGTCCAGGCCGGCATAGAAAACTGGAATTACGAGCAAAAGTTCCAGGCGCTCAGCGCAATTTTGGCCGATATTGACCCGGCGCTGGCGGGGCAGGTGCGCTACCGCTGGGATGTTATAGCCGAACAGGGGTTGATATTAGAACTACTGCTCAGCGGCTTGGTCAGCGGTTTGCAACTGCAAGCCCCAACCCCGCGCTACGGTTATGACGTACCAGCTGGTATAGAAGCCGCTGGCCTGGAGAATGAATTTATAGAATGCTTTGACCTGAGTCTGGAAATGTTCAGCAAGCTCCAAGCCGGCAAGGAGCCGGAACTAGCCGCCTATGCCACACTTACCGGCCACCGCGTGCGCTTTCAGTTCAGCTGCAACTTGGGCGCGCTGCAGAAGATACCTAAAGTCCGCTCTAAACTGTTTGACAGCCTGCTGGAGCAGCTTTGGCAGAATATTAGCCAACACCACCCCATAATCGCCGATTCTTTGCGCCGGCAGCTAGAAGACAAGCCAAAACAGTCCAAAAGTGCCCGCCGCCGTTCAAATAGACGCCGCAGCGCAAAATAAACTTGTCAGCTAACCCCTTATCTGCTAGAATCTTAGCTAGATACCAGAGACAGTAGCCGGCCAAAAGCCTTAATCCGCTACCGAGGTTGCCAAAAATCAATTTTTAGCAATATTCGTCGAGTCTTTGGTGCAAGTAAGCCAAAGATTTTTTATTTTGAAAGGCACAAAATGGCTCTAAGCAGAGACAAGAAAAAGGAAGTCGTCGCCGAAGTAACCGAGTTACTGGATTCGGCTAAGCTAACTGTGGTAGCAATCTACCCCGGTACTTCAGTTCAGGCTATGCAAAAGCTGCGCCGTGACGCCCGCGAAAACGGCACGCGCGTACGGGTCATCAAAAACCGCCTGTTCAAACAAGCTTTGGCCGCCAGCGAACATTTTAAAGACGTCGACCCGGGCTTGCTCAAGGGCCAGCTGCTTTATGCCTTCAACGCCGAAGACGACGTCGCTCCCGCCCAAAGTTTGGCCACTTTCGCTAAAGAGCAGCCGCAAATCCAATTTGTAGCTGGTCTAAGCGCCGATGGCAGTGTTTTGAGCGCCGCTGACGTACAAATGCTCGCTAACTTGCCCACCAAGGATCAATTGCGTGGTCAGCTGGTAGGTATTATCGCCTCGCCGTTATCCGGCCTGGTTGGAACCATGAATGCCAATTTGCGGAGTGTCCTGAACGTTCTGGAAGCCCGCAGCGAATCAATAAGTTAATAAGTAAAGGAGATATTATGGCAGACGAAGAAGTAAAGAAGGACGAAGTAACCGAGGCTGCAGCCGCTGTTGCCGAAGAGCCCAAAGAAGCCCCCAAGGCCGAAGCTAAGGCTGAAGAGCCCAAGAAAGAAGCCAAAGAAGAGAAAAAGGCTGATGTTGCAGTTCCTAAAGAGTTCAAAGACTTGGTAGAGAAACTCGACAAGATGAGCGCTCTGGAAGTCAGCAAGTTCGTTAAGCTTTTAGAAGAGCACTGGGGCGTTAGCGCTGCTGCTCTGGCCGTCGCTGTGGCCGCTCCGGCCGGTGGCGATGCCGCTCCAGCCGCCGACGAAAAGAGCGAATTTGACGTCATCCTTAAGGATACCGGCGCCCAAAAAGTAGCCGTCATCAAAGCTGTTAAAGACATCACCGGTCTAGGCCTGGGTGAAGCCAAAGCTATCACAGACACCGTTCCTAAGCCTGTACTAGAAAAGGCCAGCAAAGAAGACGCTGAAGCTGCCAAGAAGACTTTGGAAGAAGCCGGCGCCACAGTCGAACTAGCCTAAGTTTTAGTTCGCAGACAAAAAGGGCCGTCGGGAAACCGGCGGTTCTTTTGAATATCACCAGAGTTATGTTATAATAATGTCAATGTCTAGTGAAATTCCTAGTGGAAACGAAGGTGGTTTTGCTAAGTTGCCAGATGGCCGCTATAGATTAAGCGACGGTCGTGTTTTTACACAGGCCCAGATGGACCAGGCTTTTGAGACTTACCTTGAAACGGAAGAGTTAAAGGACGCCGAAGCCTGGGCGCGAAGAAATAGGGATGACCTAACTATGCTATACGACGCCATAGCCCGTGCATCACGCTGGGGCGAATTTTTAGAAGATAAAGATGCCCAAGACGAAGTAGCTGCAGCCATAGACCGGGCTCACGGCGAGGTGCTATCCGATACTTACGCTATTGCGGTAAGCCAAGTTGAGCCCATGAGCGCAGTTACATTGGCAGCCTTAATACCTGGCTTTGAAGGCGTAGAGCAACATTACCGTCAGTCCGCTGAGCAGGGCAAGTCTATTGCCGCGGCTTTTGTAAAATCTCCCGTTCTGCAGGCTCCTTCACACATAGAGGGAGTAACCCCCAAAAACCTTGTTCAGGCTATGACAGTAGCGGCTACTGTAAAGTGGGTGCCTATTAGGGGTTATCACGACGGCAAAAGATTTTTTGTAACCCCATTCTCCAAAGATTGGGACGTTCTAAGGAAACTAGATGCCACTCCAGAAGGCCAAGACTGGGTTGATATAGCCTATGCCCGCTCAGAACACGACACCGAAGATACTCTGCCAGGTTAAGAAAGCCGGCTTAACAGTCGAACTAGCCTAAGTTTTAGTTCAAGAGTTCTAAAGAAAACCGCCCGGAGTGGGCGGTTTTCTCGTATGTCGCTCAATTATTATTACGCACTAGGACTCGTAGTCATCAGTTTACTGTTGCTGCTGGAATAATTTATCAAATGCGCCCCTTGCGAGTAAAATTTAATCAGATTAATGAGTCTAGGGAAATGGCAGATAACGAAACATTTTTATATAAACTATTGAGCTTTCTTTTTGGCACAAAAAATATTGCATCTAGCAAGAGAAAGTTGCCCCATAACTCCAGCGTTAAGGTTAGTTATAGAACACTAGATGACTCGGATACAGAGGCTGAGGAAATAGAAGAAATGTTTCGTTCATCCAAGCTAGTATACCCAGGCTTGGACTATGTAAATGCACTAAGGCCAGGGCATGTGCATCTACATGGCACATTCCAACAGCTAACGTCTCGCTTTGTACGGAATGGGCTAAGAGTTACTAATGGCGTATTTTCAGATGAGACTGGGAATGTAAGAGTAGTTTGGTTTGCGGTTAATGTTGCTCTGTTAATTAAAAGAGGTGTTGTTTATGAACTCAGAGGAAATTATGAACTTAAGAGAGGCCAGTTTCAGATTTCAAATCCTAAATTTTGTAATTTAGATGAGGGTTGTGAGTCTTTCGATAAAATCACCAAAAAAGAGGAGCCGGAGGTACGGGTTCCAGTACAAGCAAATGTCTGGACCGCACCGATTGGTGGAAGAGGCCTTAGCCAAGACAGTAAATGGGGCGAGTTAAGGAGTAGAGTTTTTCAGCGAGATAACTACACGTGCGCAGTTTGTGGGTCGCATACAAATCTGACTGTTGACCACAAACTTGCTCTAAGACTAGGCGGAACAAACGCCATGAGCAACCTACAAACGCTTTGTAAGGATTGCCATGAAGACAAGCACTATCGTAATTTTCTAGATCGCAAGTTTGATGCCATGGACGATTATGGAGAAAACTATGAACCTACAATAAAGATAAAGACACTTTCAACGGCCTTGAAAAATAAAACAGGAGTTCAAATAAGCTATACCGACCGCGATGGCCTACATTCTTATAGAGTGATTCACCCGAAAGACATCTATAAGGGCTATCGTTACATGGGCAGGATTGTTAATAAGAAGAAGGTCTATGTGAATGCATTCTGCGAACTAGACCACGCCGATAGAACTTTCAGAGTTTCAAGAATGAAAATTCTGACAAAACACTCATTATCCAAAAATTTATATACGCCGACCTAGCTACTGCGACCGCTTAACAAATCGCTAATTACACTCGTTCCTTCTTTTGTTGAAAGATGGCCGATAGGACGATACTCGAACATAGAAGTCGCGGCAACCTTTACTAATTGCTCGAGGTCTTCATCTCTAAGAACACTTTCTTCTCCCGGAGCGGCTGTTTCTTCTTTTGTCTTAATAACCGCAAGCACTACACCCTCTATTGTCTTAGCTACAATTGAACGATGCCTATACTGCTCGAGCAAGTTCTGATTAACTTTTAATTGTCTTACTGAGTAAGCGTAGCCAATGTATACGCCAGTGATAACACCATACAAGGTTAGTCCTATAAAATATTTTCCGAAACCCGTAGCTGTTGCGTCAATAGACGAATTTATCTTAAAAATCCACCAACCGTGAATTAATAACAAGGCTCCTACTGCATACACAACAAATGTTGCAACTAGCCACCTATACCAGTAATCTCGAATTTGCTTTAATCCTTTTTTCTTGCTCTTATCGTCACCATCAATTATTTTGGTA
Organism: uncultured Candidatus Saccharibacteria bacterium; assembly: GCA_964448095.1. Lineage (GTDB taxonomy): Bacteria > Patescibacteriota > Saccharimonadia > Saccharimonadales > UBA10212 > CAYUUT01. Next base: position 32,876 of record CAYUUT010000001.1, on the reverse strand, counting down.
AGTTCAGAGCAGCGATCTTCGTAGTGTTCGCTCCAGTCTTTAGAAGCTTGAACAGTTTTGATTTGAGCAACTTTGTCGGCCGTTGCCGCCTCAAGCTTAGAATTGATATCGCCAATAGTTTCTTCTGTCCTATCTTCAATCCTTTTCAAAGATGCTTTAGTTAGAGCGGAATTTACGCCACCGCGGACAAGATTATTCAGTTTTTGAAGCTCGCGCCCAACTTCGTAAAATAGGCCGAAATCCTGCTGCTTAGATACGTCGGGCAGGAGATTCGGGTCATTATTGACAGTAAAATTTCCGGTAGAGGTATCTAGACTCACATTCCATGGGCCAACCTGGCTACCGTTAAAATTCCAGTACCCTTGGTGAAGCCATTCGGGCTGTCCTTGCGCGGTGTCTCTTAACCTATTTAGGAGATCAATCCAGGTTGCCAGCAAATTATCATAGCTGTTATTGAAGCTCCAGTTCTCAAAGGCCTTAGGATCAGAGCAAGCTCCAATGCCTGACTGAATGAATGTCAGTAGTTTTATGAACGTTTGGAGCTGAGGTACGGCACCGTGGACGGAAGCATCATATATCTCAGAAACATCCGTCTTTCTCCAGTTCTCGGGCGTTATAGGGTTCGGCCATTGTAAAATTTTGTCGAACATAATCGGATAACCTTCCTACTGCCCACTTACAATTTTATTATAGTGCATAACCTCTGCGGACTACTAGCGGCAAGTCAAATTGAGTTCGAAGTATGTCCACTAAGGACTGCCCAATGCAAAGTCAGAAAATCACATAAAAGAAATTATGTGAAAAAGTTGAAAGCTGGAATATAGTTTAGTTATGCATAGTAAAAAATTAATGCTTGGAATGAGCGGGCTGAAACTCCTTGGAATATCAGCCACACTAGTATTATTGTTTGCTGGAATCCACGAAAGAGGATTGTTAAGAGGCGTAGAGTTTTACATTATTTCTATCCTTTTCGCATACCTAATTTTTCTTATTGTGTTCGGTCTTGCTGGGGCTGTCTTTACAGACATATTCAGATTATTTCATGCAGAAGATAAGTTAAGGCCATATGCAGGAGAGTTCGGGTCGCCTTTTGCTGCAGTAATTTTTGTTTTTATAACGAACTTCGCATTTCATCACCTGAATTATGTCCACGTTCTCTACTCTGTATTCTTGGTCTATATGATGGCCCATATCTTCCTGTTATTTATAGACCGGAAACTTACTAAAATGGCATATTCTTGGACCTCTCTAGTCCTGACTCTACTTATATTTATTATTGCATTGCAGCGGCCGTACTAGCTTTTTATACACGGGTAAGCGCTTGACGCTTTGACTTGGATTTTTCGTAAGCCGCTTTAACTTTTCTAGGTCTAGTAGTACTACACTAGTCTTCGTCTTTATAGCGGCGGTGTGTCGCTAGGCGGTATCCGTAAGATAAGACCGCAATCGTTCCTACGATAAATCCATCTATCCATAGATCACCGTGTACGGTTTGCTGGAAATATTTACCAGCAGTTTGATAAGTACACGCCTGTCCTGCGTCAGCTTCCTGCTGAGTGCAATTATAGATTTTTACGTGGCTGCCATCAGCCGTTACGTTAGTGTATAAAGTGTAGCCTACTAAGACAAAGGTTACGATTGTTCCAGTTAACCACCAGCCGACTGCATAGAGTAAATAAGAGGCTGGGTGTATGTCGTCTCGCTCAGGCCAAACCTGCATCGCCATGAGCTAATAGTAGCATAATCTCCCTGTCAAATAACTCTTGTCAGGGAGAAATATATGCCTGCCTTCTATCGGCATTGATACAATATAGGTATGCAAAAAATAGCCACACGAGTTTTTATGAGTGCTTCAATAGTCTTTGGTGTTTTAGGCGTAATACAAGTACTAACAATGCCTGATAATGACAATGACATGTCTGGTTTCAACAGGGTAATTATGAGACTACTGATGGCCACCGTTTTTGTTATCCTTACCTCTTTAGCTCTCAGTGTTGCCGGTAAGTACCTAAACGGTAAGTCTTAGAATGAAAGTTACGGGCATAGGCGGCGTTATGTTTAGGGCGAAAGACCCAGAGGCGCTGAGCAAATGGTACGAGAAGCACCTAGGCATCAACGGCTATAAATGGGAGCAGAAAGCCGGCCCAACCGCCTTTGCGCCGATGTCCCAAGATAGCGATTATTTTGGGAAATCACAGCAATTTATGCTGAACTTTAGGGTAGATGACCTAGACGGAATGCTCAAAAAACTTAGGGCTAGCAAGGTAAAAGTTGTTAAAGATATTGAAACATACGAGGGCATGGGCCGCTTTGCTTCGATTGAAGACCTGGAAGGCAACCGCATAGAGCTGTGGGAGCCCTCAGACTAAATCCGCTTGGTGCTTTAACTTACGAACTAGCTACTGAGCTTGAAAAATTTAATGTTCGGTTATAGGCTGTTTCTATGACAGAGCTAGCCTATCCTTTGGACGAGCTGGACGAATCACAAGAGTTAAAACGAAGGGGCGGCCGCCCGGCCTTCTGGAGCCACAATAAACTTCGCAGAGGAGCCAGAATTGCTTTGAACGGCTTAGACAGCAGGCAAAGGGTTTCGACGATATTGCGGCAGGTCAGGAATAGTATAAATGCTGGCAGTGTTGTAGCAGAACCAGAAGAATCGACTTTTCAAGATGACCCAATGGCCGTAGCGCTGCCACCCAAAGATAAACTACAGCGCCTTGGAGCCTCCGCCTGCGAGCTCCCTATCGACCCATTTAAGACTGGGGCATAATAGGGCTTGGGCTCAAGCTGCAGAGACTGTGCTCTTCGGAGACATACTTATATTGCTTAATACTCCATTAGGTTGTATAATATACTAAATGATTACTCCAAATGCTTTATATCCTGGCGACAGGCCGCGGTTTGTTGAAGGTTGGCATGATATTGGCCGGTTTAACGGTAATGTTGATATTCGTTATCTGGCCGTGCAATCGCTTTGTAGAATTGTGGACTTATCGCAACAGGCGGCCGAGGAACTGGGTGAATCCCACCGTGGCTTTAAGGTTGGCTGCGCCGCTTATGCGGTGGATGAGCCGGGCAAGCGCGTAGGAATATATTTTGGCGGCAACTTTACGCCTTACGAGGGAGCTCCCTGGAATTGTGCGGAAAAGCGGGCGTTGGAAACCATACAGGCCCGTGGATTTAATAAAGTACTGGCAATGGCTATTAGCGGACCGCTGCAGGTTGATGCAAGCGGCGTAGAGTCCCCAACCCTACACCCTTGTTACAGATGCAGGCCGATGTTTGAGCAATCAGAGTTAACTTCGCCCGACATGTTGGTCGCGACGGTTACCCCGGCAGGCGACGCACACGAACTACATACTCTTGGATCACTACTAAAACGCCACCAGACCGGCCAGGAGCAGCCGTTTCCTGATTTCCATCCACTACTGCCGTTCTATTGGCAGCAGCTTCTATCTTACGACGCTGAAGACGAAAAAGCCGACCTGGCAAGACTTGATTTGATGGCCAAAGCCGCCAACCCAGATTTTAGGCAATAAACTAAGCCCACGCTTTAACTTTGATGCATTTACTCTAGTTTTTTAGCGCTGACCACACCGTCATAGCGGCGGGTGTTAAGCAGTAGGGTTGGGATTTTAACGGTTTTAATTTGATTTTTAACAATATTGCTCTGACGGGCTAGGCTATCTTTTACTGATTGTGAATGTGACGCCGCAGCGATTGAGCTCACCTGCTGGTCGGTGTAGCCAATATTTTTAAGCCACTTTTGCAAAATTGTTTCGATATGGGCATTACTGTAGCCGTAGCTGTTTATCTCGAACTGGTAGCCAGCGCCGGTGACGGGGTCCCTCCAAGTAAAGATACGCTGCAAAACCTGCCAATCAGCTGGAACGGTAGCGCCTTTAAGTGGCTGCTGCTTAATGGCTTCTAGATAAGAAGCAACTAGATACGAGTGCTGGAACTTGTACGTACCGGCGTACAACGGATTAGGAATTGGGTAGGCGATGTAGGTTAGGTTATAACGATTTTCTACGTTAGCCTGCTCGATATTTTTAAATAGGTCCGCGCAGTGGTTGCAGCCTGGGTCTAGGATTTCTAGCGCCGTGGGTTTTGCGCTGTTATAGGCGTGATAGTACGAACTGGTGCTTGTGGTATAGCTGCTGGGGTTCCACTTTTTAATTCTATCGGGCAAACGGTTTAAAGTTTCGCCGGCTTGGTCAACCTGGCTTCTGCCCCACTTAAGCATGTGGCCGGACTTTAGCGATGACCAAAATTGCGGCTGCAGGGATTCTATAGAGCAAGCCTCGGCCCCCAAAGAACAAGACTCAGAGTTGGCCGGGTCGCAGGTGTCATAAACGTAAAGATTTAGACCGCTTCTGATAGATACCGCCAAACTCCAAATCATCAGCAGAACAAAGGCAAATGCCAAGACCTCCAGACCGTGGTCGTAATATTTTACTCGCTTTGGATGCTTAACAGCCGTTTTGGCTAGCAGGCGGCTTTTCATATCTTCTTTGAAGCTGGTGTCGCACTTGCGAAGCGTGGCTCGACGACCTACGCACTTCCAGGCTGCTACGGCCATTCTGCGGTAGCGGACCGAGAAAATCCCCAGGATCGATAAGATTACAAAGGCTGCAATGCAGAACATCGGCTATAAGCCCCCAACCACAAGCTGCAGGGCTTCACTAAGCCTCTCTACTTCGGCCTCGGTGTTATTGAGCCCTAGCGATATCCGCAGCAGCGGGGGATAGTGCATAACAGAGTCTAAGAAGTAGTGGCAGCAAAAATAGCCGCTACGCGCCATAATTCCACGAGCCGAAAGATAAATTGCCAGCCTGTGCGAGTCTATTCTATCGCTAAAAAAACTTAAAATTGGACTAGGCGCTTGGTTTAGAAGCGTAATCGAGTTGGTTTGTTTGACGGCGTCATAAAGCATAGTGGAAAGGCGCTCTAAATGATGGTTGGGCTCGTGGCCCTCTGGGTAGAATTTGGCCTTCCAGCTAACTGCCGCCCCCAAGCCAATAATGCCCGAGTAATTTTGCAGTCCTGCCTCTAGCATGCTGGCGGGTTCGCTGCTTAGCAGCTTATATTTGTTCTCGCTTACGCTCTCAACCGTACCGCCGCCAATAAAGGTGATGTCCAGCTGCAATAATAGGTTCTTTTTGATGATAATTACGCCCAGGCTTGGCCCATACATTTTATGCCCAGAAAAACACAGCGCGTCAAAATCAATATTGCGGACAAACTCCGGGTTGTAGCCCATAGTCTGAGCACCATCAATTATGATGATGCCGCCCTTTTCGTGAACCCGCTTAGCTAGGTGCTCGGCGTTGGCAAGCTGCACGCCGTCAATGTTGGAAGTCGTGTTAAGCAGCACTATGCTTCGCTCAAGCTCGGTGGGGTTATAAATTAAGGAGCCGTCAGATTGTCTGGATAAGACCGTCCGCTTAAGACCTAATTTTTTAGCATAAGTTATTGACGGCAAAAAAACCGAATTATGCTCAATTTGTGAGGTAACCATTTGTCGGTAATAGCCCGTAGGCAGCTGGCTAAGAATTAAATTTATGCCGTAGGTGGTGTTAAGGGTGAATACACAAACATACTCGCGCTTTGATTTGCCGGCTAATTTTAAAATTTTGTCTCGGGTGTCTTGCACGGCCTGGTCTACGCGCTGTCCCCATTCATATTTAACGCGGTCGCCACAGGAGTTGTATTCTTGATAATACTCATCAACCGCCTCGATTACTGCCCGTGGGCGCAACGTCTGGCAGGCCGAATCCGCATAGATTTTATCAATTTCTAAGTAGTCAAAATCCGTTGCTGTAGAGTTTGGGGTTTGTAGCGCTTGGTGAAAGCTCAAAGCTGCGTTCCTCCTATTAGTCTTCATTGTTTTTGGCCGACTCGTCCAGCATCTTCTGGATTAGAGGCGTAGGCTTGCGGCAGGCGCAGTTTTTGAGGTGCTGCTGGTGCCACTTAAGCCTTTGTTTTTTGGTAGGGTTGGTGGGCATTTTATTTTTTTGGTGCCAATCTTTATTAATCTTTCCCATGTCTAATCTCGCTATATCAGTACACAGGTCTGAGGAAAAGATATCTGTGATGCAAATCAATCTTGCTAACGCCTATAGGTGTTAAAATGGCAGCCCCAAGGTATCCATCACAATCGCTGGATTCTTCAGTTGAGCTGTGCGTTAGGTCACATATAGCAAGCGGGCTTCTGTTATGCTTAAAATATGGGTAAACAGTTTACGACAGAAGAAGCCAGGGAGATTGGCGACCAGGTAGGAATTGATTGGAGCAAGTACGACCTGGAGCAGTTTAGGATGGGGCTGGCTGTAGAATCAGAGCACGGCAGTCATGACCCGGAAACAAATGTTACCAATGACGACATGACCATAACCGGCAAAATCGCCTGGGCGCACCTAAAAGAGATTCCCGATTATTACACTCGCTTAAATAAAATGGAAGCAGAGGCAGGCAGCTAAGTGGCGGATATCAAACCATTATCAGATTTATTAAATTTGGAGGGTAAAGCCGCGATTGTAACCGGCGGCGCCAAAGGCATAGGACAGGGTATTGCCTACCGTTTAGCCGAAGCCGGCGCTAAGGTTTTGATAGCCGACATGGACGAAGAAGGAGCGCACCACGCCGCGCAAGAATTGCGCGACAAAGGCTGGACGGCAGAAGCCGTTAGAACAGATGTATCCAGCGAAGAAGACGTGCAAGGGATGATTAGTATCTGCCGCGAAAAGTTCGGCTCGGTTGATATTTTGGTCAATAATGCCGGCATCTATCCGCCGGTGCCGGTTGCCCAAATGACCGCCGAGCAGTTTGAGAAAGTCATGCACGTTAACCTGCGTAGTGTTTTTTTGACCACCAAGCACGCCGCCGAAGTCATGAAAGGACAAGGCCGCGGCAAAATTATAAACATTACTTCCATTGACGCGTTGCACCCGTCTATGGTCGGTCTGGCCCACTACGACGCCTCGAAGCACGGCGAGTGGGGCTTTACTAAAAACTCCGCGCTGGAACTAGCCGAACATAAGATTTGGGTCAACGCTATCGCTCCAGGCGGCATCACCACTCCTGGCACGGCGTCCATGAGCCAAGGCGCCTCGGCCGAGCAGATGGAAGAATCTACCAAAGCTTTTATGGCCAAAATTCCCATGGGGCGTATGGGCGAGCCCGATGACATCGGCATGGTCGCGCTATTTTTGGCCAGTGATATGTCCAGTTATATGACCGGCGAACAAATTGTAGTGGACGGCGGCGCCCTGCTAAGCTAAATCACATGGACAGCGCAATACTTACTAACGGCCTGTCCAAACAATATGGCTCCCTTACAGCGCTTGCGCCTTTGGATCTTGAAGTTAAAAAGGGCGAAGTTCTGGGATATTTGGGGCCTAATGGAGCCGGCAAAACTACTACTATTCGCCTATTACTGGGGCTAATTAAACCCACTAGCGGTAGCGCCCAAATATTTGGCCTGGACACCCAGAAGCAAAAAGTAGAGGTACACAAACGCATTGCCTACGTGCCTGGCGAATCCGAGCTGTGGCCCAGTTTGACCGGCGCTGAAACCCTGCATCTGCTGGCTAAAGTCCATGGCAGGGTTGATGTAGGCTACCGTAAGGAACTGATTAAACGCTTTAAGTTCGAACCGGATAAAAAAGTCCGAACTTATTCTAAGGGCAACCGGCAGAAAATAAACTTAATCGCGGCGCTGGCTAGCCGGGCCGACTTGCTGATTTTAGACGAGCCAACCGCCGGACTCGATCCATTAATGGAACAGGCCTTTCGGCAATGCGTAGTAGAGGCCAAAAACAACGGCCAAACCTTATTTTTGAGCTCACATATTCTGGAAGAGCTAGAGGCCCTATGCGACCGGCTGGCCATCTTGCGGGCTGGGAAGCTGGTAGAGCTCGGTACCTTGGCGGAGATGCGGCATTTGTCGGCCTTAACGGTACAAGCGACTTTTGAAGGCAAGCCGCCGGTAATTAGCCATATAAAAAATGTCAGCGCGGTTAAGGTAGTCGGCCATCAACTAACCTGCCAGGTCCGCGGCGATGTCGCCCCATTACTTAACGTTTTGGCTACCGCTAGACCAAAGACCTTGCTTAGTCACGAGCCATCATTAGAGGAGTTATTTCTATCTTTATATGGCGATGAAGATAATCGCAAATCTAAGGAAAATTGATGATTGCCAAAGAGGTAGCTACTGCGCCACGGATTACGTTTAAGCAATTCCACTCGCCCGGCACGGCTATTGGTAGGTTTGTGGCTAGGCGAACTATGCGCAGTGCAGTTTTATGGGCAATGGGCTTTGGTGTATTTGTAGCTTCTAAGTCAATCGGTTACGCCTCGGCCTACCCGACTCTTGCGGCCCGGACAAAAGTGGCGTCTTCGTTCGCGCACAATACCGGGCTAATCGCGTTGCTTGGATATCCCCGCCACATTGAAATAATAGCCAGCGGCGCCGCCTGGAACACTATGGGCGCAATCGCTTTGATTGGCAGTATTTGGGCCTTTTTGCTGGCCACTAAAACCTTCCGCGGCGAAGAAGAGGCCGGGCGCTGGGAACTACTGCTAGCCGGCCAAACAACTAGCCGGCGGGCAGCTATTAATAACCTGATTGGCTTATATGCCAGTGCAGCGGTACTTTACGTAGTTATGGCGGTATCTTTTATTGCTGTTGGCCGGGTCCACAAGGTGGGCTTTGGCACGGAAAGCGCATTATTTTTTGCTCTGGCGGCAGTCTCTGCCATAGCCATATTTATAGCTGTAGGCGCTTTGGCCAGCCAGTTGATGCCTACTCGTTCTAGGGCAGCCGCTCTGGCGGCCAGCGTCTTTGGTTTGAGTTTTTTAGTGCGGGCTATGGCCGACACCGCCAATCTGCCCTGGCTGCTCAACTTTAGCCCTTTGGGCTGGATAGAAAAGATGCAGCCGCTTTATGATAGCCGGCCAATCTGGCTATTGCCGACAGGGATACTAATAGTTATCTTGGCCGCCGCAACTTTTTGGCTAGCCGGCCGGCGTGATCTGGGGGCCAGTACCTTTGCCGATAAAGATACGGCCAAACCCCGCTTTGGTTTGTTGAATAATTCTTTCACAATGGCCATCCGCCTAACTCGAGCCACAAGCCTTGGCTGGATAGCAGCTATTACCGCACTAGGTGTCTTTTTTGGTCTATTAGCCAAGACCGTGACCCAAGTATTTAATGATTCAAGTGGCGCCCAGCGAGCCATTGACCGGCTGTCGCATGTTAGCCAGGTTAATGACGCCACACTCTTTTTGGGCGTGGTGTTCTTTATTGTAATGACCGTTCTTATGGCGTGTGCCGCCAGCGCGATTGGTAAACTGCGTGACGATGAGGCCGAGGGCTATCTAGATAATCTATTAGTGCGTCCGGTAAGCCGACTGCGATGGTTGGGCGACCGATTAATTCTGGCTGTTATGGTTATTTTGGCTGCGGGCCTGCTGAGCGGGCTTGCAGTCTGGGCTAGTACAGCTAGCCAACACCTGGGCATAGCCTTTAATACCTTGGCGTTAGCCGGCCTAAACGCTGTAGTCCCAGCTTTGTTTACATTAGGAGTTGGGGTATTCGCTTTGGGGCTGCTGCCCAGATCGACCAGCTTGCTGGCATATTCGGTTGTTGCTTGGTCATTCTTGATCCAGCTGATAAGTTCCGGGCTTAATTTGAACCATTGGCTGCTGGATACATCAGTTTTTACCCACACAGCCTTGTCTCCGGCTGCTAGTCCCAGATGGGGTACAAACTCAATTCTAATAGTCATAGCGGTTATTTTTTGCATAATCGGTGCAGCAAGGTTCAACTCCAGAGACATTGAGGTAGAGTAGTAATATGCTTTTATCCACAGGTAAATCCTTGACACTTTGACTTGAGTTTATTTCTATGATAATTTTGGGTTAGATTTAGTCGAAACAAAAGACTGAGGCGGGAGTTTGGAGAAAAAATAGTGGCAGATGTTCCAGAGAAACAAATAAAGAGGCTTAGGGCTCTGATAGCCGAAGCTGAAACAAGTTTAGCGGCAGCGCGCGAGCTGCTAGTTAGTTTAGTTGGCGACGACCCAGTGCTGGCTGATAAGGTTAAAGACGAGGCTTTAGGCAAGGTTATCGAAGGTGTGTTTGACGGCCAAAATATGGTTGGTAGTGATGGTAAAACTTATCCGGTGCCGGCTAACTATGCTTCTAAATCCAAACTGGTCCAGGGCGACATTTTAAAGCTGACGATTGCCGACGACGGCGCATTTTTATACAAGCAAATCGGCCCCGTGCCGCGCAAGCAAGTTGTGGGTCTGCTTAGCCAAAAAGACGGCCACTACTTTGTAGATATTGATGGCAAGCAGTACCGCGTATTGCTAGCCAGCGTGACTTACTTTAAGGCCAAACCTGGCGACCAAGTCAGTGTTAACATCCCTGAAGACTCCAGCATCGACGCCGAATGGGCCGCACTCGAAGCAGCTTTGTAACGGCTACGCTAACGCTCCGCCTAATATGACACCCCTTGGGGGTTTCTCATCATGCAGGCAAAATGGAATACATTTTGTCTGGCTGCGTTTCCCGATGAACACTTGAAATCACAACAAAGTAGCTCAAGGAACTCCTATATAATGTAAGTAATGGGACAGGCATTATATAGGAAGTACCGTTCAAGGGCTTTTGACGAGGTGGTCGGTCAGGATCACATCGTTAAAACCCTGCAAAACGCCATAAAAAGCGGGCGCGTTAGCCACGCTTATTTGTTTACCGGCCCGCGCGGCGTTGGCAAGACCAGCGTGGCCCGAATTTTAGCCCACGAGGTCAACGGGCTGGACTATGACGATGAATCCATACACCTGGACATTATTGAAATAGACGCCGCTAGCAACCGCCGGATTGACGAAATCCGTGAGCTGCGCGAGCGTGTCCATGTCGCGCCAACGTCGGCCAAATACAAGGTTTACATAATAGACGAAGTCCACATGCTGACGCGTGAGGCTTTTAACGCGTTGCTTAAGACGCTTGAGGAACCACCGGCGCATTGCATCTTTATTCTAGCCACCACCGAAGCCCACAAACTGCCGGAGACGATTGTTAGCCGTACCCAGCGTTTTACCTTCCAGCCAATCGCGCCAGCGGCCGCAACGGTGCATCTGCAAGAGATAGCCAAAAGAGAGAAAATCGATATTACGCCGGAAGCAATTGAGCTGTTGGCCGAACACGGCGCCGGCAGTTTTCGCGATAGCATCAGTTTACTAGACCAGCTAGCTGGAGCTGGCGGCAAAATCGATGGGGCTAAAGTCAGAGAAATGCTGGGCTTACCGCCGGCCGCGGCCATCAAAGAGTTACTGGACGGCTTGGACAGCCAGGACGCCGCAGAGGCACTTCAGAGCCTGGGCAGAATGAAAGAGCAGGGCACCAACCCGACTATTATCGCCAAGGAACTTAGCCAGCAGTTACGCAACCGATTATTGGAGGGCAAGCTTATGCCTTGGGGTGTCAAGCTACTACGCCGGCTGAGCCGGGTGGGCGGAGCCGCCGACCCACAGGAACGCTTAGAAATAGACATCCTGGAAGCTGTTTACAGCGCTCCAACTAATCAAATTAGCCAGCCGAGGCCACCTAAATCTGAACCTAGGGATACGCCAGACACAACCGAGGCTGAGCCTGATGATGAGCCGGAAAAGGTAGATGAGCCCGAATCCGAGCCAGTTGAGCCAAAATCACTGCCTAAAAGTGGGAAATTCGACCTAAACATGTGGCCGGAAGTCCTGGATAAGGCCAAAAGCGAGGCCGGTTCGATTTATACGGCTTTGCGTCTGGCTGAGCCGAGGCTCGAGGATAATGGCTTAGTTCTAGCGTTCCAATTTCCGCTGCATCAAAAAAAACTAGCACAGGTTAAAAATCTCGACCTGATAGCTAAAATAATCGAGCAGCAAAGCGGCGCCAAACTTAAAGTCAGCTGCGTGGTGGATAAAACTATCGAGCGGCAAGTACCAAAAGCTAAAGCCGCTAAGCCGGAAGTGACGGAAAAGGGTGAATCGCTCCAAGCCATAAGCAATATTTTCGGCGGCGCCGAGATGCTAGAATCGTAATCAGAAGTAGCTAGGGGTCAGACACACATGGATAAAGACGGCGATAAAGCCGAGCCGCAAAACGTAGATATTGAATCCAGCTTGCTGGGCAGTCTGCTGATTGACGGCGATGCCTTTATTAAAATCGGCGATATGCTGCGGGCTGATGATTTTTATGACGCCCGGCACAAAGCCATCTTTGCCGCCATGGTAGAGCTGCACAACAAACGCAGCCCGGTGGACATTTTGACCCTTAGTGAACAGCTTAAAAGCGTAAAGAAGCTGGACGCCGTGGGCGGCGCCAGCTATCTGACTGAGCTGACCAACACCGTGCCTACGGCCGCCCACGTTGAGCAGTACGCCAAAATCGTGGCCGATAAAGCCATCCGCCGCCGCTTGATAGTCGCCTCCCAGGAAATCGCCGACGTTGGCTCGGATGAAAGTAAAAGCCTGCAGGAGTTGATAGAAGAAGCCGAGAGCCGGCTGTTTGAGGTTAGCCAACGCCACGTTCGCCAGGATATCACCAGCCTGGAATCAATCCTGGGTGAGAGTTTTGACCGCCTGGACGACCTGCACCGCCACAAGGGTGGCTTGCGCGGGATTCCCACCGGTCTGCGCGACCTGGATAAAAAGACTGCCGGTCTGCAGCGCTCAGATCTTTTTGTGCTGGCTGCCCGGCCATCTATGGGTAAAACCGCCCTGATGCTCAATATTGCCCTTAATGTAGCAACCAAGGCCAAGCAGGGCGCGGTTTTAATCTTTAGCCTGGAGATGGGTAAAGAACAGCTTGTTGACCGCTTGCTGGCCGACGAGGCCGGCGTCGACGCCTGGCGGCTGCGCACTGGCGAAGGTCTGACTGACGATGACTTTGAGCGGTTGAGCGCGGCTATGGGCGAATTAGCGGAAGCGCCAATCTTTATTGACGATACTGGCGGTTTAACTGTTAGCGACCTGCGTACTAAAGCCCGGCGTCTGCACCATCAACATCCGTTGGCAGTCATCATGGTTGACTACTTACAGCTGATGAGCGGCGGCGCCCGTTTTGCGTCGGTAGCTAACCGGGTGCAGGAAATATCGGAAATCAGCCGGGCATTGAAAATTTTGGCTCGCGAGCTAAACGTGCCGGTGATGGCCTTGAGCCAGCTTAGCCGCTCAGTAGAAAGCCGCACGCCGCAAATTCCCCAGTTAGCCGACTTGCGTGAATCCGGCTCTATTGAACAAGACGCCGACGTGGTGGCCTTTATGTACCGCGAGGAATACTACAATCCGGAGACCGACCGCCAGAATATAACCGACATATTGATTAAAAAACACCGTAACGGGCCAACCGGGAATATCGAGCTTTACTTTGACCGCGAGCAACAGCGTCTGCGCGACTTAGATACCCACCACGACCAGCCAACGCCAGAGCCTTGATTTTGTTATACTTATTCTTATGTTTAGTCTGAGGTGGCCCAGCTGGAGTTGGCTGGGCAAAGTCTTGCCAGCTATTGTGGCGCTCTGTGGCGTGGCTGCGCTGTATTTATGGCATTTGGGTAAGCTAACAACCGGTCTGAGCCCGGCGGAGGCCACAGCTCGGGCTGGCAGCCGCAGTTTTCATACTATCTGGAACAATCCTATTAACGCGCCCTCACGCCTTATCCAGTACGGTTTGCAGTCTACTGGACATCACGGCGCCTTTTGGCTGCGCCTGTCATCAGTTTTCTTTGTGCTGTTACTGCTCGGCCTATTTTATTTACTGGCCAGGGGTTGGTTTGGTCGGATGGTCGGCTTTTTGGCCGCCGTTATGCTGGCCACAACCCCCTGGGTGATACTTCTGGCACGCAACGCTACCGCTGATATACTGCTGCTGGCGCCGATTGCCCTGTGGACAGCCTATGGCTGGCTAAAACGGGTTAAGCCTAAATGGCGAAACTGGGCTTGGTTGGCCATGGTCGTGGCCGCAGCCCTGAGCTTGTACGTTTCCGGTTTATTCTGGCTGGTTCTAGTTGGAGGGGTAGTGACTCGCAAAAGATTAGCAGTCCTGCCCAAAGAGCTGGGTAAAGCTTATTTCTATGGTTATCTGGCGCTTGGCGTACTTATATTAGTCCCGTTGTTAATCAGTATCGCCTCCAAGCCCAGTTTGGCCGAGCCGCTGCTTCTGTGGCCCAGCCATTGGCAACCGTTAGTTGCAACCCTTAAAGCCATTGTCTGGTCGGCTCTGGCGCTGGTTTGGATGGCCCCGTATCACATACCTATGATTATGGGCCGCTTAGCAGTTTTGGACGCTACGCAGATAGTATTGGCCTTTTTTGGCATATTCGCGCTTTGGAGCCGGGCCCGCCGTGAGCTCTACGCCTTATCGGCCCTGGCGGCTTTGGGTATTATTGGCGCCGGCATTGATCATAACCTCTTACTAATTACCCTGGCCCTGCCAGCTCTGGCAATTATGGTCGCCGCTGGTCTGCGCTTCCTCTATGTTGAGTGGCGCAGTGTGTTCCCCCTCAATCCGCTGCCGCGGACACTGGCGATTGCGATTTTAGTCGTACTGGTGGCTTTACATGTTCTGCTCGGCGTCCGCTACACGCTAGTCGCCTGGCCGCATACTGTAGCTACCCGCCAAACTTACGTGATAAAATAAGCTGAACAGGAGACAACCCGAATGAGTAAACTTGACCAAGCAAAGTTAGTAATGAAAGCCCGCAAACTGCAAAAAGAATTGCAGAAGGAAATTATAGTAGTCGAAGCCGGTAACGGCGCGGTAAAAGTCGAAATTACCGGCGAACAAAAGATTAAGAAAATCAGCATTGACGCGGAAGCCATTGATTTAGACGATATCGGCCAACTGGAAATGTGGGTAGAAGAAGCGGTTAAAGAAGCGATTAACCGCAGCCAAAAGCTAGCCGCCGAGAAAATGCAGCCGATGATGGGCGCTCTTGGCGACCTAGGGTTCTAGTATTTTCTGACAGATGGACAAGGCCATACCCAAATCTTTGAGTGCGGTTATTGAGGCTTTGAGCCAGCTACCGGGAGTCGGGCCGCGCAGCGCTGAACGCTACGCTTATTATCTGCTGCGCGGCGACCCGGCCAAAGCCCAAGATATAGCCGAAAGCCTGCAGGCGCTGCACAAAAACGTTAAATATTGCCCCGAAACCTTTGCGCTAATCGAAGCCGACCAAAAGGTCAGTCCGCTATACGAAGACCCTAGGCGTAACAAAAAGATTGTAGCCGTAGTAGCTAATCCCTTTGATATCGTCGCCCTGGAAAAAACTCACAGCTTCAGCGGAACTTATCACGTGTTGGGCGGCCTAATCTCGCCAATCGACGGCATTGGCCCCGAGCAGCTGCATATCACGCAGCTGCTTAAGCGCATCGACAGGGACAAAGTCAAAGAGCTGATATTAGCTACTAACGCCAGCGTGGAAGGCGAAAGCACGGCGCTGCTAATAACTCAACAAATCGGCAAGCGGCCGGTAAAACTCACCCGATTAGCTCGTGGGCTGCCAGCTGGAGTGGATTTGGAATACGCTGACCAAATTACGCTATTGCACGCTCTTGAAGGCCGCCAAACGCTCTAAAACAGTTTCAGCTTAAGAATTAAGGCCTTATACTTATATTTAATGAGTGAATACCCTGAAGCCGGGCAAATCCGGGAGATTGTTGATGCCGCTAAGCATATAGTTATTATCCAGGCCGATAACCCGGATAGCGACAGCCTGGCCAGCGCCTTGGCGCTGGAACATATTCTGGGCGACCTCGGCAAAGAAGTCAGCCTGTACTGCGGTGTGGACGTGCCGTCTTACTTGCAATATCTGTCCGGGGCGGACAGAGTTTCCAGTGAACTGCCGCAGCAGTTCGATGCCAGCATAATTGTCGATACCAGCAGCGTCGAACTGCTGGGACAGCTGGAAAAAAACGGCCAGCGGGCGTGGTTAGCCGCCAAACCGGCGATTATTATCGACCACCACGCTACTGAGCCAACCATTAATTTCGCCAAAGTCATCTGCAACCATCCGGCTGTCTCGACCGGTGAAGTTATATACGAGCTGGCCAATCAGCTCAAGTGGCCGATAAATGATGATGCCAAGAAAATGCTGGCGATTGCTATCCTTAGCGACAGCCTGGGATTAACTAGTGAAGCGACCAGCGCCCGTTCAATTCACATTATCGCCGAACTGGTAGAAGGCGGCGTGAAACTGGCCGAGATTGAAAACGCCCGGCGTGACAGTATGCGCCGCGAAACTGAGCTGGTGCACTATAAAGGTCGCTTGCTGGAGCGTGTGGAGTTCCACGATAACGACCGAATTGCTACTGTTACCATACCGTGGGAAGAAATCGAGCAATATAGTCCTCTTTATAACCCACCGATGTTAGTGCTGGATGATATGCGCCTGGCCAAGGGAGTTGCCGTCACTATAGCCTTCAAACTATACAAAGACGGCAAAATCACCGGCAAAATCCGCTGCAATTACGGCAATAGTATCGCCGATAAGTTGGCTGAACACTTCGGCGGCGGCGGCCATCCATACGCCGCCGGCTTTAAAATTACCGATGGCCGGCCTTTTGATGAAATTAAGAATGAAACTATTGCCACGGCCTCACAACTTTTAAACGAGTTGCATCATGAAGCTGCATAATACTCTCAACCGCCAAACCGAAGAATTTAAGCCGTTAAAAGACGGCGAAGTCAGCTTATATACCTGCGGACCGACAGTTTACGACCACGTACACATAGGCAACTTCCGCACCTACTTGCTTGAAGATTTGCTGCGCCGGACACTCAAGAGCAACGGGCTGAAGGTCAACCACGTTATGAACATAACCGATGTGGACGATAAAACCATCCGTCGCAGCCGCGAGCTGTACCCGGATGACGAACCCAAGGAAGCACTAAAGAAATTGACCAGCCAGTACGAAACGGTGTTCCTGGATGACGCCAAAAAACTGGGCATTGATTTTTCTGGCTCACAAATTGCCCGGGCCACCGAACATATCCCGCAAATGCAGGCCTTGATTAAAGAGATTCCGGGCAAATATGTCAGCGATGACGGCGTGTACTTTGATATCGCCAAAGATGATCAATACGGCGTGTTGGTTAATCTAAACCGCGACCACGAACATCATAGAATCAACAATGACGAGTACGACAAAGACCACGTGGCCGATTTCGCCCTCTGGAAGGTCGAGCAGCCGAGTGAGCCGACCTGGGAATTTGAGCTGGATGGCAAAAATATCGCCGGTCGGCCAGGCTGGCATATTGAATGCTCAGCCATGTCTACGCAGTATCTGGGCCAGCCGTTCGACATTCACACCGGCGGCGTTGACCTTATGTTCCCGCATCATGAGAATGAGATAGCTCAAAGCAGAGCAGCCAAAGGAGTTGATTTAGCCAAAGTTTTCGTACACGGAGAGCATTTGCTGGTTGACGGTAAAAAGATGAGCAAAAGCCTTAATAACTTTTACACGCTCGACGACATCATCAAGAAAGATATCGACCCACTGGCTTTCAGGCTGTTGGCCCTTCAGTCGCACTACCGCAGCCAGTTAAACTTCACCTGGGAATCGCTTGAAGCCGCCCAGGCCAACTTGAATTCCTTAAGAGCTTGGGCCGACCAAGTTCACCAGCCAGCCCAGGAGCAGATATCCGCTGAGGCAGAAGCCCAGCTGCAAGGTTCGGTTAAAGATGCGGTTTATGACGATCTTAATGCAGCCAAAGCGCTGGCTGCCCTAAATGAAACAATCGATAAGGCCGCGCCCACCCAAGGAATTTTAGAATTCTTAGATAACTTACTGGGTCTGGGTTTGTCAGGGCGGAATGATATAACTGGCGAGCAAAAAGAACTTATCGCCCAACGCAATAAGGCCAGAGAAGACCAGGATTGGGCTAAAGCTGATGAGCTGCGTAATCAGCTAGCTGCTCAGGATATAGAGATTAGAGACACCGACAACGGCGCGGTTTGGGCGCGAATTTAAGAAGCAGTTTCTTTGGGCCGATTTTGTCTCAATCGATCTTCCAGCAAAATCTTGATACAGCCGGCAACCGGTATCGCCGCCAGGGCGCCGATGACGCCGGCCACTTCTATCCCCACTAATGCCGAGATAAAGACCAGCAGTGGTGTCAACTCGTTTTGGCGTGATTGAATATAAGGTTGCAGAGTGTAGTTCTCTATTTGGTAATAGACAACGAAGTAGATTAGCATCACTACCGCCAGTGTGGGTGAATTCAGCAAGCAAACCAATATTACCGTGGCTGAGGAAAGTGGGTTGCCAATCATTGGTACCAGGCCAAAGAGGGCCACGATACCCGCCAGAGCTACCGGATTCACGGATACACCAAGCACGTTACTGGCTATTTCCAGAGCGACTAGGCAGACACTGGCAGCGATTGTGGCGAGGATTACTTGGCCAATCACAAAGCCACTGACAGTCTTGGCCATTCTTTGGGCAGTTTTGCGGTATCTGGCTTGATTGCGCTTAGGCAAATTACTGATTAGCAGTGCGAACCACCTCGGCCCCTCTACCAGCATCATAAAGGTCATGACGATAACTATCAGGACCGAGATCAGAGCGCCGATTACCCGCTTGGTAGTGTCCAGTACGGTACTACCAAAATTACTGTATTTAGAGGCAAAATCATGAGCGGCGTCTTCCAAACGCTGGTCAACGTGATAACGTCTTGCAGCGCGGGCAACCCCCGAATTCTGGGTCTGAAAATCGCTGACAATAGTAGGCACATCTTGAATGAAGGTCCGTGTCTGATTAACCAATGGCGGTATGATAAGCGTGAAGAAACCGGCTAGCACGACTACGATAAACAGGTAGGAGACGGCTGTGGCGCGGGCGCGGCTGGCAATCTTAAGCCGCCGGGTGAGCCAGCTCACCACTGGATTTAAGGCCAAAGTTAGGAAGAATGAGATGAAGATAAGGGTTAGGATGTGCTCGGCGCGGCCGACGAAATGGTAAGCCAGGATTACTGCCGTCGCCCACAGGATTGCGCGTATGATAGTTCGGTTAGTAACATTCACGGTCACGTGGTTATCCGGTCGCATGACTTTAATTATCGCCTTTAGGACGAATTTTAGCAATCGCCTGAATATAGACAGCTACTATCCGCGGGCCGACATTGTTCACATCATATTTTTTGACCTCCATTTGCTGCCAATCGTGCAGCTTGCCGGCCAGTTTTTTATTGGTAAGCATCGTGCGTAGCTTTGACGCCAATTGGTCAGCGTCCCCGGGGTTAAATAATAGATTGGGCTGAGCACCCAAAATACTCCGGTAACCGGGATTGTCGCCGCCCAGGACTACCCCGGCGCCGGCCGCCATTGCTTCTATCAGGACGATGCCGAAACTCTCGCCGTAAAGCGAAGGGAAGCAGGCAACATCAGCGCCGGCCAGTATTTTTGGTTTGTCATTCTCGTCTATAAAGCCTAGGAACTCCACCGAATCTTTCAACTTATTTTTCTGCACAAAACGTTCGAGTTTTGGCCGCAGCGGCCCGTCGCCGGCAATAACCAGCCGAACCTCCGGCATAGCTTCGTGCAGTAACTTGAAGGCCGACAATAGTTGCCGGCAGCCTTTGCGTTCGACCAAACGGCCCAGAAACACAATGCGCGGTGACTTGTTGTTTCTCGGCGCCTGATCTTTAAACCTGTCTAGCTCCACTACATTAGGGAGGACTTTAGTCTGAAGACCAAAGCTTTGCTTGGCGAAGTCAGACGCCGCGTCGCTAACCGCCAGCATGGGAGTTACACGCTGTAAACTGGCAGCATACATCACCCGCAGGAATACCGAGCCAAAACGCGCCAGCCGGCCGGCTGGAAAGACATGGAAAGTTCCCACAATCGCCACGTTGTCAGCGCTGGCTTTAATTACCTTCTGAGACATAAACGGTGAATAAGGGACCTGGACGTGCAGAACATCAAATGTATTTTCAGCCAACACCTGCTTAATCCGGCGGCGTTTTGCCGGCAGCGGTATGCTTAAACGATTACCATTAAAACTGACTCGCTGGTTCTTGGCCATGCTATAAACTTGGCCACCAGCCCAGCTGCGCATTTTGGTTTCCCCAACTAAATAAGTAACCTGGTGCCCGTGGTCGACTAACCACTTGCCCAAGACTTTAACGTACTGAGCGACACCGTCGTTACTATCAAGCGTGTCGTCGAACAAAAAGCCTACGGATAGTTTTGTGTTGTTCTTTAGCATCTTTCTTCTTTGTTGCCTGGCTGGGCTTATTCTTCAGGGCAATGGCTTCTTTATAAACGGCCTCGTACTGGGCGACAATCTTTGGATAATCGTACTGTCTCACCTCTCTTAAACCCCAGTGGCTCATCGTCTGTCGTAAGGGTTCATCCTGCAAGAAAGCCGCTAAGCGGTTGGCGAAATCGGTCGTAGCCTGTGGATCTACCAGACCAAGACGGCCGTGACCTTTTAGAACTGTCGCGTAGCCCAAATTATTGCCAGCGACCACGGGTGTGCCCATGGACATAGCCTCCAGCAGCACGATGCCAAAGCCTTCACCGTAGGGCGAAGGGAAGCAGGCCAAATCGGCATTGCCTATCAGCCGGCGCTTCTCGTCATCGCTTACATAGCCGGCGAACACCACGTTAGTAATGTCATTCAACCTGACGTATTGCCGGAGTTTATTGGCCCATAGACCAGAGCCAGCAATAATCAGATGGGCATTGGGCATCTCTTTGACCAGCTCAGTGAAAGCTTTTATAAGCCAGTCGGCACCTTTACGCTTTTCCAGCCGGCCGACGTAGACGATGGTCTTGGTGTCCGGGCCATTCAAAGGCAGACGTTTTTTTGGCGGTCTAAAATCACTCATCTCTACGCCGCAAGGAATGTATTTGATGTTTTCTATAAGTTGACGTTGGCGGGAAGACTTCATATCGGCTTTGCCGATTAACATTCCCGCCGACGCCGGGCCGGTAGCCGTAAAAACATCCATTTTCTTAAGCAGCGGCACGCCATAAGGCCGGAAAATCGTCCACGATTTTCCGGCCGCCGTATCCATCAAATTGGCATGGAAAGTCCCAACGTGCGCCGCCTTAGAGTGCTTAACCATCTGCCAGGCCAACATCGGCATCCAAGGCTCATGAAAATTAATAACGTCAAATTTTTCCTCTTCCAAAATACGGACAATTTCTTCGCTGTCCGCCGGCATGCCCCAGCCACCCTCAGTGCCTAAGCCGCCCTTGAACTTGCGGGTTATCCCCAGCAAGATATAGTCTCGCGGAACTTCGCCCTTAAAACTCGTCGGGCGTTGGGTTATGACCCTGACGTCATGGCCCCGCTTCTTAAGACCCAGATATAAGTGAATCACCACCTGCTGTACGCCACCGGGGTGATCCAACATATTAAAGGGGCAGACGAGTGCGATTTTCACAATCTAGCCATTATACCTTTATTTGCTTCGCTTGCTGTTACGACGTAATTCTCGGCGAATTCCATCGGGGATGAATGGCGCAGCTGCTTTGGCGTCGGCAATAATTGTCGGCGCATGGTTGGGGTCCTTAGTGTAGTAAATATGAAAGTCGTTAAAAATCTTTCTAAAATGCTCCTCGACCCGGACGTGGTTAAAATAGCGATCAACCTTCGAAGCTACGTGCCAGACCGGCAGGTCAATTCTTTTTTTAGTGTTATCGAGAGTCATCATTTCATTGTTGGTTTTCATCTGAGTCCGGATATCGTTGATTTTCCAAAGATGTAGTTCCATGTCCATGGTTCGCTTAAATTCATCACCAGACATTTCCGCAAACTTTTCTTTGGCGAACCGGGAATGCTTATAAACCCGCCGTAGGTAGAACGGCTGCAGAAAGATGCTTTGGAACATAAATGCCGGCCAGCGCCTAGAAAAGAACCAGCTAAAGCAGGCATAGAAACGCCGGCGGTTGCGTGAGAAAATGAAATCATCTTTATGGGCTGGCCCGACCACGCTTATAAGCAAGTCGACCTTTTTAGTCAGTTCCGGATAGCGCTGGAGCATGCGCGTCACGATTACAAAGCCTAGGCTCATGCCGAAAATCGTCACCTTCTTGTTTTTGTAGCGTAACTTTATAAATGTCGCCAAGTAGTCAGCTAAACTATCGACTGAGGCGTCCCGGCCAATTTTATACATGCTGGTCATGCCACCAAAGCCGGGTAGATCTGGCGCCGTTACGCTACCAAACTTGTTGAACTCCTGCAGAAATCCCCACCAGCGTTCCAGGCTCGAATGCTGGCCATATATGAATAGAATCTCCCGATCCTGCTTATTGTAATCCGGGAGGCGCAGCATTCGGCCGGAAAGGCCGTTAATGTCAAGCGGCAGTATATAGTCTGCCGGATCTTTAGCTATTTTAGACATACTTCTGGGGGTCAATTATAGAACGTTGTGACTCATCTGTAAAACAGATATGAGATTTGCTACAATAATCCATGGATACGCATTTGGATGCGATACAAGGAAGTGTCGAGCAACGGCGAGCTTTGCCCGGCTTAGACAGCGCGATGCATACGTGTGATGGGGAGTGGCCAAGTGGTAAGGCACCAGTTTTTGGTACTGGCATTCGGGGGTTCGAATCCCTCCTCCCCAGCCATTATGCTTATGCTTGCATTAACTAGATACGAGGATAACAATAATTAAATGAGCGAGAGTTTAGCAAATAGACGCAACTTACTAGCCCTATGTGCCACGGTTGGTATGTTAGCTGCTTTTGCTGCCGGCTGTGGCGGCAACTCGCTTAAAACATCTCCGGCCACCGACAGCCGCGCTTATCCCGGCGATCCTCACGCATATGGCAGCGATCCTATAAATTGGCACGAGGTAATAATCGCTGATACTCAGGTACCTGCCGACGCTAAAGATATTATCGTCGGATTTGAAGTACCTGGCAGCAATGAATGGACGGAAAGCAAGCCGATGAATCCGATCGATGCCGGAAAAATCTTACTCCGAATCGGACCCAGCCCGGTAGAATTCCGAGTCCAAGCCCAAGGCGATTCCGGTTCAAAGGCAGTTATTGCGGCACCAGCCGTCAAGTTTGAAGGGCCGGAGTCTTACTCTAAATCCCTAAAAGATCCGGACGTCCGAGTGCCTGGCGGCTGGCAATCCAAATAATTAAAGGTTGCGAAGTACGTCCACTAAGGGCAGCCAGGCATAAGCAGTTCAGGTATTATCTGGGTCTCTGATATTATTCATGCATAAGATGGAAGAACTATTTGGGGGAATTGAAGCTGGCGGAACTAAGTTTATTTGCGCTATAGGCAAGCAGTCAGGCGAAATATTGGGCTACCAGGAAATTCCGACAACGACCCCTAGCGAAACTTTTGATAAATTAACCAGGTTCTTTAAAAGTAGTCACCCTATCACGGCTCTGGGTATAGGATTATTTGGACCAGTCGATTTAGATAGAGACTCGAGCACCTACGGCTATGTGACCAACACGCCCAAGCAGGGCTGGGCCAATACAAATATAGGAAAAATGCTAGAAGCTCTAGGTGTGCCTATTGCTATAGAGACCGATGTGGGCTGTTCGGCGTTGGGTGAATATTTCTATGGACCGGCAAAAGACTATAATGATTTCCTATATGTCTCTGTTGGCACTGGTGTTGGCGGAGCCTTCATGATAAAAGGTGAACTGCATCATGAAAAGAAGCACTCCGAAATGGGACATATTTTTATTCCACACGATTTTATACAGGACCCGTTTGACGGAGTCTGTCCATATCATGGTGATTGTTTTGAAGGCTTGGCCTCTGGGCCCGCTATCGAAGACAGAGCTGGTGAGAAAGCAGAAAAAGTCATCGACCCCTTCCGGTGGGATTTAGAGGCACAATACCTGGCCGAGGGCGTGAGTAGTTTGATGATGGTGTTGAATCCGGAGCTTATTATTCTGGGCGGCGGAGTAATGAAGCATGGCGGCCTTGTTGGCGAAACTACCAGAAGGATTAAGAGTCTAGTTAATAATTACACGGAGCTACCATCAATTATTGCTGCTTCAGACAGGAATGCTGTACTTGGAGCCATTAAACTAGCTTCACAATTTAGAATCCCCGGTTAATCTTAGATCTCTGGATAAATTATTGGGTTGTGGAGTACATCTACTAAGGGCAGCCAAGCTTCTGAGAGTTTGTATGAAATCCGACTCACAGAAAGCTCTCAGATATGATGCTATACTGCTAGTGATAAAAAGACAGAAGGATTAAATATGGCAAAATCAGATAGAAAAACAATTGATAAGGTATTCGTGCTGCTCGGTGTAGCTATGACGTTAGTGCTTCTGGCGATAGGCGGACTGGCCTGGCACGCCTATGATTTCGCAAAAAGCAGCGTGACCACTGAGCTAGCCGCTCAAAAGATATATTTCCCGCCAAAGGGCAGTCCGGCCATCGCGGCATTGCCGGCGGCCGATCAGACCCAAATGAATAAGTACGCCGGCGAACAACTGCTAAACGGCGAGCAGGCTAAAGTTTACGCCGATAATTTTATAGCGGTTCATCTGGGCGAAGTGGCTGGCGGGCAAACCTATGCACAGGTTAGTTCTGCTTCCTTAGCAGACCCCACAAACGCTCAATTAAAACAAGAAGCCCAAACGCTTTTCCAGGGCGAAACCTTGCGAGGTTTACTGCTTGGCGACGCCTATGCCTACTGGACTTTTGGCCAGATTGCTCAGTATGCCGCCATTGCCGCTCTTGCCGGTGCTGCTGTCATGGCTGTGTTGGTGTTATTTGGTCTGAGGCATCTAACCAGTCTTAAGTAGGAATTACTTAGATACGACAAAAAGACTTCCTAGGAAGTCTTTTTGTTATAAT
Organism: uncultured Candidatus Saccharibacteria bacterium; assembly: GCA_964448095.1. Classification (GTDB taxonomy): domain Bacteria; phylum Patescibacteriota; class Saccharimonadia; order Saccharimonadales; family UBA10212; genus CAYUUT01. The sequence continues at coordinate 8,025 of CAYUUT010000001.1, read as the reverse complement.
GCAATTAGTGGCGAAAACTGATAAGAATCCAGCTAAGAAAGACGATGGTGAGGCCGCAGTGCTCAAAGCTATCGCCGACATGCCGGAGCCGGACCGTACCATGGGCGAGAAGCTCCATGCCATCATCACGGCTAATGCCCCAGCTCTTATGCCTAGAACCTGGTACGGAATGCCCGCATATAGCAATGGCAATAAGATAATCTGTTACTTCCGCAGTACCAAGAAGTTTGGCGAGCGCTATATGACGCTCGGTTTTAACGATGCAGCAAAACTGGACGAAGGCAACTTATGGCCAATCGTCTACGCGCTAACAGAGTTAACTCCTGCCGAAGAAGCCAAGATCGCCGCACTCATGAAGAAAGCAGTGAGTTGAAGATTACACCATATGGCCAGCAAATTGCTTGCAGATCGCTAGATAACTCCCAGTTTGCTTTCAGCCAGACTTGTATAATATAAACTCGAGGCAACGAATTAACCAGGAGTAGTTCTGAACAATCAAACTCATTTAACAGATTATTTGGATTGGCACGCCCAGCAGACGCCGGATAAGCCGGCAATCATTTTTGAAGGCCGGACGCTTAGCTGGGGAGAACTAGCCTCACAAGTGGAGCGAGCCAGCCGCTATTTTATCGCCAACCTCGAATCCTCGGACCAACAGGTCGTGGATATCCTGCTGACTAATTCGCCGGAGTTTATCATCGCCTATTTGGCGATACTGCGCGCCGGACACATCGCCATGCCGCTAGACCCGGCTTACAAGCAACTGGAGCTGGAGGCCATTATCAAGCAAATCCCGCCCAAGTTGATTATTACCGATGAGCGATACCGCGACCAGATTACTTCGCCCAAGGCAAAAGTAGTTATGTACGACCAGTTGCTAGCGCACGCTGAGCAAGCAGGTGCAGCTCTGCGGCTGCCAGCCGACCAGCAGATTGCCAGTTTGACATTCACTTCCGGCACCACCGGAAAGCCCAAAGCCGTGCCCAATACTCATGCCAATCATCTTTGGAACATTAAAGTCTGTTCTGAGGTTTGGCAGTGGACGGCCAGCGACACCATGTTGCTAACACTGCCGTTGTCGCATTGGTATGGCCTGGTTATGGGTCTAGCCGGCGCGCTTTACCACGGGAATACAATTTATCTGCGCCAGCAGTCATTTAACGCCGAAGAAATTATAGAGGAACTGCTATCTGGCCGGATTTCCTTGTTTACGCACATACCGCTGGCCTATATGAAAATCCTCGAGCTAAAAGGCCAGCATCGTGATTTGTCCGGCGTGAGGCTGCTTATATCCGGAGGCGGCCCGCTGCCACCGGCCGCCTCCGCTGAATTTAAGAAACGCTACGGCGTGCGTATCATCGAAACCTATGGATCGTCAGAAACCGGCCGCATAGCTGCTAACCGGCTGAATGAGCGCCTGAGTGGCACGCCCGGGCGGCTTTTGCCCGGAGTCAAACTGCGCTTGAACGCCGACGGTGAACTTACGATTAAGTCACCTGGGATTTTCCCGGGGTACTATAATAATCCGCAGGCGACCCGCGCCAACTATAGCCAGGACGGTTGGTGGAATACCGGCGACCTGGGCGAGCTTAAGGACGGTCATGTCTTTTTGAAAGGTCGCAAGCAGGAGCGCATCCGTAAATTCGGTCAGACTATTTCGCCCCGCGACGTGGAGTGGGCGATGTATAAAAATCCCAAAATTAAGGCGATTTACGTTATGGGACGCCAAACGCCCGGCCAGCCCAACGACGAGCTGATTTATTTTGTAGTCGGCGATATCAGCCAGCAAGAAATCAGGGACTACTGCAAAACTGACTTGATGTACGCTTGGCGCCCGGATAAGATAATCAATCTGAAAAGCCTGCCGCGGACGTCCATGGGCAAGACTAAGATAAGTAAGTTGCGTGAGCTAGCCGAGGCCAGCGCGTGAGCCGCCAAGCACAAGTAACAGAGGCCGACGTAGCGGTGCAGGGTAAGACCGAACGCATTGCCGCCTTTGACTTGATGCGCGGTTTTTTCTTGATTGTAATTATGATTGACCATGTAGAACTTTATCCAAACGGCTGGGATTTCCTTACTGGAAAAGGCCGGTTGTGGGTCTCGGCCGCCGAGGGCTTTTTCTTCCTTTCTGGTCTGCTAATTGGCATGATTTACAAACGCCGTTTGCATCTGGGCATGAAGTATATTTTTCTGAGAATGTGGCGGCGGGGCGCCGAACTGTGGGCCGTTGGCGTTAGCCTGACGCTTCTATTTGTGGCCTGGGTCGAATTTACCCACCATATTCCGATTAAAGATGCCCTCCCTGAGCCTTTCCCTTGGCATCACTACATTGAGCAGGCTCTGCTGATGCGCTTTACCTATGGCTGGGGCGACTTTTTGGTGCGTTTCGCGATTCTAATGCTGATAGCGCCGTTTGTTTTCTTTTTAGTGGCCAAGAAAAAATGGTGGTTGGCCTTAGCTGGCATGTTGGTCGCCTGGCATTTCCGCGGTCAGGGTTTTACCTGGTCCTGGCAGCTAATTTTCAATGGCGGTATAATCATCGGCTTCTACTGGCAGGAGCTTAAGCGTTGGCTACAGAACCTGAAGCCAAAAACTCAACACTATTTAGAACGATGGGTTTACGCGGTGGCCTTTATAACTTTTGCTGCCAGTTACTTGAGTGTCTATCTGCTTTCTCTTTTGAATCATCTTTACGGTAATTTGACCCCTTGGCTGCGTCACGTCACTTATACATGGAATAACTACAATTACGATATCTGGGTATACGCTCAAAAATGGACGATGGGACCGCTGCGAGTAGTACTGTTCTGTTTCTGGTTTAGCGCCATGTTCTTACTGGTTAGCCGCTACCAGGAGGAGATTAAGCACTATAGCTACGGCGTTTTGGAGCTACTGGGCCGCAACAGTCTACTGGTATATACCTTCCACGCCTTTATTATTTTTGGTTTAAAGATGTATCTTATTCCACCGCAGACCAATTTCATTCAGAATTTTTTAATTACCGGAGTCGGTCTGGTATTGCTGATTGGTATCACTGTCTTGTACAAATCGTTTACCAGCGGTAGCGGCTTGAGCCGTCCCGATAAATGGGCTCGTTCGGTCAACGAAAAGCGTCGGGCATTGTTCGCCAGCTATTGAGTTCCCGGCGCCAACAGCGCCAGCGAGCGCTGCCAAATAGTTGGCAGTTCATCGCTCAAGCTATGGCCGTCGCCAGCATAAACGTAGTATTGGTGGCTTTTGTTGAGTTTGTTTAGGGCATTGTCCAGCTCGGCGGAAAATTTTGGTGGCACTGTCTGGTCAGCTGAGCCGACGTTGATTTGGACATTGGCGCTCAGGTGGTCCAGGTAGTCGATTGGCGCCGTAGTATCCCAGAATTTGGGATTGTTCAGCGGCGTGCCGTATTTTAGCAGCGCACTATCGCGCAGCCGTAGAGCTACCGGGTTATCTTGATCGGAAATCGCCATGTAGTCGCTGTACATATCCTGGGGTGTGCCAACCGGCCCGGACAACAAAATTACATTTTTAATCGATGGCGACAGTACTGCCGCCCGCAGCGCAATGTAAGCCCCCATGCTGTGGCCCCAGAGATTGACATCGTGCTTGTTGAGATACGAAGTTTGATCGACCGCTGAGATCAGGCTCATTACATCGGTGTTATAGGCCATTGAATAGTACGCGCCGTCGGGGCTGCCTTGGTCCTTGGACAGGCCCTGGCCGCGGTAATCGGGTTTAATCACCGCGAAGCCGTGCTGGCTGTAAAAATCCATATCGGCCATGTATCCAGTCTCCGTAGTGTACTGGTCGGGGTTGTAATAGCCATGGCAGAGGATAATTACCGGCCAACCGCCGGAAGGAACTGCCCCGGTTGGCGTGGTCATTAAGCCGTACTCGTTCAAGTGGTCAGTAGTCACAACAAAGCTAACGGTCTGGGTATCGACACCCCCGTCTATGCCCAGATCTTTGACTTCCTGGATGGCCGCCGACGGATAACTGGCTTTGGCGGCAATTCGCAGATCTAAACTTTTGCTATAGTCCGGGTCGCTGAAAGCCTGCGCCGAAGCCAAATGGCCGCTTTGCAGGGGTTGGCTTTGATAACTCTGGGTAATATAAAACCAAACTACCCCCAGATATAGTGCCATAGCGATAATTACTAACCCTAGGCTTAGCAGCGGTTTTTGCGTTAGTTTTTTCTGATTATTAGCTTTTTTAGGCTTTTTGGTTTGGCGCTTAGCCATCGTGCTTATTTTATAACTAATCGCCATATCTAAGAAATAATTGCCTATGCTAAACTGTCAGATAAGATATGGCAAAGGCCGAAACTGGTTCTAAAGAGTGGACGTTGCAACGAGTTTTCCCGTGGATTTTAATTATTTGCGGAGCGATTACTTTGATGGCAGCCGCTGCGCTGACAACAGAGGTTTTTGACCATCTCAAAAATCCACATTTTGTACCTGTCTGTAACCTAAACCCAATCTTAAGCTGCACTAACGTCGCGGACAGCAACCAGGCACACGCCTTCGGAATACCTAACGAGTTCATCGGACTCGCCGGTTACGCCGCAATCGTAACTATCGGTGTTGCCATGCTCGCCGGAGGCAAATTCAAACACTGGTTCTGGCAGCTGGTCCAAGTTGGACTAACTTTCGCCTTTCTGTTCATGACCTGGCTGCAGTTCCAGACTCTGTACCGCATTGGCGCACTGTGCCTATTCTGCATGGTTATTTGGGCTATGACCGGGCCGTTGTTTTGGTATACGACCCTTTACAATTTGCGCATGGGGAACATCAAGACACCCAAAAAGCTTGGCGGTGTGGTGGCTTTTGCCCAGCGCCATCACGCTGACATCCTGCTTGCTTGGTTTTTGATAATTATCGCGCTGATTCTCAAGCGTTTCTGGTACTACTGGAGCACTCTTATTTAGAGCGGGCAGGTTTTTTGGCGGCGCCCACTCGGTCTTTTAGCCAGGTGGTCACGTACGGTGCTGCCAGATAGGCCGCGACCGCATAGACAATACCGGTCAGGACGTCAAATAGGTAGTGTTCGCCCTCGTAGATCACGCCAATATATATCAGAACCGGATAGATTAGCGATAAGGCTCCCCAGCGCCGGCCATACAGTTTGAATACAATCAGCGAAAACAGCGTGGCGCAGGCCGAGTGCAGACTGGGCACAGCGGCTACCGGATTGGCTGACAAATGATTATAAAGCGACGGAAAGTTATGGATTCCCATACTAGCCCAGACGTAGCTGGAGACTCTTACAATGTGCGGAATATAGTGATTTTGGCTGGCTAGCCACGGCGGCGCCGCCGGAAACAGCAAAAACGTCACAAAGGCCGCGAAGAACGTTAGCATATAGGCGGTGACCACCTGCCAATAGTGTTTATCGCGGGTTTTCCAAATCAGAATCGCCAGGGCCAACGGGATTGCGAAAAATAACAGATAGGGGATGTACAGTACCACGTCATACCAGCTGGTATGACCTTTCCACAGCCAAGCTTGCAGATAAATAACTGGCAATTTACCAAACAGCAGGCGATCAAAGTGCGGCGCCAGTGTGTAATTGACGTGGTTGTTGAGCTTGGGCACCAGACTGCGGAAGGACTCGTAAACCAATATCATAACCACGAAGGGCAACAGCCGCTTTAACATCTCGGCCGCCTGGTGAAAAATCAGAAACACAAAAAACAAAAAAACAATCAATTTGTCGGGGGTGGGGAAACTCGGCGAGCGGAGGAATAGCGCCAAGCAAGCGATCGTTCCGGCAATGCCGATAATTCGGGCCAGTGGCTCTTTTATTTTAGTCATTTAATTTTATTGTACTCTATGCTCCTAGTCCCGGCTTTCTCAGGTAGCTCTAAGGCGGCTGGGGTAAGATATAAGTATATGAGAATCCTAGTTATAGAAGACGAACACAAAATCGCCGGCGCCATCAAGCGCGGCTTAGAGCAGGAACGCTACGCCGTAGACGTGGAATATGATGGCGACGGAGGCCTAGGGTCGGCGCTCAACGAAACCTACGACGTAATGATTATCGACCGCATGCTGCCAGGCAGCGTGGAAGGCTTGGATATTTGCCGGGAGATCCGCGCCAAAGGCATCCACACACCAATAATCCTGCTGACCGCCAAGGATCAGGTGCGCGATCGGGTGCAAGGTCTGAACGCCGGCGCCGACGACTACTTGATAAAGCCGTTTTCTTTCGAGGAACTGCTGGCCCGAGTTCGGGCGCTACTGCGCCGCCCAGCCGAAGCCAAAGGTACGGTCTTAGAGGTTGGCGATCTGTCGCTGGACACACTAAGTTATAAAGTTAGCCGCCAAGGCAAAGTCATCGAGCTCAGCGCCAAAGAGTTCGCCCTGCTGGAATACCTGATGCGCAACCCCAGCCAGGTGCTGTCCAAGGACAACATTATCGCCCACGTTTGGGATTTCGACGCCGATATCCTACCCAACACCGTAGAAGTTTACATCGGCTACCTGCGCAATAAAATCGACAAACCCTTTAAAAAGCCGGAATTGATAAAGACGCTGCGCGGTTTTGGTTATAAACTGGAAGCTTGAGATGAAAGATATGTTCCATTCGGCCGCGCTGAAGCTGACCGGCTGGTATTTGATTATTATTATGGCGCTGTCTATTGGTACAAGTGTCGCGCTATACCATGTATCGAGTACTGATTTAGATAGGAACGTTGGCCGCCAGATTGGCTATTTCAACGGCTTTTTAGGCCCAACCGACATCACTAATTACTCCAATTTGCGTTTACGGCAGTTGGATCAGGACCAAAGCCACTTGCGCTCAAACTTGTTTCTTTTTAACCTGTTGGTTTTGCTGCTGGGTGGGGCCGCCAGTTACGCCCTGGCTCGGCGCACACTCAAGCCGATTGAGGAATCTCTCGAATCCCAATCACGCTTTGCCGGCGATGCCAGCCACGAGCTGCGTACGCCGTTAACCGCCATGCAGAGCGAGATAGAGGTTGCCCTGCGCGACCCGGCGCTAACCAAAGAGGAGGCCGTAGGCCTGTTAAAGAGCAACTTAGAGGAAGTTGCTAAACTGCGCGCCCTCTCAGAAGGCCTATTAAAGCTCACCCGGGCGAGCGACAGCTCCGAAGACCTGCAACAGGCCGTGTCCGTTAAAGATATCGTTAGCCAGGCCACCGAACGGGTAGCTAAGATGGCCGCTGCTAGAAAAACTAAGATAAGTAGTACCGCCAAAGACTTAACTGTCCGCGGCAACCATCAACACCTGGTAGATTTATTGGTAATTTTGCTGGATAACGCTATCAAATACAGCCCCCGCGGCAGCGAGGTTAAAATCGATTCCTCCGCCAGCGATAAGCGAGTGCGGCTTAATATTAAAGACGAAGGCCAGGGCATTAAGCCCGAAGATCTGCCGCATATTTTCGAGCGTTTCTACCGGGCCGACCATTCCCGCAGTAAAACCGATGCTAGCGGCTATGGTCTCGGTCTGGCGTTAGCCAAAAAAATTGCCGACCTGCATAACGGCGCTATAGAGGTAAAGAGCGCTCCCGGTAAAGGTTCGGTTTTCACAATCTCACTACCTTCGGCATAATAGAAAGCTATGGCTGAACCACCTAAAAAAAACGCCCCGAAAACTTTTGATATCCACCGCACCCTTCCGACCCAGCGGCAGCGCGTACCGGTTCACCGTCCAGTCACCGCCAGCCGGCATGCTGAGGTACCGCCAGAATCCGTTAATCCCCCTAAGAAAGCCAGCGACAAGCCCAAACGCTCCATCAAGAAGAAAGTAGCTCTTCTGTTGCTAATTTTAGTAGCGATTGTGTTGGCATTGGCGATTTTTATCGGCGTTTGGGACGAGCGTAATATCTCTGCCGCCAGCAAAACTATGTTCGGTTCGTCCAATCTGGTAGCTTTGACTCGCGGCGGTTCGCTTAAAACTGATGCCGATGGGCGGGTAAACGTGTTGATCGTGGGTTATTCGGCCGACGACGCCGGTCATCAAGGGGCCCAGCTGACAGACTCAATCTTGCTGCTTTCAATGAACCCT